>DASYEM010000114.1:0-1527 GCA_036499025.1 Parvibaculum sp. | reverse complement strand
CCAATATCAGAATCTTGAGGCTCATTCGTCCCTCTTGGTGAGGCGGGGCTCACGCTGCAATTCGGCAAAAAAGCCCGGATTTGGGCCATTTTCCGGGCGTTCCGGCCCTGCTCGATTTCGCGCGTAGTGAACTTTGTTTCGCGCTCCGCCGCAAGGAGATTTGGCCCCCTCCGGCGCGGCCCTAAGCCGCCGTTTCCGTTAGGGTTTACAGCCAGCCGCGGCGCTTGAAATACCAATAAGGCAGCACGGCGGAAATGATCATCAACCCGATGGCGAAGGGATAGCCGAAAGCCCAGGTGAGCTCGGGGATGATGCGGAAGTTCATGCCGTAAATGCTGGCAATGAGGGTCGGCGGCAGGAACACAACAGCAGCGACCGAGAAAATCTTGATGATGCCGTTCTGCTCGCTATTGATCATGCCGAGCGTCGCATCCAGCACGAAGTTGATGTTGTTGGCGAGGAAGCTCGCATGGTCGCTCAAGGCCATCACGTCGCGGGAAATGGTCTTGAAGCCGCGCCCGAAGTTTTTGGCAAGCTTGGTGTCGCCCGGACGGCCGATGAAGCTCAGAAGCCGGGCGATGCTGACAAGGCTCTCGCGCGCCTGCGCGGTCAGTGCGTGGTTGCGGCCGACGCGGCGCAGCACCTCGTCGAAATCGATTTTCCCCGAGACGGGTTCGCGCACGAAGATTTCGCCCGACAGCGTGTCGAGCTGGCCCTGCACGCGCTCCAGAATGTCGGCGACGCGATCGACGATGGCGTCGAGAAGGCCGGCCAACACTTCTTCGCCGGTGCTCGAGGGAAACGTGTGCCGCCGCGCCTTGGCTGCAAAGACGCGGAACGGCAGCGGTTCGGCATAGCGAAGCGTCAGCAGGCGATGACCGACGAGAACGAAGGTGACGGGCGTGCGGCCGGGCGCCGCCGTGTCGGCGCCGGTGATGAGCGTCGCCGTCATATAGAGGGCGTTGCGCTCCTGATAGAGGCGGCTCGACACCTCGATCTCCTGCATTTCCTCTTCGGAAGGCACGTCGAGGCCCAGCGCTTCATCGACGAAACGCTCCTCTTCGGGCGAGGGCTCGAGGAGATCGATCCAGACGACTTCTTCAGGGATCACGCCATGCGGCACGACAGGCACGGGATTCAACATGCCGTTCGATCTGACATAGGCAGTGATCATGGCATCTCCTGAATTATCCGGCCTGCTTCGGCGGGATCATGCCCATATTGCGGTGCCGGGACAATCGGCCACGGGCATCTAAAGCACGAAAGAATGGCGACAATCGGCCATCGCTTGACTTTTGCACTGCAATAGCGCATGAACCGCCTCGATTGTACTCGTGTGCGCGCATCGAGCGCCGTCCTTTCCGGGACGCCGCCTATTCCGCGAGATGGTCAGATCCCCCTCGATCCAAGCGCGTTGGACGCGGAAAACCCCGCGTGGACACCGACCAGATTCTGGCCGGCGCGACGTGCTTGTTGGAAAGACATATTAAAGAATGACGACCCCTACTTTTGCCGAACTCGGCATTG
>DASYEM010000113.1:0-16514 GCA_036499025.1 Parvibaculum sp. | reverse complement strand
GCTGCGCGGCGGGCTTTCGCCGCCGCCCTCGCTTCCACTTTGGCTTGCGAGGTTGTCATCGGGACCTTGTTGGGAAGCGAAACAGGAAAGGCGGTGGGTGAAGTGGGCCCGCCTTGGCCGTTGGAACGGTGATTCTCGGAGACCTACACATGTAGGTGGGCGTCGTGTGAAGGAGACCACGGCCTCCCTCAGGGACAACTCCCTGAAGAATCGTAAGGCCCCGAGATAAAGTGTTCCTGACGAACCAGGCAGCACCCAAGCTCATATCGGGCTTGCACAGGTCAAAGGTCAAGGGGGCCCGGCAGACTTCAGGCCGCCTCGACGCGCCGGGCGATGTCTTCGATCCGGCGGGCAGCCGTGTCGAGAACGTCGCCGAGCAGGTCTTCGGCCTCGCGCGAACGCTCCAGCGCCGCGATCCGTGTCTGTGTGAGCTGTTCTATATCGGCTTCCAGCATCTTCACCTTGGCCAGCGCCTCGGAAAGCTCGTCTGCAACCAGCAGCGAGGCCATCAGCAAAAGCCGGGTTTCGCCGACCTGCCCGACTTGGCCGGCAAGATCGGTGACGTGCAGATTGACGTGGGCGGCGAGATCCTTGAGATGCGCTTCCTCGCCGTCGCCGCAGGAAACCATATAGGCCTTCTCGTTAACGAGAACCGTGACCTGTCCCATGATGATCCTTCCTAATCCGCCAGAACTTCGCGGATGCCTTCAATGGCATTGGCCAGCGTTTCGGAGGCGCGCTCGTTCAATTCATTGAGCCGCCGCGCCTCGGACTTCATCTGATCGAGCTCTTCGGCAAGCCGGGCCCGGTCCTCCTTCAGCACATTGACCTCATTTTCAAGGCGCGCAGCCGATTGCGCGCGCAAAAGCTGGCGATGAATGCCTGCTTCCAGCCGGTCCAGCGCGCCCTTGAAGCGCTCCGTTGCGGAATCGAGTTTGCTCATATCTGTCCAATTATCCGCCGCGAGGCGCGTGGCCCGCGACCTCTTGTCCCAACATAGGCGTCGGGCCGAAATAAGGTCAATGCGCGACGCGCAAGAAGCGACGCCAAACGGCGGAAAAGCGCGGCTATTTGCACGAATCCATCATTGACTCATGCGGAGGCGCATGGTCAATGTGGCGCCGTTCGCCAGACCCCGGAATGAAGCGGATTCGGGCACCCTTCCGCCAACGGATCGCGCGCAGAACGAGGCTCCGGGCCAATAAAACCGGCCCAAAAGGCCTGCCCCGACGCTCTTGAAGAGTTCAGAGACATGACGCCAGCAGATCAGTCGGCCGCCCCCAAGGACACGCGGAGCGCCGCCGCGGCGTCGCCGCTTCATCGCGAAATGGCGAATGCGATCCGCGCCCTTGCGATGGACGCGGTGCAAGCCGCCAATTCCGGCCATCCCGGCATGCCGATGGGCGCCGCCGACATGGCGACCGTCCTCTTCAGCCGCTTCATGAAGGTCGATCCTTCAAAGCCGAACTGGCCGGACCGCGACCGTTTCGTACTTTCGGCAGGCCACGGCTCGATGCTGCTCTATGCCGTTCACCATCTCCTCGGCTACGCGGACATGACGATCGAGCAGATCAGGAATTTCCGCCAGCTCGGCGCCATCACGGCGGGCCATCCCGAACACGGCCATGTGCAGGGCGTCGAAACGACGACCGGCCCTCTTGGCCAGGGCATCTCGACCGCCGTCGGCATGGCGCTGGCCGAACGCCTGCAAGCCGCCCGTTTCGGCGCCGATATTGTGGACCACTACACTTACGTCATCGCCTCGGACGGCGACCTGATGGAAGGCATCAGCCACGAGGCGATCAGCCTTGCCGGCCATCTGAAGCTTTCCAAGCTCATCGTTCTCTATGACGATAACGGCATCACGATCGACGGCTCGCTCGATCTGTCTGAATCCGGCGACGCGCTGATGCGCTTCAAGGCGGCGGGCTGGAACGCCACACGCATCGACGGCCACAACGCCGAAGAAATCGCCATCGCCATCGAACGTGCGCAGAAGTCCGACAAGCCGACCTTGATCGCCTGCCGCACCGTCATCGGTTACGGCTCGCCGAACAAGCAAAACACCTCTGGCTCGCACGGCTCGCCGCTCGGCGCCGACGAAATCACGCTGGCCCGCCAGACGCTCGGCTGGGCGCATGAGCCGTTCCATGTTCCCGCCGAAGTCGTTGAAGAATGGCGCGCCGTCGGTCGCGACGGGGCCAAGGCGCAGGCACAATGGAAAGCGCGTTTCGACCAGCTTTCGAGCGAAAGCAAGCAGGAGTACGAGCGTTCGACCGAAGGCGCGCTGCCTGCGAATTTCGTCAAGACGATCAACGAGTACAAAAAGAAACTGTCCTCGGAGAAACCGAGCTGGGCGACGCGGAAATCCTCGGAAGAAGCGCTGAACGTCATCAACGCGGTCATCCCCGAAATGATCGGCGGCTCCGCCGACCTCACCGGCTCGAACAACACGCGCTCCAAGGGTCAGAAAGCCGTCACGGCCTCTGACTTCTCGGGCTCCTTCATTCATTACGGCATCCGCGAACACGGCATGGCGGCGGCGATGAACGGCATCGCCCTGCATAAGGGCTTCATTCCCTATTCCGGCACCTTCCTGGTCTTCACCGATTATTGCCGCCCGTCGATCCGCCTCTCGGCGCTGATGAAGCAGCGCGTCATCTATGTGATGACGCATGACTCCATTGGCCTCGGCGAAGACGGCCCGACGCATCAGCCCGTCGAACATCTCGCAAGCCTGCGCGCGATGCCGAACCTTTATGTGTTCCGCCCCGCCGACGCGGTCGAGACGCTGGAATGCTGGCAGCTGGCGCTCGAAGCCTCGGAGACGCCCTCGATCCTCGCTCTGTCGCGCCAGAACCTGCCGACTGTCAGGACGACGCACACGGATGAAAACCTCTGCGCCAAAGGCGGCTACGAGCTTGCCCCCGCAACCGCGCCCGCAAAGGTCACACTCATCGCAACGGGTTCCGAGATAGAAATTGCGCTTGCCGCGCAGAAGCTGCTCGAAGCCGAGGGCATCGGCGCGCGCGTCGTCTCCATGCCCTGCGTCGAACTCTTCGAGGCGCAGTCGAAAGACTATAAGAAGAAGATGCTTGGCGAAGGCACGGTCAAGGTCGCGATTGAAGCCGCCATTCAATATGGCTGGGATCGCTACATCGGCGAAGATGGCGCGTTCATCGGCATGACGGGCTTCGGCGCGTCGGCCCCCGCCAAGGATCTCTACAAGCATTTCAACATCACCGCAGAAGCCGCCGTCGCGAGCGCGAAGGCGAGCCTCAAGGCCCGGCAGGGCTAACACTCAGGAGACGATAAAATGGCAGTCCGCGTTGCGATTAACGGTTTCGGTCGAATTGGACGTCTTGTACTCCGCGCCATCGCGGAGTCGGGCCGCAAGGACATCGAAGTGGTCGCGATCAACGATCTCGGTTCCGTCGAAGCCAACGCCCATCTGCTGAAGTGGGACAGCGTGCACGGCCCCTTCCCGGGCAAGATCAAGGTCACGAAGTCGTCCTTCGATCTCGGCCGCGGGCCGATCAAGGTGCTGGCCGAACGCGACCCGGCGAAGCTCCCCTGGAAAGACCTCGGCGTCGACATTGCGCTTGAATGCACGGGCATCTTCACCTCGAAGGAAAAGGCCTCGATGCACCTGACCGCCGGTGCGAAGAAGGTTCTGATCTCGGCCCCCGCCGACGGCGCGGAAATCACCGTCGTCTACGGCGTGAACCACAAGGATCTGAAGAAGAGCCACAAGATCGTTTCGAACGGTTCCTGCACGACGAACTGCCTCGCCCCTGTCGCTCAGGTGCTGAACAAGGCCGTCGGCATCGAACGCGGCTACATGACGACGATCCATGCCTATACGGGCGACCAGAACACGGTCGATACGCTGCACTCGGACGCCCGCCGCGCCCGCGCCGCCGGCCTTTCGATCATCCCGACCTCAACGGGCGCCGCCAAGGCGCTCGGCCTCGTGCTGCCGGAACTGAAGGGCAAGCTCGACGGCACCTCGGTGCGCGTGCCCACAGCCAATGTCTCGGTCATCGACCTCGTTTTCACGCCGAAGAAGGCGACGACGGTCGAAGAAGTGAACGCCGCCATTGTCGCCGCCTCGAAGTCCCATCTGAAGGGCGTTCTGGCGACGACCGACGAGAAGCTCGTCTCGATCGACTTCAACCACAATCCGGCCTCCGCAACCTTCGACCTGACGCAGACGCAGATCGTCGATGGCAAGCTCGTGCGCATCCTCGCCTGGTACGACAATGAATGGGGCTTCTCCAACCGCATGGGCGACACCGCCGTCGCCATGGGCAAGTTGCTGTAAGAATTGACTGCCGCCTGAGCCCCTCCCCCCATTTCTTTTTCGCGCCTACGCGCGAGGTGTGGGGAGGGCTGGGGTGGGGGTTCGCTTCGTAAGAGTTTTTCGAAGACACCCCCCACCCGAAACGCTTCGCGTTTCGACCTCCCCACAAGGGGGAGGTAAAAATAAAACGATGTGATCCATTTTTACGAGACCGATACAACGCATGGCCACGCACAAGACCCTCGACGATCTTTTCAAAGCCGTCGGCTTGATGGGCCTCCGGGTGCTCGTCCGCGCCGATCTCAATGTGCCGATGGCGAATGGCAAGATCACCGACGCGACGCGCATCGAGCGCGTCGCGGGCACGCTGAAGGAACTCAGCGACCGTGGCGCGAAGGTCATCGTGCTCTCGCATTTCGGCCGTCCCAAGGGTGCGCCCGAAGCAAAATACAGCCTCGCGCCCGTCGCCGCCGCGCTTGAGCCTTTTCTCGGACGCAAGGTCGGCTTTGCGACCGACTGCATCGGCGAGATCGCCAAGCGCACCATCGACGCACTGCCGGCAGGCGGGATCATCGTTCTGGAAAACACCCGCTTCCATCCGGGCGAGGAACATAACGATCCGGCTTTTGCGAAGGCGCTTGCCGAAAACGGCAACGTCTATGTCAATGACGCCTTCTCCTGCGCCCATCGCGCCCACGCCTCGACCGAAGCCATCGCGCATGAGTTGCCGTCCTACGCAGGCCGCGCCATGCAGGCGGAGCTGACCGCGCTCGACGCCGCGCTCGGCAATCCAACCCACCCCGTCATCGCCATTGTCGGCGGCGCGAAAGTCTCGACCAAGATTTCGCTGCTCGGCAATCTCGTGAAGAAGGTCGATGCGCTGGTCATCGGCGGCGGCATGGCGAACACCTTCCTCGCCGCGCAAGGCAAGAAAGTCGGCAAGTCGCTTTGCGAGCGCGAATTGCTCGACACGGCGCGGCACATTCTCGCCAATGCGCGCTCGGCCAAATGCGACATCATTCTGCCGACCGATGTGGTCGTTGCCGCCGAGTTCAAGGCGGGCGCGGCCTCGAAGACGGTTTCGGTGGATGCCGTGCCCGACGACATGATGATCCTCGACGTCGGCGCCGATACGCTCAACTACATCGCGGGCCGCATCGAGACGGCAAAGACGGTCGTCTGGAACGGTCCGCTCGGCGCTTTCGAAACGACGCCCTTCGACACCGGCACGGTGACGGCGGCACGCCACGTCGCGATGATGACCAAGATGGGCGCGCTGATTTCGGTGGCGGGCGGCGGCGACACGGTGGCCGCCCTCAATGAAGCGGGCGCGACCGAAGACTTTACCTATGTGTCCGCGGCCGGCGGCGCTTTCCTTGAATGGATGGAAGGCGTGGAACTTCCCGGCGTCGCGGCGCTTGAACGGCAAGACAAATAATCTGAGAAGGATTGAGACATGACTGAAACGCTGGAATCGATTGCGAAAGCCATGGTCGCGCCGGGCAAGGGCATCCTGGCCGCCGACGAAAGCTCGGGCACGATCAAGAAGCGCTTCGACGCGATCAACACGGAATCGACCGAAGACAATCGCCGCGACTATCGCGAGATGCTGTTCCGCACCGATGCCGCGATGAAGGACCACATTTCGGGCGTGATCCTTTACGACGAGACGATCCGCCAGAAAGCCAAGGACGGCACCCCGCTTGTCGATCTCATCAGACAAGCCGGCTCCATTCCCGGCATCAAGGTCGATGCGGGCGCAAAGCCGATGCCCGGTTTCCCGGGCGAGACGATCACCGAAGGCCTCGACGGTCTCGATGAGCGCCTTGCGGAATATTACAAGCTCGGCGCGCGCTTCGCGAAATGGCGCGCCGTCATCGACATCTCGCCGGTGATCCCGACCAATGCCTGCATCGAAGCCAATAGTGAGGCGCTCGCGCGCTACGCGGCGCTTTGCCAGAAGAACGGCATCGTCCCCATCGTCGAACCCGAAGTGCTGATGGACGGCGACCACACGGTCGATCGTTGCTTTGAAGTGACCGAAGCCGTGCTGCGCTCGCTCTTCAACGCGCTGGCGCGCCACCGCGTGTCGCTCGAAGGCACGATCCTGAAACCCAACATGGTCGTCTCCGGCAAGAAGTGCCCGAAACAAGCCGGCGTACAGGAAGTTGCCGAGAAGACGATTGCCGTCTTCAAGCGCACAGTTCCCTCCGCGATCCCCGGCATCGTTTTTCTTTCAGGCGGCCAGTCGGATGAAGATGCGACCGCGCATCTCAATGCGATGAACGCCATCGGCAACCTGCCCTGGGCGCTCTCCTTCTCCTATGGCCGCGCTTTGCAGGCCGCGCCGCAAAAGGCATGGGGCGGCAAGGCGGACAACGTCCCCGCCGGACAAAAGGCTTTCGCCCATCGCGCGAAGATGAACAGCCTCGCCGCGCTCGGCAAATGGAAGCCGGAGCTGGAAAAGGCGTAAAGTTTTTTCGCCTTCGATGAATTGAAACGCCCCGCAAGAAATTGCGGGGCGTTTTCTTTCTAGCCCTCCACAATCTCAATCTGTCACCCCCGGCTTGTCCCGGGGTCCAGGGGCGGCGCACTCCGCAGATGTGGTCCTGGATCCCGGGACAAGCCCGGGATGACATCTGTATTTGAATCGCTGGCGTCATACATCGCAACGGTGGAACGCACGTCTCATCCGCGCTACAAACGCCCTCCCCCGATTCCCAACGTCACGGTCCCCATGAAGTCGATCAACCAACGCATTGCAGAAGAACTTGGCGTCCGTGAAGAACAGGTCGCGGCTGCGGTGGACCTTCTCGATGGCGGGGCGACGGTGCCGTTCATCGCGCGCTACCGCAAGGAAGTGACGGGGACGCTGGACGACACGCAGTTGCGCAATCTGGAGGAACGTCTCGCTTATCTGCGCGAGCTTGAAACGCGCCGCGCGGCGATCCTTGCCAGCATCGAGGAACAGGGAAAGCTCGACGATGCGCTCCGCCACCAGATCGCGATAGCGGAGACGAAAGCCCGCCTTGAGGACATTTATCTCCCTTACAAGCCCAAGCGCCGCACCAAGGCGCAGATCGCGCGCGAGGCGGGACTTGAGCCGCTGGCCGACGCGCTGATGGCCGATCCCAAGCTCGATCCGACGGCGACGGCTGCGAGCTATGTCGATGCCGACAAGAGCGTCGCGGACGCCGCCGCCGCGCTCGACGGCGCGAGATCGATCCTGATTGAACGCTTCTCCGAAGACGGCGAATTGATCGGCAGCCTGCGCGAGGAAGTCTGGACGCGCGGAAAGCTCGCCTCGAAAGTGCAAACGGGCAAGGAACAGGCGGGCGAGAAATTCGCCGACTATTTCGATTTCTCCGAACCGCTGGTGAAACTGCCCTCGCATCGCATCCTCGCGCTTTTCCGTGGCGAGAAGGAAGAGATGCTCGGCCTGACGCTGGTGCCGGAAGACGTGCAGCCCGGACAGGAAACGCAGCCGAGCAGTTATGAGCGCCGCATCGCGCATCATGTCGACATCACGGATCAAGGCCGCGCCGCCGACAAGTGGCTCGCCGACACCGTGCGCTGGACGTGGCGGACGAAAATCCTGCTCCACATCAATCTCGATTTGCGAATGCGCCTGCGCCAGATTGCCGAAGACGACGCGACAAAAGTCTTCGCCGGAAACTTGCGCGACCTGCTTCTTGCCGCGCCTGCCGGAACGCGCGCGACCATGGGCCTCGATCCGGGGTTCCGCACCGGCGTCAAGGTCGCCATCGTCGATGCGACGGGCAAGGTCGTGGCGCATGAGACGATTTATCCGCACCAGCCCCAGCAGCGCTGGGATGAAGCGATCTCGGTGCTATCGCGTCTGGCGCGCACGCATAAGGTCGATCTCATCGCCATCGGCAACGGCACCGCCTCGCGCGAAACCGACAAGCTCGCCGGTGAGCTGATTTCAAAACATCCCGACCTGAAACTCACCAAGGCGATGGTCTCGGAAGCGGGCGCGTCGGTTTATTCAGCCTCGGCTTACGCATCGGCGGAATTGCCCGAGCTCGACGTGTCGATCCGTGGCGCTGTGTCGATTGCGCGGCGGCTGCAGGACCCGCTGGCTGAACTGGTGAAGATCGATCCGAAGTCGATCGGCGTCGGCCAATACCAGCACGATATCGGCGAATACAAACTCTCGCGCTCGCTCGATGCGGTCGTCGAAGACTGCGTGAACGGCGTCGGCGTCGATGCGAACACGGCCTCCGTGCCGTTGCTGGCGCGCGTCTCGGGCATCGGCGAAAGCCTCGCGCAAAGCATCGTCGGCCATCGCGACACCAACGGCCCCTTCCGCACGCGCGCTGAATTGAAGAAAGTGCCGCGTCTCGGCGCCAAGGCCTTCGAGCTCTGCGCGGGCTTTCTGCGTATCCCGAACGGCGACGATCCGCTCGACGCCTCGGGCGTCCATCCCGAAACCTATCCGGTGGTCCGCCGTATCGTCGAGAAAACCGGCGGCGAATTGAAAAGCCTGATCGGGAACACAACGACCTTGCGCCAGCTCCGTCCGCAAGATTTCACCGACGAGACATTCGGCCTGCCGACCGTCACCGATATTCTGAAGGAGCTGGAAAAGCCGGGCCGCGATCCGCGTCCCGCCTTCAAGACCGCGACCTTCATGGACGGCGTCGAAAAGCTCAGCGACCTGAAACCCGGCATGATGCTGGAAGGCGTCGTCACCAACGTCGCCGCCTTCGGGGCCTTTGTGGACATCGGCGTCCATCAGGACGGTCTTGTCCATATCTCGGCCATGTCATCGACCTTCGTCAAAGACCCGCGCGATGTGGCAAAGCCCGGCGACGTGGTGCGCGTGAAGGTGCTGGAAGTCGATACGCAGCGCAAACGCATCGCGCTGACCATGCGCATGGACGATGAAGTGCCAAAGCCCGGCGAGACGCGCGAGCGCAGCGGCCAGAACCGCAATGCGGGCCCGCGCCCGACCCCTGCCCGCATGACCTCCAAGCCTGCAAAGCAGGAAGAGAGCGGCGGCGCACTGGCCGATGCGCTGCGCCGGGCAGGCGTGAAACTGGATTCGCCCAAATAGGCCGCTTCGCGTTACAAAGCCACCATGAGCAAGAAACCAGCCCAGCCCCCAAAGAACGAGCGCGAAGAAGAGCGCGAGCCCTGCCGGCTCTATCTCATCACGCCGCCGCGCCTTGAGCCACGCGCCTTCGCCGATACGTTGAAATCCGCGCTCGACGCGGGCGACGTCGCCTCGCTGCAATTGCGGCTGAAGACGGAGAGCGAGGAAACCGCCTCGGCTGATACGATCCGCCGCGCGACCGAGATCCTGATGCCGCTGGCGCGCAGCTATGACGTCGCCTTCATCATCAATGACAGCGCCGAGCTTGCCGCCGAACTGGACGCCGACGGCGTGCATGTGGGCCAGGACGACATCTCCCACAAGGAAGCGCGCAGGATCGTCGGGCCGGACCGCATCGTCGGCGTGACCTGCCATGACAGCCGCCATCTCGCCATGGAAGCAGGCGAAGCGGGTGCGGATTATGTCGCCTTCGGGGCTTTTTTCGAGACCGGCACCAAGACCGCGAAATCCCGCGCCGAGCCCGAAATCCTGAGCTGGTGGTCGGAAATGTTCGTCGTGCCCTGCGTCGCCATCGGCGGCATCACGACCGGTAATGCCGCGCCGCTGGTCGCCGCCGGGGCCGATTTTCTGGCGGTCTCGGGGGGCGTCTGGGCCCATCCGGGCGGACCGGCGGACGCCGTGCGCGCCTTTAACCGTATCCTCGCCGAACCGCGCCAAAAACCATAAAAGCATGGCCTTTCCGGCGGCTTGATGCTATCAGAGCGCGGCTCGCGCCCTGCGCCGATGCGCCCAAATTCCTGGAAAGCTCCGAGAAATCCCATGCCCAAGATCAACGGTAACGAAATTCGCCCCGGCTACGTCATCGAACATCAGGGCGGCCTCTGGGCAGCCGTGAAAGTTCAGCACGTGAAGCCCGGCAAGGGCGGCGCCTTCGCGCAGGTCGAACTGAAAAATCTCGTCGACAACCGCAAGCTCAACGAGCGTTTCCGCTCCGCCGAAGCCGTCGAGCGCATCCGTCTCGAGCAGAAGGATTTCACCTTCCTTTATGGAAGCGACGATGTCCTGACATTCATGGATGCCGAAAACTACGAGCAGATCGAACTTGCCAAGGATTGGGTCGGCGAACGCGCCGCTTTCCTTCAGGACGGCATGAAAGTCACGGTTGAAATGCACGAAGGCAAGGCGCTCGGCATCTCGCTCCCCGATCAGGTGACGCTCGAAATCACCGAGACCGAGCCTTCCGTGAAAGGCCAGACGGCGACCAGCTCCTACAAGCCCGCGATCCTCGAAAACGGCGTTCGCGTGATGGTGCCGCCCTTCATCACCTCGGGCGAGCGCATCATCGTCGATACCAACGAAATCACCTATCTGCGTCGCGCCGACTGATGTCACGTCACACACCCGTCATGACCGTCATGGTCGCCGCCGTCCGCAAGGCCGCGCGGGGGCTTCAACGCGACTTCGGCGAGGTGGAAAACCTTCAGGTCTCGCTGAAGGGTCCGGGAGATTTCGTCTCCGCCGCCGACAAGAAGGCCGAGAAGATCCTGTTCGACGAGCTGGCGAAGGCGCGTCCGGGCTATGGCTTCCTGATGGAGGAAGGCGGCGCGGTCGAAGGCGCCGACAAGTCGCATCGCTGGATCATCGATCCGCTCGACGGCACGACGAACTTCCTGCACGGCATTCCGCATTTCGCGATTTCGGTCGGGCTCGAGCGCGACGGCCAGATGGTCGCCGGCGTCGTCTACAATCCGATCACCGATGAAATGTATATCGCTGAAAAGGGTCAGGGCGCGTTTCTGAACGACCGCCGCCTGCGCGTCGCCGTGCGCCGCGATCTGACGCAAGGCGTCGTCGGCTGCGGCACGCCGCATATCGGCCGCCCCGGCCACGAGGCCTATCTCAAGGAACTGCGCGGCGTGATGCTGAACGTCTCGGGCGTGCGCCGCATGGGCGCGGCCTCGCTCGATCTCGCCTATGTGGCGGCGGGCCGCTTCGACGCCTATTGGGAAGCGAACCTGCAACCCTGGGACATGGCGGCGGGCATCGTGCTGGTGCGCGAAGCGGGCGGCACGGTCAGCGACATCGACGGCCATGACAACATGCTGAAAAGCGGCGGCGTCCTCGTCGGCAACGAGATGATGCATGCCCAGCTTTCCAAAGTGCTGAAGCAGGCCCGGCAGGCGGATTAACCTTCCGGCCTCTTCCCGCCCCTTTGCCTGTCCAACTTCCGCCGGAATCCGCCTCTAGCCCTGTTCCATATAAGCGAACCTGCTTAGACTGGCAGCTCACGACATTCGAGACGGGCGGCGGCACAGCATGACCATTTCCTTCCAGCGTTGGGCCTTCGCCTCTGTCGGCGCTTGCGCGCTCGTGCTGAGCCTTGCCACGGCGGTCGGCGCGCGGGCGGCGGAAGACGACATGCCGATCGACGCCGTGCCGCTGATCCGGCCGATGCCGATGCGCGGGCTGCAGCCCTCCGACGAACCGCTGGCCCCGCCGGCCCCGGAAGAAGCGCCGCAAGCCGCGCCGGATGCCGCGCCCGCGACGGCGGCCCCCGCCCAGTCCACATCATCGGCACCCATCGCCCTGCCCGCGCCGGAAGCAGCCCTGATGCGCGTTCATTTCGAGCCGGGCGATGCGACGCTGACGCCGACAGCCGTGAGCGAGATTCAAAGCTTCGCGGCGGGCTTCAAGGCGCGCGCCGGACGCATCGGGCTTAAATCCTATGCGGGCAAGCCCGGCGAGACGACATCGAATGCGCGGCGTCTGTCGCTGAAACGCGTGCTCGCCGTGCGCGAACAGCTCCTTGCGCAAGGGATCAGCGCCCAACGGCTCGAAGTCCAGGCGCTGGGCGGCGTGCGCGACGCCGGACCGCCCGACCGCGTCGATGTTGTGAAATCAGGCCGCTAGGAGATATCCGCGATGGCGAAGGACTACATGGACGGCACGGCGCTCTCCAATGCGCGTCCCTACCTGATGCGCATGGCGATCTTCCTCGTGCTGGTGGGCCTGTTGCTGGCGATCCTGTCGCCGCAGCTGAGGGTCGCCTACTTCACCAATCCGGGCCTCAACACGCTGATCCTCGCGGTGCTGGCCTTGGGCATTCTCTACGCCTTCCGGCAAGTGCTGGCGCTCGGGCCGGAACGGCGCTGGGTCAACAATTTCCGCCGCGCCGATCCCGGCCTTTCGCTCTCGAAGCCGCCGCGGCTTCTCGCGCCGATGGCGACGATGCTCGGCGAGCGCAAGGGTCGCATGCAGCTGAACGCGCTCTCCATGCGCTCGATCCTCGATAGCCTCGGCTCGCGTCTCGACGAACAGCGCGAAACCTCGCGCTACATGATCGGCCTTCTGATTTTCCTGGGGCTTCTCGGCACCTTCTGGGGTCTGCTGCACACGGTGACTTCAGTCGGCGCAACGATCCACAATCTCAATATTGAAACCACCGACCCGGCAACCGTCTTCCAGAACCTGAAGTCCGGCCTCGAAGGCCCGCTCTCCGGCATGGGCACGTCATTCTCCTCCTCGCTCTTCGGTCTCGCCGGATCGCTGATCCTCGGCTTCCTCGACCTGCAAGCCGGACAGGCGCAGAACCGTTTCTACAATGAGCTTGAGGAATGGCTGTCGACGGTGACGGACCTGTCCAATGATTTCGAGCGCGGCCCCGGCATGCTGGGCGACACGGTGAAGCGGCTGGAGCGCATCGAGCAGGCGCTGACCGCGAGCGCCGGGCAGGGCGCGGGCGCCAGCGCGCCGATGATGGCGCTGGCCGGACAGATCACGGCGCTGACCGAGCAGCTTCGCAACGAACAGCAACTGATCCGCCGCATGGCCGAAAATCAGGAAGCGTTGATGCCCGTGATCGAGCGCCTTTCGCGCAGCGTCAAATAGGAGCGGCCAATGGCTTACTCCCGACGCATACGCGGCCGCGCCCCGAACGCCGATTACTGGCCGGGCTTTGTCGATGCCATGTCGAGCCTGCTGCTCGTGCTGATTTTCCTGCTGACGATTTTCATGCTGACGCAGTTCTTCCTGTCGCAGCTGGTTTCAAGCAAGGACACGGCGCTTGAAAGCCTGAAGAGCCAGATCGCGGAACTGATAAGCCAGCTCGCGCTGTCGAAGCAGGAAAACACCGACATGCAGTCGATGATCGCAAGCCTGCAGATCGAGCTTGCCGACGCCAATGCGGCAAAAGACAAGCTCGCGGCGAGCGCCGGAAGCGGCGGACAGATCGAAGTGCTGACCGATGAGCTGACGAAGCAGAAGGCGATTTCAGATCAGGCGCTCTCGCAGGTCGAATTGCTGAACCAGCAAATCTCGGCGCTACGCCGCCAGCTCGCCGCGCTGGAAGCGGCGCTCGACGCATCGGAAAAACGCGACAAGGAAAGTCAGGCCCAGATCGCCGATCTCGGCAAGCGGCTCAACGCCGCGCTCGCCCAGAAGGTGCAGGAACTGGCGAAATACCGCTCCGAATTCTTCGGCCGCCTGCGCGCCATTCTCGGCGACCGTCCCGACATCGAAATCGTCGGCGACCGCTTCGTGATCCAGTCGGAAATTCTCTTCGCCAGCGGCTCCGCCGACATCAACCCGTCGGGCGAAGCGCAACTGCGCAAGATCACCGACGCCGTGAAGGAAATCGCCGCGCAAATCCCGAACGATATTTCATGGGTCATCCGCATCGACGGACATACCGACGTCAATCCGATCCATACGGCTCAGTTTCCATCGAACTGGTATCTCTCCAGCGCCCGCGCCATCGCCGTCGTCAACTTCATGATGAAGGAAGGCGTCGCCCCGAACCATCTGGTCGCGGCGGGCTTCGGCGAGTTCCAGCCGCTAGATGAGGCGAAAACGCCCGAGGCGTTGAAGCGGAACAGGCGAATTGAATTCAAGCTGACGGAGAGATAGGCGGCACGTCTATCTCTCCGTCATGCGCGGACTTGACCCGGCCATGACGACTAAAGGGAAATCAGAACGCCCTGATTTCTTTCGACTGTTTGCAGACCAAAATCTTCGGATCGAACACATTGCCGATCAGCATCAGATCGCGATAACCGGCGGCGACGCTGGCGCCGGAAATCTGTTCGCCGAGGTTGAGATAGATCGTGCCCGCGCGGCCGCCATCGCCGGTGGGCGAGAGTTCGACCCGGATGACCTGGCTCGGTGAAATCTCCTTCGGATCTCTCGCATGGGCGATCATCGCGGTGATCTTCGGATGCGCGGCGATAAGCAACGCGCCGTCTTCCTCGACGTCGATATTGTCCAGCCCGGTGCCGAGCGGTGTGTAGTCGGTGGGCGTCAGATCGCCGGTCGCCGCGTCGCGCTTATAGACATGCAGCGCGAGGCCCAGAAATTCGGAAACATAGATCGACTTGCCGTCGGCGCTGATGTTGATGCCGTTGGCGAAGTCGAGCCTGCCGCCCGAAACCCGCATCGTCTTGCCGTCGTAATAGACGATGTCGGCTTTGCGCATCAGCAGCAGGTCGTCGATCATCGCCGAGGTGCGGTTCGACGTGCCGTGATCGTTGGTGACATAGAACGACTCCGGCCCGACGGCGACGACGTCATTGGGCGAGACGAGCAGCGGATCGGTGATCGACTTCACATGCGTCAGCGTGCCGTCGGCGGCGATATCGAAAATCTCGATGGAGTGACCGCCCGCCGCGCGATGATTGACGGCAAAGAGACGGCGCACTCCGTCCGGTCCGAAATAGAGGCTGATGCCATGCGGATGAAAATCGGCGGGCTCGCTCGCCGTCACTGGATGAAGCGACCACTGATCGGTCGGCGCGGTGAGATCGATCGTATAAATGCCGCCGCGCGCGGCCGCGTTGCCCGCCATCGCGGCGCGGCGATCCGAGGCGGCGACGAAGGCCATGCCGCGCGTCCGGTCGATCTGAATGTCTTCAGGTCCGGGTGGCGACGGGATCGTCGTGCATTGCGCCACGACCTCTTGCTTGATGGCCGTGAAGTAACCGGCGGCGGCGAGGAAACGCCAGCCGAGCACGCTGACGATGCCGAAAAGCACGGCAACGACGATCAGAGTCCATCGCAGAACGGGTGACATGATTTCTTTCCCCTAAAATCTTTTGACGGCTTGGGCAGGCGTCAGTGAAGCGCCGCGCTTTTCGGCTCTCCGCCGAGAAGGTCGCCGGTGAATTGCAGACGCGCAAGGCGGCTATAGAGCCCGCCCTGACGCATCAACTCGTCATGCGTGCCGAAGGCGGCGATGCGGCCTTCTTCCATGACGATGATGCGGTCGGCTTTGAGCACGGTGGCGAGACGATGCGCGATGACGAGCGTCGTGCGGCCTTCCATCAGCCCTTCGAGCGCCGCTTGCACCAATGTCTCGCTTTCGGCGTCGAGCGCGCTTGTCGCTTCGTCGAGAAGCAGCACCGGCGCGTCGCGCAGAATGGCGCGCGCAATGGCGATGCGCTGGCGCTGTCCGCCCGACAAGGTAACGCCGCGCTCGCCGACTTCCGTGTCGTAGCCCTTGGGCAGCGAGACGATGAAGTCGTGAATGCGGGCGGCGGTGGCGGCGGCGCGGACATCCGCCTCGCTCGCATCAGGGCGCCCATAGCGAATGTTCTCGGTGACCGTCGTGCCGAAGACGACGGTTTCTTGCGGCACGACCGCGAGGCGGCGGCGCACCTCGACCGGATCGGCGGAAGCGATGTCGATACCGTCAAGGGTGATGCGGCCGGTCTGCGGATCGTAAAAACGCAGCAGGAGCTGAAAGACCGTGCTCTTGCCTGCGCCGGACGGGCCGACAATGGCGACCGTCTCGCCGGGCGCGACGCTCAGCGAATAATCATGCAGCGCCGAAACCAGCGGCCGCGTCGGATAGGCGAAGGTGACGCCCTCGAAACGGATGGCGCCGCGCGCGGGCGCGGGCAAGGCCACGGGCAGCGCGGGTGCGCGAATGACGGGAACGGTCGAGATCAATTCGATCAGGCGTTCCGTCGCGCCCGCCGCCATCTGCATGTCGCCCCAGACTTCCGACAAAGCCGCGACCGATGTCGCCGCGAAAGCCGCATAGAGAATGAACTGAAGAAGTGCCCCGCCGCTCATCTCCTTTGCCACGACTTCATGCGCGCCGAACCAGAGCACGCCGACGACGCTGGAAAGACCGAG
>DASYEM010000112.1:0-60019 GCA_036499025.1 Parvibaculum sp. | reverse complement strand
GCAACTAGAATATATGATGTCTTCCGTAGCCAGAGGAAGACGCCATGCTGAAAGAACCGGGTTTCGTCGAAGCCAGACTGTTGAAGTGGCTGACGCGGGCAGCAACCGTCGCCGCCATCGAAGATCTGTCGCCGCGTTTCCGGCTTGTCGATCTCGAAGGCGAGGCGCTGAAGGATCACGTCTGGGCGGCGGGCCAGAAAACGCAGGTGCAGTTGGGCGGCTTCGTCTCGCGCACCTATACGCCGATGTCCTGGGACAATGACAAAGGCGCGACGCGGTTTCTCGCCTATATCCATGGCGATGCGCCCGCCTCGCGCTGGGCGAGCGCGCTCGCGATCGGCGACGAGGTGCTGATGTTCGGGCCGCGCGGTTCGCTCGATCTTTCCTCGGCGCAAAAGCCGCTGCTGCTTTTCGGCGACGAGACTTCGTTCGGGCTTGCGCATTCGGCAGCGGCGAGCGGCGTCGGCGATACGGCGTTTCTGTTCGAGGTCACGTCGGCGGCGGAGTCGGAAAAAATTCTGGCGGCGCTCGGCATCGCCAATGCGGTGCTGGTCGAACGCAAGGCGAATGACGCGCATATGGACGAGGTTGAGCGCGAATTGATGCAGGTCACTGAAGCGCGTAAGCCCGCGCAATTCGTGCTGACGGGTAAGTCGCTTTCCATCCAGCGTTTGAGCCGCGCCCTGAAGGCGCGCGGATTGACCTCGGCGCAGATCAAGTCGAAAGCCTATTGGGCGCCGGGGAAAACGGGGCTCGATTAAAGCGGCGTTGCCTTCAGACTTTCCGGGCGATGAGCAGGGTCGTCATTTGCGTGAAGATGGTTTCATCGTTCTGGTTCATCAGGATGTGGCGGTTCTTCACGACGCCGCGGTCGGGCTTCGACGAGGAAGGTTTCGTCTCGATGCATTCGATGACGAGGCGGAGCTCGTCGTTGAGTTTCGCGGGCTTATGAAAGCGGACTTCGTCGTAGCCCAATGCGCCGATGACGGCGGTTTCTTCAGGCAGGCGGGCGGCGAGGAAGAGGACGACGGCCTGAACATGCGTGCCGCAAGCGGTCAACGTGCCGTAGATGGATTTCGCGGCGGCGGCCTTGTCGATGTGGAAGGACTGCGGATCCCACTTCGTTGCGAAGGAGACGATCTCGTCTTCCGTCATTTCGTAGACGGCGTCGATGTCGTGGCGTTCGCCGACAATGAAGTCATCGAAATGGCGCATATCTCTAATCCCCCAAAACAAAAGGCCCGCGAGTTTCCCCGCGGGCCTTGAGTTTAACGATTAAAACGGATCAGGCGAATTCGAAGAGGCCCGCCGCGCCCATGCCGCCGCCGATGCACATGGTGACGACGCCGTATTTCAGCTTCTGGCCTTCGGCCTTGCGGCGCTTGGCTTCGAGCAGGAGGTGGCCGGTGCAGCGCGTGCCGGTCATGCCGAAGGGGTGACCGATGGAGATCGAGCCGCCGTTGACGTTGTACTTCTCGGGGTCGATGCCAAGGCGGTCGCGGCTGTAAAGGCACTGGCTCGCGAAAGCTTCGTTCAGCTCCCAGAGGTCGATATCCTGAACCTTCAGACCATGACGCTCGAGAAGACGCGGCACGGCGAAGACCGGGCCGATGCCCATCTCGTCGGGCTCGCAACCGGCGACGGCGAAGCCGCGGAAGACACCGAGAATTTCATTGCCGCGCTTTTCGGCTTCCTTGCGCTCCATCAGCACCACGGCGGCGGCGCCGTCGGAAAGCTGCGAGGCATTGCCGGCGGTGACGAAGTTGCCTTCGCCGCGCACGGGCTTCAACGAGGAAAGACCTTCAAGCGTCGTCTCGGGGCGATTGCATTCGTCGCGATCGACCGTGTAATCGACCAGCGACTCTTCCTTCGTCTCCTTGTTGACCGTCTTCATCTTGGTCTTCATCGGGACGATTTCGTCCTTGTACTTGCCGGCGGCCTGAGCGGCGGCGACAAGCTTCTGGCTGCGCAAGGAATACTCATCCTGATATTCGCGGCTGACATTGTAGCGCTTGGCGACGATGTCGGCCGTTTCGATCATGGGCATCCAGAGCGCCGGATATGTCGCCAGCAGCTTTTCTTCGGTGATGTTCTTCAGGTTGGTGCCCGCCATCGACACGAGCGAGATCGACTCGACGCCCGCGCCGACCATGATCGGGACGCCTTCATTGACGATGCGGCCCGCCGCGATGGCGATGGAGTTGAGGCCCGAAGAGCAGAAACGGTTCAGCGTCGTGCCCGACGTCGTGACCGGGCAGCCCGCCCAGATCGCCGCGAGACGGCCGGTGTTCATGCCGGTCGCGCCTTCAGGATTGCCGCAGCCCATGATGACGTCTTCAACTTCGCCCGGCTCGATCTTGGCGCGCGCGATGGCGTGCTGGATCGCGTGGCCGCCCATGGCCGCGCCGTGCGTGTTGTTGAAGCCGCCGCGGCCGGACTTGGCGAGACCGGTACGGGCCGTGGATACGATGACTGCTTCTCTCGACATGAAGTCCTCCGGGAGGTTGCGATTTCTGACCGTCGCCGAGGGCTTATGGCTGCTTTTATGAGCTCGACCGGTCGCGTTGGGCGCACCATAAACGCCCGGCGCGGGCTTCGGAAAGGGGAATCTCCAAGGCTCCGTTGCGTTTCTGGGGAGGCGCTTGCGCAAGAATGGACAGGGGCAACTGGGCGGCGAACAGGCAAGTTCCCGAAAGCGCGACGCTTTTGGCTCTTTCGCGCCGTCGCCGGGCGGATTAGAGAAGGGGCTCCCGCCCCCTGTTTCCAGAGTATGCGCCATGGACAAACCGATTTTCCCGCAAGGTTTTGCGCCCGTTCAGACCAAGGGCTTCGGCGGTTTTGCCGGGCCGGTGGTGCGCGGCGAGGACAAGGACGGTGCGCTTTTCCTCTTTGATATCGCGCAGCAGCATCTCAATGGCGACGACCGGCTGCATGGCGGGATGATGATGAGCCTCGCCTCGATCGTCATGGGCGAAGTCGCGAGCATGATGGCGGCGACGCAGGACGGTGCGGCGGCGCGGCCCTTGTCGATCAATTGCGATTTCGTCAGCGCGGGCGAGACGGGCGAGCGCGTCGAAGGCCGGGCCCAGGTGACGCGGGCGACGCGCAGCGTTCTCTTCATCACCGGCGAGCTTCGCGTGGGCGACCGCATCCTGATGACGGCGACCGGCGTCTACGCGATCAAAGCGGCGGGGCGCTCGTGACCGAAAGCGCAACGGCCCGCATTCCGCTTCCCTCCCCTGTCGAGGCGGTGGCGCCCGAAGGTTTCGCCCGCATCGATCTCTTCGATCCGTTCGAGGCTTATGTGGGGCCGCTTTTCGAGCGCGAAGCGGGCGACGGTTCGCGCGTGCTGGCGTTCCGTGTCGATGAGCGGCATGTGCGCGGCGACGGTACAGCGCATGAAGGCATGATGATGACGGCGGCGGATGCCTGCATGGGCGGCGTCGCCTGGCGCGGTTCGGGCGGAAAATCCTGCGTCACCCTGAGCATGCAGACGAGTTATCTCGACGATGTGCAGCTTGGCGACGTCGTCGAATGCGCGGCGCGGGTCGATCATCGGACAAGGGCGATCATTTTCGTCTCGGCCGATTTCACGGTGAACGGCGCGCCGGTGGTGACCGCCACGAGCTTGTGGAAAGTGCTGGGCGAGCGTTAGGCTTCTCCGTCAAAGAGGAGGATGCGATGCCGGTGCCGTTCAGTGGCGGATGTTCCTGCGGCGCGGTGCGCTACGAAGTCGGCGCCGAGCCGATGGCCGTCTATCTGTGTCATTGCCGGTCCTGCCAATATGAATCCGCAGGCGGACCCTCCGCCGTCGTGATGGTGCCGCGTGCGGCTTTCAAGCTGACCGGCATGCCCAAAGCCCATACGGTGATCGCAGATAGCGGCCATCCCTCGACGCGGCGCTTCTGCGGCGACTGCGGTACGCCGCTTTTCGGCGAGCCGTCAGTCGCTCCCGACTTCGTGATGTTGCGGGCGGGCTCGATGGACGATCCAAGCTGGCTCAAACCCGATGCGACGATCTGGGTTTCGCAAGCGCAGCCCTGGGCGGCGATCTCCGATGAGTTGCCACGATTCGAGGGCAATCCGTCCATGTAGGGTGACGCAAGGGCGCTCTCGGCCCCCGCAAAACCGCTTACACTTTTGCGGATCGCGCTCTAGGCTTCCCTCAAAGAAACATGAGGGAGGACACCATGACTGCACCATTCACCGGCGGATGTCTTTGCGGCGCGGTGCGCTACGAAGTGAGCGCGGAACCGGTCGCTTTCGCACTCTGTCATTGCCGCGATTGCCAGTATGTCTCCGGCGGCGAGCCCGCTTCCGTCGTCGTGGTGATGCGCGACGCGCTGAAGGTCACCAAGGGCGAAACCAAGGGCTACACGAAGCAAGGCGACAGCGGCAAAACCGTGACGCGGCATTTCTGCGCCAATTGCGGGACGCCGATGTTCAGCGATGTCGAAGCCAATCCCGGCATCTGGGTTGTGAAGGCCGGCACGATGGACGATCCGAGCTGGCTGAAGCCCGGCGTCGTCGTCTACACCGACAGCGCGCAGCCCTGGGCGCATATGGCGCAAGGCGTTCCGCAGTTCCCGAAATCGATGGGGTGACTCCACTCTCGCGTATCACCCCGGGCTCGTCCCGGGGTTCAGCGCAACAAGTGATGCCGAGCGAGACGCTCCTGGATCCCGGCACGAGGCCGGGATGACAGTTTGAGTTTTGGTGAGGCTCATCAAACAAGCAGTTTCCACAAAATAGATAAGGGAGGCCGTTCATGGCTATCGACTACGACAAACTGATGGCGACGAAGACATCGGGTCAGGAGTTCACCTATACCGACCGCGAGACGATGCTTTATGCGCTGGGCATCGGCTTCGGGCGCGATCCGATGAATGCGAAGGAATTGCCCTTCGTTTACGAGAAGAATCTCAAGACCATCCCGACCATGTCGAGCGTCATCTCCTGGGGCGCGGGCGGGATGCGCGACAGCGGCATCAACTATCTGATGGTGGTGCATGGCGAACAGAAGCTGACGCTGCACAAGCCGTTGCCCATCGCGACGACGATCAGCGTCGATACGCGCGTGGTCGGCGTCTGGGACAAGGGCAAGGACAAGGGCGCGATCCTTGTCGGCGAGACGATCATCTCGGACAAGAAAACGGGCGACAAGCTCTGCACCATGCAGGGCACGACATTCGCGCGCGGCGATGGCGGCTTTGGCGGCCCGCGCGAGGGCGCACCGGAACCGCACAAGATGCCGGACCGCGCCGCCGATTTTACGGTGGAGGTCGATACGCGGCCCGATCAGGCGCTGATCTACCGTCTGTCCGGCGATCGCAATCCGCTGCATTCCGATCCCGATGTCGCGAAGGCGGCGGGCTTCCCGCGTCCGATCCTGCACGGGCTTTGCACTTACGGCACCTGCTGTCGCGCAATCATCTCTTCGCCGGTTTGCGATTACGATCCGACGAAGATCACGGGCTTCGATGTGCGGTTTTCCTCGCCGGTCTTTCCGGGCGAGACCATCGCCGTCGATATCTGGAAGGACGGCAATATCGCCTCGTTCCGCGCCCGCGTGAAAGAGCGCGACGTGGTCGTCATCAATAACGGCAAATGCACGCTGAAGGCGTAATCATATGCGAGCGCCGGCTCTCTTGGGGGCCGGCGCTTCTTCCGCCGTCTCTTTCGCTGCCCGGCGCATCGCTTCGAGTTTGCGGCGAATAGGCCGGGCGAATTCCTCTTCCAGATAAGGCTCGATATCGAAGAAACATTGCAGGCCGCCATCGATGATGTCGGCGCGGGCGATTTCTTCATCCGCGCGGCGCATGCGCAGGAAGCTGACGATGCTGAACCAGAGCGTGACGGTCTTGCGCGCGAGATCGGCCACACGGGCGCGCGAACCGGGCAGACTCATCTGGCCGTCGCGGATCAGCTTCAGGTAAAAATCCGTCATCGCTTCGAGCGACCAGTCTTCGATACGGGCATAGAAGTCCGCAATCTCGTTGTCGCTGCGCACGAGATCGACCAGCGCGCCGAAGAAGAAGCGGTAATCCCAGAGAAGCGCGATGCCGTCGACATAGTCCTTGACCATGCGTTCGGGGGAAAGCGGCCACGCTTTCGGAAAATCAAAGCCCGCCTTCAGCGCCAACTCGATGCGCGGAAAGAACTCGCGGATGATCTCCTGCTTGTTGCGGAAGTGATAATAGAGATTGCCAGGGCTGACGCCCGCGGCCTCCGCGATCTGGTTCGTCGTGACCGCGCCGACGCCATGAGCGTTGAAGAGCGCCAGCGCCGTTTCGACAATGCGCTCCCTGTTGCTGGCCTTGTTCGTGCTCACGCGTCCTCGCTTGCGCCATTTACTGCGTTAGAGTATATACTCTAATTATTAGAGTTAAAACTCTAATACGACGCGCTGGGGAGCGCGGGAGTTCAAGGGGGAGGACGGACATGTTGAACATGGCCGATATTCGCGGGCGGGACGGCGTCTTGCCGGACGGAAGGCCGAAAGGTCCCGTCGCCTATGACAGTATCGTGGTCAACAGCAACGGCATCGGCGCGATCACTTTCGCGGCGCGAATGGCCCGCGATCCGGCTTTTCACGGCAGCGTGACCGTCGCCGCCAAACCCGTCGCCGAAAGCCGCAGGCTGATCGACGGCTGTACGTTGCGCGCACGGTCGGTCGATTATTACGCCGCCGCGCTCGGAACGACGCGCAAGGCCGTGCTCGCCGCGATCTACGGCCCCGATTGGCGGCAGGCGGAAACCGATCATCAACGCGCCGCCTTGGGCACCCCTTTCAAAGGCGGCGTCGCGCTCGGCCCTTGCGGCGTCTTCATGACCAGCGACAAGGTGAAAGCCGACAGGACCGCGCATCAGCCGCTGGCTTACGGGGTGCGCAATTCGCGGTTGATGGCGGCGCTCAACGATCTCGCGGGCGCGGCCGGGGTGCAATTCGCCAATGAGCCCGCCTCGAGTTACGACGAGTTGCGCGCCTTGGCGAAGGGCAGCAAGCCGCTCATCGTCAACGGGACGGCGAAGCCGATTGAAGGCGCGCGCGCAGCGATGGCGGCGGCGAGCCCCCGCGATTTCGTCGCCGGGGCGCAGATGTCTTTCACGTCGCCTCGGCTCAAAGAGGCCGGAAACATCGGCCCCAATGACAGTTTCGTCGGCATGGTCAATCGCGACGGGGCGCTCGATCTTTGCGTCTTCTATCCTTTGCTCGACCCGCTGTCGCCCAAGGCGCGCTTCTACGGCATTTTCTATCGCGCGATCCGCAGCGCGAGCGAGGCCGACAAAGCACGCGAGCAACAGATTTTGCGCGAGCAACTGGAAGGCGTCGCCTATTCGCTCGGCCTTGCGCCCGATGACCCGGACGAGACATTCGCGGCGGCTTTCGTGCCTGTGTCGCCGTGGCGTTACATCGCCAGCAGACAAGAGGGCGTGCTCGATCTGTCGCGCATCAGCGGCGGCGGGTGCCCGATCATCGCCGGCGACGGCATGGCGCGGGCGGGACTTGGCGGCTTCGCGGCGGCGGAAGCGATCCTTGCGGGAGAGGCGCCGGAGCCCGCGATGAACAAAGCGCTGACGCGCTGGCGGCAAGTAAATTATGTGCAGTTTCTGGCGATGACAAGGATGCCGAACATTTCGGCTTTCACGATGAAGACGCTGCCCGCTCTCGCCTTTTCGGGATTCAATCTGCAACGCGATTGGGACATGTGGGCCGGCGCCTACTAGCAAAACGGGGAATGAGATGACCAAGAAATTGATGAGCTTGCTGATCGTGAATGGCGCGCTGGTATTGCTCGCGGGATACGTGCTGGGCTTTCCTTACGGCTCGGCGGTGACGGCGGAACTGACCGGCATTCCGGCGAGCCTGCCGGGGGACATACGCGCCTGGCACATGGCGCATCTCGAAGGCGTGCTGAACGGGATGCTGATGATCGCGGTGGCGGCGGCTGCCGGACAGATCGCGATGACCGTGCGGCTCGAGAAGGTCATCTTCTGGGGGCTCGTGGTGGCGGGCTGGACCAATGTGGTCGCCTCGACGCTGTCGCCGCTGACGGGAGGGCGCGGCACCGGACCGACGGGGCTCGACTGGAACACGTTCAACTTTGTTGTGTTTGTTGCCGGTATTGTCGGCGCAGTCGCCGCAGCGGTTGCCCTTCTCGTTGCCGGTTGGCGGAACCGAAAGGCTGTTCAAATCTGAGCATTTGGCTGAATTCGCCTGTTCTTTGTCGTTTCTGCCATGAGCTTGCGGGGGTAGATTTCCCCCATGAGCAGGACAAATCCCCTTCCCGGCCCCTTTCCCCGCCGCGTTCTTATGCTCGGTTATGACGA
The DNA here is from genome assembly GCA_036499025.1 of Parvibaculum sp. Lineage (GTDB taxonomy): Bacteria > Pseudomonadota > Alphaproteobacteria > Parvibaculales > Parvibaculaceae > Parvibaculum. The sequence continues at coordinate 51,688 of DASYEM010000112.1, read as the reverse complement.
GGCTCAAATCCTCGACATTGCCGGGCCGCTGCAAATCCTCGCCTCGGCGCGGACGCCGGAAGGAAATCCGGCTTATGAGATCGAGCTGATCGCGCCCAAGGCCGGACCCATTTCCACATCGGCGGCGCTGACGCTCCATGCCTCGCGCGGCATAAGACAGGTTCCGTATACGGAGCTTTCCGACATCGACACCTTCATGATCGCGGGCGGTTTCGGCAGCCGAGCGCTGCGGCATGACGAGGCTGTCATCGATTTCATCCGCGAGGCGGCGACGCGGGCGCGGCGCACGGCCTCCATTTGCACCGGCGCGCTGCTGCTCGCCGCCGCCGGACTGCTCGACGGAAAGCGCGCCACGACGCATTGGGCTTTCGCGCCGCAATTCCGTCGCGGCTTTCCCAAAGTCGAGGTCGATGAAGACGCCATCTATGTGCGCGAGGGAAATCTGTGGACGTCGGCGGGCGTGACGGCGGGGATGGATCTCGCGCTGGCGCTGGTCGAGGAAGATCTCGGACGCGACACGGCGCTCACCATCGCGCGGCATCATGTGATGTATCTGATGCGGCCGGGCGGGCAATCGCAATTTTCGGCGCAGCTTGCCGCGCAGGCGATCGAGGACGAGCGCATCGCGCAGATCTGCACCTATATCATCGAGAATCCGCGCGCCGATCTCTCCGTACCGAGACTTGCCGCGCAGGCGCATATGAGCGAGCGGAATTTCGCGCGGCGTTTTGCCGAAGCCGCCGCGATGACACCGGCGCTTTTCGTCGAGCGCGCCCGCCTCGACGAAGCAAGACGGCGGCTCACGGATGGCGCGCTGTCGCTTGAAGTCGTTGCCTATGACGCGGGCTTCGGCGTGGCCGAACGGATGCGCCGCGCTTTCATCCGCCATCTCGGCGTGACGCCGCACCGCTACCGCGAACGCTTCCAGACCGCGCAGCGCACGGTCACGACCACGACATTCATGCAGGAGAGACTTCATGCCCAATGAAACCGCGCCGAGAAGGCGCACCATCGGCATTCTGATTTTCGACGATGCCGAAGAGCTGGATTTCGTCGGGCCTTATGAGGTCTTCACCATGTCGAACGAGATGTATCGACATAGCGAGAAAGAACGACTGGATAAGGTCGTGCTGATTTCCGAAGCGGGCGAGACGGTGACTTGCGCCAAGGGCATGCGCGTCGAGGCGCATCACAGCATCGCCAATGCGCCAAAGCTCGATGTGCTGCTGGTGCCGGGCGGCATGGGCACGCGGCGCGAGGTGAACAATCAAGCTTTGCTCGCCTGGGTCGCCAAGGTGGCGGCGGATTGCGAATGGGTGACGAGCGTCTGCACCGGCTCAATGATATTGACGGCGGCGGGCCCCGCCAGGGGCAAGCGCGTGACGACGCATTGGGCTTTCATCGAAACGCTGCGCGAGCGCAAGGAAGCGTCGGAAGTTCTGGAGAAGGTGCGCTATGTGCGCGACGGCAATGTGGTGACCTCGGCGGGCGTCTCGGCGGGTATCGACATGGCGCTGTGGCTGACCGGGCAGATGCATGGCGAGGATCATGCGCGGTTCACGCAGATGGGGATGCAGTATGACCCCGCGCCGCCTTATGCGGCGGCGGTTTGAGGGTAAGGCCCTCACCCTCCCATTGCTTTGCAATGGGTCCCTCCCTCTCCCAGAGGGAGAGGGGTTTCAGAATGGCCCGTCTTTCTAGCCCTCTCCCTCTGGGGGAGGGTTGGGTGAGGGGCTTCAAACACCCAGCCTGAACCGCTTCACTTCGCGCCAGCCTGTTCCGTCATTGTGGAACAAAGACGCTGCTTCAACGCGGGCTTTGAGCGGCAGGTGGGACCGGGCTTCACCCAGAAATTCACGTTCGATGCGGTCGAGCTCGGGCGCGTCACTCGTTTTCAGGCTGACGACGGTGAGGTGCGGCACGGTGTCGGGGTGCGCGCCCGCGTAAGGCAGATGTTGCGGGAAGGCAATGCCGAGAGCGCGCACGAGCGAAACCACGGGCGCGGGGTTTTGCGGCGCGAGCCAGAGAACCGATGTGGCGGGGAAGCGGCGCGTCTCGTGGAAATGCAGATCGAAGGGTGCGCTTTGCGCAAAGAGATGCGCGAGCGAGACTTCGTCTTCCGCGTCGATCTCCTCCTTCGCGCGGAACGGATAGACCAAAGTCACATGGGCGGGCATGCCCTCGGCCGCTGAAGGATCGTGAAGCTTTCGCCAGCTCGAGACGATGTGCTCGGCTTCGGGAATGTGCAGCACCAGGGCCGTGTTCATATCGCGATCCTCCTTTCCCACAGATATTAGACGAAAGCGCCGAAATCCGGTCTACTTTGAGGCAAAAGAACTCCCGGAGGCTCACCCATCATGCCGAAGACCCCGCTCGATCCCGCTTTGTTTCGCCCGGACGCCATTTCCGACGAAACACGGGGCATCAATGATTTCATCATCAAGGCCTTTGCCGATGTGCCCGAATGGTGGGAGATCGGCGCGGGCAAGGTACGCGAAGCGCGGGCGCGCGGCGAAGGCGGATTTCCGCTGCCGCCGAAATCGGAACGGGCGCGCGTCATCGCGATCGAAGGCAAGGGCGGCGTGAAAGTGCCGCTGCGCATCATCGCGCCGGACAATCCCAAAGGCGTCTATCTGCATATTCATGGCGGCGGCTGGGTGCTCGGCGCCTTCGACCAGCAGGACCCGATGCTGGAGCGCATCGCGCAGAATACGGGGCTTGCCTGTGTCAGCGTCGATTATCGCCTGGCGCCGGAACATCCCTATCCCGCCGGGCCGGACGATTGCGAAGCGGCGGCGCTGTGGCTCGTCAAGAATGCGAAAACGGAATTCGGCACGGATGTGCTGACCATCGGCGGCGAAAGCGCGGGCGGGCATCTTTCCGCCGTGACGCTGCTTCGGATGCGCGACCGGCACGGCTTCACGGGTTTCAAGGGCGCGAACCTCGTCTTCGGCGCTTTCGACATGTCGATGACGCCGAGCCAGAAACATTTCGGCAGCGAGCGGCTGGTGCTGCGCACGACCGACATCGAGCATTTCGGCGATGCCTTTCTGCCGAACGGCGAAGACCGGCGCGACCCCGACATCTCGCCGCTTTATGCGGACCTGAAAGACATGCCGCCGGCGCTTTTCACGGTGGGTACGCGCGACGCGCTGGTCGACGACACGCTCTTCATGCATGCGCGCTGGATCGGGGCCGGGCGCGAGGCCGAGCTTGGCGTCTTTCCCGGCGGGGCGCATGGTTTCGTCGCCTTTCCCGGCGAGATCGCGCGGGCGGCGAACGCACAGGCCGACGCTTTCCTGCGCCGCGTGACGGGCCAGTAAGTTCGATGGCGCTTTCGTCCGACGGTTATTTCGAGAGCTTCCGGGGCGCGGTCAACACCTGGGAATGCGACGATAACGGGCATATGAACGTGCAGTTCTATGTCGCCCGCGCGTCGGATGGTGCGTTTTTCCTGCGCCACGAGTTGGGGCTTTCGCCCAGCGTCATTCGCAAGACGCAGCACACGATGGTGGCGCTGGAGGAACATTTCCGCTTTCATCGCGAGCTACACGCGGGCGACATGATGGCGATGCGCTCGCGCCTCATCGACATGCGCGAGCGGACGCTGGTCGTTTATCACGAGTTGCTCAACGCCGGGACCGGCGAGACGGCGGCGACGATGGTGGCGGTGAGCGGCTATTTCGACATGGAGGCGCGCAAGCTCGCGGCATGGCCTGAAAGCGCCACGGCGAAAGGGCGCGCGCTGATCGGGCCGCTGCCGGAACATGCGGAAGCGCGCAGCGTCAAACGCGAGACGCGCCTGCCGGACCTGACGCTCGACGAGGCGACGGCGCGCGGCTTCATCGAGATTTATCGCGGGCCGGTCATGCCCTGGCATTGCGACGATTTCGGCCATATGAGCACGCAGTTCTACATCTCGCGCTATTCGGACGGTTCGGGCCATATGTGGCAGGGGCTCGGCATGGAGAAGAAAAAGATGCTGGCGGCCCGGCGCGGTAGCGTCGTTCTCGAACAACGGCTCAATTATGTGCGCGAGGTTTTGTCCGGCGACATATTGATCGTCAAAAGCGCGCTTGTGGAAGTGGCGGCAAAGACAATCCGCATTTGCCATTTCATGTTCAATGCGGAGACGGGACTGCTGGCGGCGACCAGCGAGGTGACGGCGATCCAGCTCGATCTCGACAGCCGCCGCGCCGCCGGTTTCTCGGATGAAGAGCGGGCGCGTCTGATGACGCATATCCGTTCCATCGTTAAGGCAGCACCATGATCGACAGCTATCGCGGCTATGTCTCGATGCAGGAATGCGACGAGATGGGGCATATGAACATCCAGCATTATATCGGCAAGACGTCGGATGCCGGGTTCAGCTTGCGCGCGGCGCTCGGCATCGGCGCCTCGCGGCAGGCGGTGAGCGGCACGGGCTATGTGGCGCTTGAACATCACATCCGCTTTCATCGTGAATTGAAGACCAGCGATCTGGTGCTGATCCGTTCCGGTATCATCGAGGTGCGCGAGAAGACGTTTCGCAAATATCAGGAAATGCGCGAAGTGCTGGACGACCGGCTGGCGGCGACGTTCGTCGTCGATGTCGGCTGTCTCGATTTCGCGACGCGGCGGTTGACGGCGTGGCCCGGCGAAACGCGGGCGAAGGCGGAAGCGCTGATGATGGAGCTGCCCGACCACGCCGCGCCGCGCGGGCTCTATCGCGAGACGATCGACCGCGATGTGTCGCTGGCGCGCGCCGATGCGGACGGGATGATCGAGAGCAACCGCTCGGCGGTGAACCCCTGGGAATGCGACACCAATGCGCATATGAATGCGCGCTTCATCATGGCGCGCTTTTCCGACGCGCAGGGACATATGTGGGCCCATGCCGGGCTCGGGCGGCACCAGCAGGCCGAAGCCGGGCTTGCGACCGCGACGGTCGAGATGCGGCTTGTCTATTTCCGCGAATTGACGGCGGGTGACACGCTCATCGTGCGCACCGGGCTTGTGGAGGCGGGCGCGAAGACGCTGCGCTACCGGCACTGGATGTTCAATGCCGAGACGGGCGAGGCGGTTTGCGCCGCCGAGGGTCTCGGGCTTTTGTTCGACAAGCAGAGCCGCAAGGCCGTTTCCATTCCGCAAGAGGTGGCGCGGCGCTTCGCGCGGGCTTAAGGGGACGCGACCAAAACAACGACGTCACCCCGGGCTTGTCCCGGGGTCCAGTGCGGCAGGCACGGAGCGAGCGGCTCCTGGATCCCGGCACAAGGCCGGGATGACAACCGAGGTAAACCTAAAGAAAGTTCGAGGACAATATGGCAGAGATGATCGACGTCGCGCGCTCCAGCGTGCAGACATGGCAGGCCGACCAGATGGGGCACATGAATGTGCAGTTCTATCTGGAGCAGGCAACGCAAGGGCTCGCTGCGCTCGGCGTTCATCTGGGATTGGGTCCGCGCTTCATCGATGCGGAACGGGCGCGGCTTATCGCGCGCGATCATCATGTGCGGTTTCTGCGCGAGCAACGGCCGGGCGCACCCTTCACCATCCGCGCGGGCGTTCTCTCCGTGCAGGATTTCGGTCTGCGCGTCTATTCCGAAATGTGGAACACGGTGTCGGGCGAGGTGGCCGCGACATTCGCCGCCGATGTCGAGCTGATGGACGAGGACAGCCGCGAGGCAAAGCCGCTGACGGCGCGCGCCAAGACGGCGGCCAAGGCGCTGATCGTCGATCTGCCCGCACATGGCGCCCCGCGCGGCTTGCAGATTTACGAACCGCGCCGCGCGCCGACGCTGGCGGAAGCGGAGGCGATGAAACTCGTTTTCACATGGCAGGGCGAGGTGCAGGCGTCGCAATGCGACGGTCAGGGCTTTCTCGTGACGCGACATTTCATGGGGATCGTTTCGGATTCCATTCCGAACCTGCTCGGCCAGACGCGGGGCGACGACCGCTCGAAAAACTCAACCGTGGGCGGCGCGGCGCTGGAATATCGCTTCCATTATCACAGCTATCCGAAAGCGGGCGATGTGCTGACGCTCAGGAGCGGGCTCAAGGAAGTGGGGCCGAAGACCTATACGTGGTGCCATTGGTTGTTCAATCTCGAAAGCGGGAAATGCGTCGGCACGGCGGAAGCGGTGGCCATCGCGCTCGATCTTGAAACGCGCAAGGCGATTGCCATTCCCGACGAGATGCGAGGGCGGCTTGAGGGGCTGGTGGTGACGGGGTTGGGGGTTTGAGGGTTTGAGTCACCTCACTCAAATCACACCCCTCATCCTGAGGAGCATTTGCGTAAGCAAATGCGTCTCGAAGGATGTGGCCAGCATCGGGGCCTCGCCCTTCGAGACGGCGGCTGTGCCGCCTCCTCAGGGTGAGGATTTTATGATGAAGGGTCGGATAAAAATCAGACTGGTTTCGCAGCCTCCCGCAATCGCCGCGCCTTGATGATGAGACCACGGGCGGCGGCGATGCGCTGGATGGTTTTCATGCCGCGCACCAGCGGATAGAGGCGTTCCATGTCCCGCGCCTTGCTGGCTTCGGAGGCGGCGGCGCTGGTTTCGGTGTAGAGCGCGAGGAGGCCGGCGTCGTTCAGGGCGCGGAGATGCGCTTCCTTTTCGGGGCGGTCGGGATCGGCTTCTGAAAAAATCAGGGGCAAGGTTGCTCCGGTTTCGTCGTGAGAGGCTTTAGAGGCTATCCTGCTTTCAGGACGAGGGAAACGACATGACCGGATTTCTGGATGCCGATTTGAACGAGGCGGAACGCGCGCTGATGGAGCGCGCGCGGGATTTTCGCCGCGAGGTGGTGATGCCGGGCGCGGAAGCGTGGGAGCGCGGGGAGAGCGTGATCCCGGCGATGCGCGAAGCGGCGGCGCGGGATCTGTTGCGGCTGGAAGTGCCGGTGGCGCATGGCGGGCTCGGGCAGCGTTATCTGGTGAAGCTCGCCATGTGCGAGGACCTGTCGCGGGCGGATATGGCTTTCACATTTGCGATGGTCAACACGCATAATGTCGCCGCGCGGCTGACGCAGGGCGCGATGACGGACACGCGGGCGCATCAGGTTTCGCAATTGATGGCGGCCGAGATTTTCGGCGCGACGGCTTTGAGCGAGCCCGGCGCGGGGAGCGATTTCGCGGCGATCAGGACGCGCGCCGAGAAGGTACAAGGCGGGTGGAAGCTTAGCGGCGAGAAGGGCTGGATCACCAATGCGACGATTGCCGATCTCTTCGTCACCTATGCGCAGACGGACCCCGCCGCCGGTTGGCGCGGCATTGCGTGTTTTCTGGTCGATGGACGGCGCGACGGGTTCACGCGCGCCGCGCCTTATGGGCTGATGGGCGGGCGGGCGATCGGCGCGGGCGGGTTTGCGCTCGATGAGTATTTCGTGCCGGACGAAGACGTGCTGTCGCCCGCGGGCGAAGCGTTCAAGCTCGCCATGAAAAGCCTCAACGGGGCGCGGGTCTATGTGGCGGCGATGTGCGCGGGTCTGATCGCCGGGAGCCTCGAGACGGCGCTTGCTCACGCGAGCGCGCGGCAGATTTTCGGTAAAGCGGTAATCGAGCATCAGGGGATGCGCTGGGTGCTGGGCGATGTCGCGACCGATCTCGAAGCCTTGCGCGCGCTGACCGCGAAGGCCGGATTGCTGATCGACAAGGGCGAGGATGCCGTGATGGCGGCGGCGCATGCGAAAAGCTTCGCGGGCCGCGTGACGCTGGCGCGCATCGGCGATTGCATTCAGGCGATGGGGGCTGCGGGATTGCGCGAGGAATACGGGCTTTCGCGGCATCTCGCCTGCGCCAAGATCGCGGCTTATACCGACGGCTCGACGGAGATCATGCGGGAGCGGATCGGCGCGGGGCTGATGGGGGCTTACGGGCCTGCGGTTTAGGATGGCGACCGGTATATTCTGTATAAAGATAATATAATTATTTCCGCCACGCCCCGCTTTATGCGGGCCATGACGAATTGGGGATGGATTGGCGGAAAGTTGGCCTAGGACAGCCGCGCGTCGAGGGCCAGGGTTTCGCGGCGGACGATGTCGGGATATTCCATCGGCAGGAAATGCGTCGCTTGCCCCAAGCGCAGCAAGGTCGCTTGCGGGTCGCGCTCGCCCAGAAGCTGGGGCGCGGGGGCGCGGCAGGTGGAGCCGATGCCTGCATAGATCAGGGTCAGGGGGACTTTCAGCCTGTCGAGCGCCTTCCAGATGTCGTGGCCCTGGGCGCGGAAGTTCGCGGCTTCCCATGCCGGGGCGCAGGCGAGTTCGATCTGACCATCGGCGCGGGGCTTGGTGCCGCCTTCGACGTAGTCGGCGATCATCTCTTCGGGCCAGGTGCGGAAAGCGCCGCGGCCTTTATAGGCGGCGGCCATTGTCGCTCTGTCGGCGAAGACATTGCGGCGACGCTCGGCGCCGTCGGCCAGCGAGTTGGGTCCGCCCTTGCGGCCGGTGAGATTGTAGAGGCGCATGATGAGGCGCGCGGAACGCGGCACCATGACGGGATCAACGAGGATCAATCCGCGCACGAGATCGGGACGCTCGGCGGCGACCATCAGGCTCGTCGCGCCGCCCATCGAGTGACCGCCGAGAAGGACGGGGCCGCCCGTTTCAGCGACGAAGGGTTCGAGAAAGCGGATCAGGTCGTCGCGATAGACGTACCAGTTGGCGTGGCTCGACGGATCGGCGGGAAGGCTCGTCAGACCGTGACCGCGCGCATCCCAGGCGCGGATGTGGAAGCGCGAGGCGAGCGGCGACAGCAGATGACGATAGGTCATCGCGTTGAAACCGTTGGCATGGGCGAAGTGCAACACGGGTTGCGGCCCCTCGCCTTTCCATTCGAGAAAGGAAATCGCGCCATCAGCCAGTGCCAGCTCGCGCCGCACCGGGGTCACATCGGTCACTCTCACACTGGCATTCATTGGGGGCGCTCCGGCTCGCGCTCAGGCGAGCAATCCTTTTTTCGACAACCAGCCGGTGACGATGGCGACGGATTCGGCCATCTTGTCGGGCTGTCCGATATAGTAATGCGTCGCGCCCTTCACTTCGTGGAATTCTTTGTCGCTGTGCTTTACGCCAGCGAACAGGCGCGCGGCATGGGACGGCGTGCAGGCGTCGTCGGCGCTGTTCTGGATGACGAGGACGGGGACGGAAATATCGCCCGCGCATTTCGGGCCGTCGGCGCGGCTTTCGGCATAGGACCATTGCGAAAGCCAGGCGCGGAGCGAGCAGAAACGCGCAAGGCCCGCAGGCATCATGTTGACGATTTTCGGCTCGCCCATGAAGCACCAGTTCGGACCCTTGCGGTCATTGGGCTCGATGGTCGGGTCCATCCAGCGCGGATCGGCCATTGTGCCGTGGACGACGAAACCATATTCCTCGTTGGTGCGGCCCTGACGTTTCAAATCCGCGAGCTTCTCCTTTACCCAGTTGTCGATTTTTTCCGAACGCGCGATCTGGGCGGCGCGGAAATGCGCCACGTAGTCGTCGGTGAATTTCGGCCGGTTGGGATTTTTCGGATCGTAGAGATCGAGCTCGACGATGCGGTCTTCTGGATCGAGCTCGTTGCGGATCGAAGGGTCAAGCCATTCGGTCAAGGTGATGGCGCGGCTGACATGGGCGGCGAGTTGCAGCACGGCATCGGCTTTCGGCAATTTCGCACCGACGACATCGACGGCGTCGCCCGCCGGCGTCGCTGTGATCCAGGGTTTCTCGGCCTGGCTTTGATAGAACATCGAGAGCGAGCCGCCGCCGGACCAGCCGGCGAGGACCACTTTTTCAAAACCGAGTTTTTCCCGCGCATATTTGATGTACTGGCCGAGATCGAGGATCACTTTTTCCATGATGAGGGCGCTGTCATTATGCGGATAACGGCTGGCGCAGGTCAGGCAGGGAATGCCCGCGGCGGCGAGTGCGTTCGGCATGGGCAACAGGTTCATGGTGCCGGTCGGATGCATGAAGACGAGGATCGTCTTCGAGGTCGAACCTTTCGGTTTCAGGAATTGGCCCTCGACGACGATCTGGTCGAGCGCGCCCGCATAGGTTTCCTTGAAAGCCGCCTTTTCCTGCCAATGAAGATGGAAGGGAATGCGCTCGACTTCGAATTTTTGCATCAGATGGCGACCTTCTTGAAGTCGGGTTTGCGCTTGTTCATGAAGGCGTCGACCGCCTCCTTGTGTTCGGGGGAGGAATAACATTCGGTCAGCTGGGTGATTTCCCGCTTCTGGGCTTCGCGCATGTCGGTCTCGCAAGCGTTCTGTGTCAGCAGCATCTTGGTCATGCGCAACTGGCGGGCCGGATTTTCGGCGATCAGGTTTCCGAGTTCAACGGCCTTTGCGAGAAGCTCCGCCTGCGGCACGACATATTCGCAGAGATTTTTCGCCTTGGCTTCGGCGGCTGGATAATGGCGCGCGGTCAGCATCATTTCGCTCGCGTGACCCCAGCCCATGCGACTGACAAGGAAATGCGAGGAGGCAAGCTCCGGCACGATGCCCATTTTGACGAAGACGAGGCCGAAGCGCGCTTCTTCGGCGGCGACGATGATGTCGAAGGGCAGGATCATGGTGACGCCGATGCCGACGGCGACGCCGTTGACCGCCGCGATCATCGGCTTTGACGAGCGGACGAGATCGATCCAGTTCACGCCGGTCGGCATTCCGCCTTCCTTGTCGCCCTCATCGGCGCGCGCCTTGAAGACGGCCTCCATATCCGCGCCGGCGCAGAAGCCGCGCCCCTGTCCCGTCATCACAATGGCGCCGATGTCGCGGTCGTTATTCGCCGCCTCGATGGCGTGAGCGAGTTCGCCCGCCATTTTCGGCGTCCAGGCATTGAGCCTTTCGGGACGGTTCAGCGTCAGCACCGTGACGGCGCCTTTTTTCTCAACGAGAATTTGTTCGTATGTCATGGGACCCTCCCTAGGGGCAGCTTTGGTTTCTGGTTGGGTAAAGTCTAGGCCGATGCGGGAAGCCCTCACAAGCGAACCTTCCAGACCTTGACGTTGCGTCGGCCTTGTCCTGCTATGCGTGCAGAAAATTTGAACCGGGAGCGAATAGATGGATCTGCAACTCAAAGGGAAAGTCGTCTTCATCGCGGGCGCGAGCAAGGGGATCGGGCTTGGCATGGCGCGGGCTTTTGCCAAGGAAGGCGCGAAGCTGGCGCTGACGGCGCGTGGCGAGGCGGGGCTCGACGCAGCCCGCGCGCTACTGGTGGCGGAAGGCGCGAAGCCCGCCGATCTCATCACCATCGCGGGCGACATGACGGCCTCGAAAGTGATCGCCGAAGCGCTGGATGCGACGGAGGCCAAGCTTGGGCCGGTTCATTGCGCGGTGGCCAATGTCGGCCTCGGGCGCGCGCCGCTCGGCTTTGATGTGAGCGACGCGGATTGGGAAGCCGACGTTCAGCAGAACCTCTATGGGCATGTCTATCTGGCGCGCGAGGCGCTGAAGCGGATCATGGCGCGGCCGGAAGATCAGCGGCGCGACGCGAACCTCATTCTCATTTCGTCGATTGCAGGCGTCGAGGCGCTGGGCACGTCGCTCACTTATGCGGCGACGAAATCGGGCATCAACAATGTGACGCGCTCGCTCGCCAAGCTCGTCGGCAAGGATGGTGTACGCGTCAACGCGATTGCGCCGGGGAACATCCTGTTCGAGGGTGGCGACTGGGAAGCGCGCGTCAACGAACGGCCCGACGCCTGGGGGCGCTGGATCAAACGCGAAGTGGCGCTTCGGCGGTTCGGCAAAGTCGAAGAGATCGCCGATGCGGCGCTGTTCCTGGCGAGCCCGCGCGCCAGTTTCGTGACGGGGGAAGTGTTCGTGGTGGATGGGGGTCAGGGACGGTAGGAGCGCAAAGGCCGGGCACTTTGAGACGCGCCTACGGCGCTCCTCAGGGTGAGGATTTAGTTTTTTGGTTTGCTGCAATCAAACGACTGTCATCCCGGCCTTGTGCCGGGATCCAGGGGCGTCAAATGCTGAGCCAGTGGCCACTGGACCCCGGCACAAGGCCGGGGTGACAACAGAGTTTTGAGAGGCGCCGGGATCTAAGCCAGCGTGAGCTTGAAGTTGTGCCGGGTGAGGCGCGGGAAGGATGGAAATTCCATCAGCGTTTCGCCGCCCGACTGGCGGAGAAGATCGGCGGCGCGGAGCTTGTCGTCTTCTTCGAGGCCCGCGATCAGATCGAGCGGGCGCTGGATCATCCAGAGGTCGAAGGGGAAGATGGCGCGGTTTTCTTTGGCGTCGCCCAGCGAGAAGACATGGGTGCCGATGGCGCGCGGCACTTCCGAGCCCGCCCGCGCGTCGTGATTGGCTTCGGCCCATTTCTGCAAATGATGCGCGGTCGAGACAAGCACCGGGATCATCTCGCGCATCATGCGGGCGAGAACGGGGATGATGGTTTCCGGCACTTCGTCGCGGGCCAGAAATTCGCCGCCCTTCGGATAGGGCGGCTTCATCATGCGCTCGACCCAGCGCGCGACATTGGGCGCTATCGCCTTCATCAACTCGCCCGACGCGGGATCGCGATATTGATGCGCATAGAGCGGACCGACGAGGCCGAAATCGCCGATGGAGGGACGCGTGCCGAACAGAAATTCATAGACGGCGAAATGCTTGTCGAGTTCGCCAAGCAACGCTTCGTAAGATTGCTCGATCGCTTCTTCGGTTTTCGGCGTGACGCCGAGAAAGGGAAGCGCGCCCGCGAAGGGTTTTGAAATCTTCAGGCCCGCTTCGCGCTGCACCTCGACCGGCTGGCCGGGCGCCGACATCTTGCCGAATTCGGCGACGGCGAAATCGTAGTTCCTGTTCCAGCGATAATGCATGGCCGGAATTTTCAGCCATTCGTCGGCATAGACTTCGAGCAGCAAGGCGGCGAGGCGCTGCTTCACGCCGTCGGGATAGACCGGTGCTTCAGGAAAACGGGCTTCCAGCGCGTCGATGATCTCGGATGAATCCTGAAGCGTCTCGTCTTCCGGCGTGATGACGACCGGGATCACCGGCCAGCCGACGCGCGGCAGGATCACCTTGCGATAGGCGTCGGGCGTGTTCAGGAATTCAGCGAAAGGGATGCGCTTGTAACGCAGATAGGCGCGGACCTTGCCCGAGAAGTAGCTCACTTCCGATCCGTACAGCGTATAGCCCTGCGTCATCTTTTCCCGTCCCGGATGTCGTCTAATGTATTACATTAAACGGCTTTGTAGCGGCGGCGGCGATTGCTGTCCAGCCGCGACTCATCAAGCATGAGGGAATCGGTTTTGGTCCTGCGATGCAAGCGCTCCGCAGAGACGTCTGCCGTCCGTCGGGATAAGGAACGGGCGGAGGAATTTGGGGAACAGGCTTGATGAACGATTTTTCGATGGCGGGCTGGGCGGGCTTTCTCAGCGCCAATGCGCAAGCGGCCGCCGCGCTGGCCGGGCTCATTTTCGTCGCCCTGTCGATCAATCTTTCGCGGATCGTTTCCATGCCCGGCCTGCCCGGACGCGCCGCCGAAAGCCTCATCATGCTGATCGGCGTTCTCGTCATTTGCAGCATAGGACTGGTGCCCGATATTTCGGCGCAGGCGGCGGGGCTGAGCTTTGCCTTCGGCGGCGGCGTGATGTGGCTGCTGCCGACGGCCATTCAGGTCTTGAGCATACGCCATCGCATTCCGCAGCCTGCCGGAAGCTTTGCCGCCCGGATCGTCATGACCCAGCTTGCGACGCTGCCCTTCGTCATCTCCGGTGTGTTGCTGACGACGAGCGGCGGCGGGCTCGACTGGCTCGCACCCGGCGCGGTTTTCTGCTTCATCGCCAGCGCCATAAACGCCTGGGTTCTGCTTGTCGAGATCGTTCGGTAGGTTCAGCCGCGCGCGACGCGGCGCAAGGGCATGTCCGGTATTTCCACCGTGCCCGCCACGCAGCGCGCCGGTGGGAAATGCACCGTGACGGTGGTGCCCTGCCCCAACGCGCTTTCGATCGTCAGATCGCCGCCATGCGCCTCGATGAGGAGGCGCGCGATGGGCAGGCCAAGGCCCGCGCCCTGCACGCCCGATATGGACGGATCGCCGAGGCGGATGAAAGGTTCCTGACAGCGCGCGATGTCGTCTTCGGCGATGCCGATGCCGGTGTCCGCGACGATGATGTCGAGGCCGCTCTCGCCGTGGCGCAGGGTGAGCGACACGCCGCCGCCGTCATCTGTGTATCTGACGGCGTTGGCCATCAGATTGAGCAGCAGGCGGCGAAGTTTGCGCCGGTCGGCAAAGAGCAGCGGCAGGCCGGGCTGACTGTCGAAGCTGAGCCGCAGGCGCTTTGCCCGCGCGTCGGGCTCGATCATCTGCAGGCATTCGTCGACGAGCCTCGACGGCTCGATGTCGGTTTCGTCGAGCGAGAGCTGCCCCGCCTTGGCGCGCGAGACTTCCAGAATGGCGTCGATCAGCGAGAGCGCCTGGCCACCGCTTTCATGGATATAGCCCGCGTAGTCGAGATAGCGCGGGCTGAGTTGTCCAAACATTTGCTGGCGCATCATGTCGGAGAAGCCGAGGACCGCGTTCATCGGCGTGCGCAGCTCGTGGCTCAGATGCGCGAAGCTCTCCCATTTCGATTTCATTGCGTCGCTGGTGGCAGCCTTGGCGGCGGCGAGGCTGTCGGCGAGCATTTCGTTTTTCGCCCTGAGGCGCAGAGCGGAAACGATGCTGCGATTATAGGCGCGCGCATTCAGCGCGACGGCGACGGCATAGAGGCCGAGTAAAAAAGAGACGTTGGTCGTGCCGGATGTCGGGTAAGCGAAATTGACATAGATCAGCGGCCCGACCGCCGTCAGGAAGAAGCCGTAGAAAGCCGGCAGATAGGTGGCGAGCGCGGGGATGCAGCCGCTGGCGCAGCCGACGACGGTCAACGAGAAGACCAGCATGTGCCAGGAGCTGAGCATCGGGCCGAAAGAAAGGCAGAAGGCGCTCCAGATGACGCCGATCAAGGTCGCGAGCACAATATGTTCGCGCAGGCGGTTCTGAGCGGAAGGAGCGGCATCGCCCTTGCGGACATGGCCACGGACGCGCATGACCAGAGCGGTGGCCGTGACCGCCAGCGCGCCGATCCAGCAGGCCACCGCTTCCCAGCCGACATCTTCATAGATGACGACGCCGACGATCGCGGCGGTCAGCACGTTCGCCGTGCAGCTCAACACGGCGCGATCGAGCATTTCGAGCTGGCTTACCCTGACGCGCCGCCCGATCTGCGCATCCGCGCGCCCTTCAACCGCACACACGGCTACGCTATCCGCGTAACGCAGCGTTCGGACGAAAGGGAAAAAGGCCATGGCGAGCCTCATCAGGGGCGACACAACGCGGAAATCCGCACGTCTATGGCTAGCCGCACGCGGTTCAGAAAAACCTAAATTTCAGGAAAACTTCGGTAACGGAGCATTAGCCAAACGAAACGGCGCGCCCTATTCGTGGGCTTCGGGCTTTCCGCTCCGTGTGCGTTTCAATCCGCCGCGCTTCACCTTGCTCTCGATGCGGCGTTTTTTCGAGCCGAGCGTCGGCCTTGTCGGCACCCGGAATTTCGGCTTTTCCGCCGCTTGCGCGACCAACGCGACAAGGCGGGCGACGGCGTCCTTGCGGTTCGCCTCTTGCGTGCGGAACCGGCTCGCCGTGAGGACGATGACGCCGTCCTTGGTCAGCCGGGCGCCCGCGATCTTCTCAAGACGCGCCTGCACGCCGGACGAGAGGGAAGGCGAGTTGCGGACGTCGAAGCGCAGTTGCGCGGCGGTCGAGACCTTGTTGACGTTCTGCCCGCCGGGGCCGCCCGCACGAATATAGGTGACGATGATTTCGTCTTCGGAGAGGGCGATTGTGTGCGTCACGGGGATCATTTCGACAATCTAGTCTATCGCCCGCGCCAATAGAAACCGGTTCAAGACTTTCTTAACCAAGCTTGCCAACACCTTCTTTAACAAGATCGTGCGAGCCTCGCTCACGTTTGCAAAGGCTTCAACGATGCGCTGGCCTCTCGACGCATATCGGCATCCGCTGAGGTTTGCCGTGCTGATCTGGGCGACACTCTCGGCACTGGCGGCCGGCAGCAGCGTTGCCATGTCCGCTCCCACATCCGCTCCCATGTTCGATGCGCCCGGCCCGGTTCTCGATCTTTCGCAATGGCGCGAAGGTCATGGCGGCATGTCGCTGCGCAGCGGATGGACCGTCTTCCGTGGCGAGATCATTCCCGCCGCGCGGTTTGCGAATACGAGTTGCCAGTTGCCGGGATCTGGCTTTGCGGCCACTCCCGTCACCATGCCCGATATCTGGGGACCGGCGCTCACCGCGCATGTTTCGAGCGGGCACGGCGTCGCCACCTATTGCCTCGACCTCACGCTGCCGCTGGCCCGCCAGTTTCTCGCCTTGCGCATGGGAACGACGCGGTCCGTCTATGCGATCTATGCGCTGGTGCGGCAGGCGGACGGATCCGACAGGCTGTTGCGCCTGCATCAGAACGGCGACCCGGCGCAGGCGCGCGAGATCGTCGCCAACAATCCGACGGCGCCGGTCATCACGCTGCCTTATGAGGCGGTGCGGCTGAAGCTCGTGATCCAGCTTGCCAATTACGTGCACAAGCAAGGCGGCATCGTCGATGTGCCGGGGATCGATTATCTGCAACGGCTCGACAGCCAGCAACGCCGCGAGAGCGCCTTGCCGACGGCGCTTGTGCTGGTGCTGCTGCTCGTCTCGGGCGCCACGCTCGTCATCGGCCGCTCCACCGATGAGCAGATCGGACATGCGATCTTCGCCTGGCTCTCGGCGGCGGCGGCGTTCCGCGTGCTTTTCGTCAGCAATCTCGTCTGGGACTATTTTCCGTCCTTCTCGGAAGCGCGTAAATACGATCTGGAATATCTCTCGCTGTTCATGATCGCACCCGCCTATTACGCCTTTATCGGCTATCTGTTCCGCGATGGGAAAATCGCGCGCATCGACTGGTTGATCTATGCGATCTCCGCGTGCTTCTGCGTTTTCGCGCTTTGCATTGCGCCCTTCTGCGCGCCGGGCGCGATCACCCTGCTGCGCGAACCCTTTCAGCTTCTCTGGGCCGGCATCGCGCTCATCGTCGGCTATACGGTCGTGAAATCGCTGCTGCTCAATCCGTTACAGAAGAAAGACGCGCTGATCGTCACGATCGCGGCGTGTTCGATGCTGACTTATGAAATCCTGTCGAGCCTCAAGGTCATCAACGCGTCGCTGGAGCTGTCGCAATTCCTGATCGTCTTCGTGACAGCGCTGCATGCCCGCGCCTTCGTGCTGAAATTCCGCCGCATTGCCGGAGAGCGCGACGCGCTGACGCAGAACCTGCGCGATGCGAATGCCGACCTTGAAGCGCGCGCCAAGGCGCTTGGCCGCGCCGTCGTGCAGGCGGAGGAAGCCTCGCGCGCCAAAACCGAATTCCTCGCCACGATGAGCCACGAACTGCGGACACCGCTCAACGCCGTCATCGGTTTTTCGGAGATGATGAAGCTCGAAATCTTCGGGCCTCTGGGCGCGCGGCAATATACGGAATATGCCAAGGACATCAATGAATCCGGCACGCATCTTCTGTCGGTGGTGAACGATATTCTCGATCTGAGCCGCGTCGAATCCGGCAATGACGGACTTCTGGAAGAAAAGCTCCACATGGGGGAAGTGGCGCGGCTGGTGTTGAGCTTCGTGCAACCGCAAGCCGAGAAATGCGACGTTACCTGTCTGCTCGAAGCGCCTGACGATCTGCCTTTGCTCATTGCCGACGAACGCAAGATCAAACAGATTCTCATCAACCTCGTCAGCAACGCCATCAAGTTCAATGTCGCCGGCGGCACCGTCAAGATCAGGCTGTCCTGCGACCAGATGGGCTTCACCATCGGCGTCGCCGATACCGGCATCGGCATACGCAAGGAAGATATTCCGAAGGCGCTGACGCGCTTCGGTCAGGTCGATGGCGATCTCAACCGGAAATATGAGGGGCTCGGCATCGGGCTCTCCATCGTTCAGGCGCTGGCGGACCAGCATGGCGCCGAGCTTGTCGTTGAAAGCGAGCCGCATGTCGGCACGACGATGCTGGTGCGCTTTCCGGTCGAACGCTGCCTGCTGGAAATCCGGCGCGCGAGCTAGCGTCCCGAAAGGCGCTTTGCCGCTTCTTTCACCGTCATGATGTCCATGAGGAGCGCCTGCTTGCATTGATCGATGCAGGCGATGGCCGAACGCGGACGGCCGCCCGAGACATAGAAATAAATGTTGTATCGCATGCCGTAGATACTGCTGACGGCATCAAGCTGGAAGATGCGGTCGATCTTCGGCGCTTTTTGCGGCGGCTGATCGTTTGCGAGCGCCGTCTCGAGAAGGCTCAATGCGCGCTCGCGCTTGCCGTCTTTCGCCTCCGTCGCATAGAGCGCCTTGAAGCGGACGTTATAGCGTGGGTCGTATTCGTCGGTCTTCGGGATCGGCATCGTGTCCGGCGGCAGAGCGAGGATCGAAACCGTTTCGGCGGTGCCGTGCGAAAACCAGATCGTGCCTTCAACGGGCACGAGCGCCTGGGATTGCGGCGCGCAGACGAGGACCAGCCAATGATCGAAAGGCGCGGGCACGCGCTCGACCGAACCGGCGGGCGCGTGGGCGCAGAGAAGATCGTCGGCCGGAGGCGGCGCGGCGGCATCGGGCTCTTCGGCGTCGGCGGCGGAAGCCCGCGCGATGGCGAGGAGAGCGACAAAAAGGATAAAGACAAATCGAAGGCGCATTGCCGCTCGCAACCGGTCAGGGACGGCGCGACTTTAGCAGGACGGCGGGGACGGGAAAATGCGCAAAGAAAAGCCCGGACTTTCGTCCGGGCTTTTTGCATTGGCGGTGCACAGCTTTAAGCGGCGGCTTTCTGGGGTGCGAAACGTCCGTAGAACGTGTCGCCCTTTTCGGCCATGTCGCGCAGCAGCTTCGACGGCTTGAAGCGCTCGCCGTATTTCTGCGCAAGGCTGTCGCAGGCATCGACGAAGGCTTTCGCGCCGACCATGTCGATCAGCGAGAGCGGACCGCCGGTCCAGGGCGCGAAACCCCAGCCGATGATCGCGCCGACGTCCGCATCGCGCACGTCGGTCACGACACCCTCTTCAAAGCAGCGCGCGGCTTCGAGCGCCTGAATGTAGAGGAAGCGGTTTTTCAGCTCATCGACGCTGACATCGTCTATGTCCTTGTGGGTCTTGGCGAGTTCGGCAAGGCCGGTCCAGAGTTTCTTCTTGCCGTCAGCAGGATAGTCGTAGAAGCCCTTGCCCGCCTTTTTGCCGACGCGGCCAAGCTCGACGACCATTTTTTCGATCAGCTTGTCGGCGGGACCCGAGACGTATTTGTCGCCAAGGTCCTTTTTCGTCTGCTCGCGCACCTTGTAGGCGAGGTCGAGCGAGACTTCGTCGTTCAAGGCCAGCGGGGCCATGGGCATGCCGGTCATGCGGCCGACATTTTCGATGATCGCGGGCTTGATGCCTTCGGCCAGCATGGCGAGACCTTCGCCGACATAGGTGCCGAAGCAACGCGAGGTGTAGAAACCGCGGCTGTCATTGACGACGATGGGCGTCTTGCGGATCTGCTTGACGTAATCCATCGCCTTGGCGAGCGTTTCTTGCGAGGTGCGCTTGCCGACGATGATTTCGACGAGCTGCATCTTGTCGACCGGCGAGAAGAAGTGGATGCCGATGAAGTCTTCGGGCTTCTTCGCCGCTTCGGCGAGGCCCGTGATCGGCAAGGTCGAGGTGTTGGAGCCATAGACGCCGCCGGCGGCCAGCATCGGTTCAGCCTTCTTCGTCACTTCCGCCTTGATTTCGCGGCTTTCGAAGACGGCTTCGATGATGAGGTCGGCGCCCTTCAGGTCGTCGTAGCTTGTCGTCGGCTTGATGCGGGCGAGAAGCGCATCGGCTTTCTCTTTCGTCAGCTTGCCCTTCTCAATCGACTTGGCGACGAGCTTTTCGGAATAGGCCTTGCCCTTTTCGGCATTGGCCTGATCGGTGTCGAGGAGCACGACCTCCATCCCTGCCTGAGCCGAGACGTAGGCGATGCCCGCGCCCATCATGCCCGCGCCGAGAATGCCAAGCTTCTTCACGCTGAAAGCGGGCGCACCGGCGGGGCGGCGCGCGCCCTTGCCGAGTTCCTGCATCGAGAGGAAGAGCGAACGGATCATCGCCTTGGAGCGCGGGTCCATCAGGAGCTTGGTGAAGTAGCGCGTCTCGATGCGGAGGCCCGCTTCGATCGGCACCTGCAAGCCTTCATAGACGCAGGAGAGGATATATTCCTGCGCCGGGAAGTTGCCATGCGTCGTCTTGTGGAGCATCGCGTTCGACATGGTGAAGGTCGAGCCGCCGGACTTGTCATGCGGGCCGCCGCCGGGGATGCGATAACCTTCGCGGTCCCAGGGCTGAACGGCGATGGCGTAGACTTCGGGGCCCTTCTTGCCGAGTTTGATCTTCGGCTGGGCGAGACCTTCCTTGAGCCAGGCTTTCGCGGCGTCGATGAGTTCGGCGGCGGGCACGACCTTGTGGACGATGCCTGCCTTCAGGGCCGCCTGCGGCGAGAGCGGATTGCCTTGCAGGATCAAGGGCAGAGCGGCGGCCGCGCCGATGAGGCGGGGCAGACGCTGCGTGCCGCCGCCACCGGGCAACAGGCCGACTTTGGCTTCGGGCAGGCCGAGCTGGATTTTCGGATTGTCGGAGACGACACGGTAATGGCAGGCGAGCGTGACTTCGAGACCGCCGCCCAGCGCCACGCCGTTGATCGCGGCGACGACGGGCTTGCCGCAGGTTTCGAGGCGGCGCAGCAGCATGTTGAAGCCGAGATTGCCTTCATAGGTCGCCTTGATGCGATCTTCCTTCGAGCCCGCACCGCCGCCGCCAGCCTGGCCGCCCATCATGGAAAGATCGGCCCCGGCGCAGAAAGCATCCTTGCCGGAGGTGAGGATCGCGCCCTTGATCTTGTCGTCGGACATGATCGTTTCGATGATCGAGGAGATGTCGGCCATCGAGCTTTGCGAGAGCACGTTCATGGAGCGGCCCGGCATGTCCCAGACGGCGAGCGCGATGCCATCGGCGTCGACGTCGAATTTGAAATTTTCGTAAGTGGTCATTTGTTTCGTCCCTTTTGGGGCCTCGTCCTTCGAGACGGCGGCTTTGCCGCCTCCTCAGGATGAGGAGAAAAGCTGAATGAAATCACACGCGCTCGATGATGGTGGCCGTGCCCATGCCTGCGCCGACGCAGAGGGTGATCAGGGCCGTGTTGAGATTGCGGCGTTCGAGTTCGTCGAGCACCGTGCCGAGGATCATGCCGCCGGTCGCGCCGAGCGGGTGGCCCATCGCAATCGCGCCGCCATTGACGTTCATCTTGTCGTGCGGAATGTCGAGCGCCTGCATCATGCGCAGCACGACGGAGGCGAAGGCTTCGTTCAACTCGTAGAGGTCGATGTCTTCGGGCTTCATGCCGGCCTTCTTCAAGACCTTGCGCGAAACGTCCGCCGGACCCGTCAGCATGATCGAGGGTTCCGAACCGATCGAGCCCATGGCGCGGATGCGGGCGCGCGGCTTCAGGCCGAGCGCCTTGCCGGTGTCGAGATTGCCGACGAGAACGCCCGACGCGCCATCGACGATGCCGGACGAGTTGCCCGCGTGATGAACGTGGATGATCTCTTCGACTTCGGGGTAGCGCTCGAGCGCGACGCCGTCGAAAGCGAATTCGCCGATGCCCTGGAAGGACGCGCCGAGCGAACCCAGCGACTGCATGGTCGCATCGGGACGCATGTGTTCGTCGTGGTCGAGGATCGTGAGGCCATTGATGTCGCGGACCGGGATGACGGAGTTCTTGAAGTAGCCGTTCTTCCAGGCATTGGCGGCGCGCTTCTGGCTTTCGACCGCATAGGCGTCAACGTCGGCGCGGGAGAAGCCGTATTTCGTCGCGATGAGATCGGCACCGATGCCTTGCGGCGTGAAGTAGGATTTGAAGGCGACATGCGGGTCGGACGACCATGCGCCACCCGACGCGCCCATGCCGACGCGCGACATGCTTTCGACGCCGCCGCCGATGGCCATGTCGGCCTCGCCGGACATGACCTTTGCCGCCGCCATGTTGGTGGCTTCGAGGCCGGAGGCGCAGAAGCGGTTGATCTGCACGCCTGCAACGGTCTGCGCATAATCGGCGTTCAGCACCGCGATGCGGGCGATGTCGCCGCCCTGCTCGCCAACCGGATCGACGCAGCCGAAGACCACGTCATCGACGCGGCTCGTATCGAGGTTGTTGCGATCGCGCAGCGCCTTCAGCACCTGCGTGCCGAGTTCGAGCGCCGTCACTTCATGCAGCGATCCGTCTTTTTTGCCGCGCCCACGCGGTGTGCGCACGGTGTCGTAGACATAAGCGTCGGTCATGTTGATCTCCCTGTTTGGGGCCTCGCCCTTCGAGACGGCGGCTTCGCCGCCTCCTCAGGGTGAGGATTAAATTCAGAATGTGCCTAGAGTGTCCGCGCGATCAGCATTTTCATGATCTCGTTGGCGCCGCCGTAAATCTTCTGCACGCGGGCGTCGGCATACATTTGGGCGATGGGATATTCCATCATGTAGCCATAGCCGCCGTAGAACTGGAGGCAGGTATCGACGATCTGGCATTGTTTTTCGGTGGTCCACCACTTGGCCATGGCGGCGGTCGTCGCATCGAGCTTACCGTCGAGGAGTTTCACCGCGCAGTCATCGACGAAAACGCGGGCGATGGCGGCTTCGGTCTTGCACTCGGCCAGTTTGAACTGCGTGTTCTGGAAATCGAGGATCGACTTGCCGAAAGCCTTGCGCTCTTTCACATAGGCCGCCGTCAGCTCGACCGCGCGCTCCATCGCAACGACCGCCTGCACGGCGATGATGAGACGTTCCTGCGGCAATTGCTGCATGAGCTGGAAGAAACCCTTGCCCTCTTCCGTGCCCAAGAGATTGGAGGTGGGCACTTTCACGTCGTCGAAGAAAAGCTCCGACGTGTCCTGCGCATGCATGCCGATCTTGTCGAGGTTGCGGCCGCGGCGGAAGCCTTCGACTTTTTCCGTTTCGACCATGACGAGCGAGGTGCCCTTGGCGCCGCCCGCCGGATCGGTCTTGGCGACGACGCAGATCAGCGTCGATTGCTGGCCGTTGGTGATGAAGGTCTTCTGGCCGTTGATGACATATTGATTGCCGACCTTCTTGGCCGTCGTCTTGATGCCTTGAAGATCGGAGCCGGTGCCGGGCTCGGTCATGGCAATCGCGGCGACCATTTCGCCGGACGCCATTTTTGGCAGCCATTTTTTCTTCTGCTCTTCGGTGCCGTAGGACTGGATGTAATGGGCGACGATGCCGGAATGGACGGAGTTGCCGAAGCCCGCGACGCCGGCGCGCGCCTGCTCCTGCGTGATGACCATTTCATGCGCGAAGTTGCCGCCGCCGCCGCCGTATTCCTCTTTGATCGAGGCGCAGAGAATGCCCGCCTCGCCCGCCTTGTTCCAGGCGTTGCGGTCGACATGGCCCTGCTTGTTCCACTTGTCGGAATGCGGCGCGAATTCCTTTTCGTAGAGCTTGCGGACAGAGTCCTGCAAAATCTCAAGCTCTTCGTTGAGCCACGGCGATTTGTAGCCGGCGATCATTTCCATCTGTCTCACGTCTCCCGTTTCGGCCCTGTTTCAGGCGCGGCGTTTTTTGTTGGAATTTCGGTTCAGAATTCGTCGTCGGCGAAGGCCATCAACGGCGCGGCGCCGACGCGAACGCGCGCCAGATGCGTCGCGGTTTCCGGTACGACGCGATCCATGTAGTAGCGCGCGGTCTTGAGCTTGGTTTCGTAATAAGCCTTGTCGCCGCCGCCTTCGGCGAGCTTGGCGAGCGAGGCTTTCGCCATCAGCGCCCACATATAGGCAATCGAGGTGACGCCGAAGAGCTGCATGTAATCGGTGGAGCCCGCGCCCGCATTGTCGGGGTTTTGCAGGGCGTTTTCCATGAACCAGAGCGTCGCGGCTTCAAGGTCCTTGCGGGCGGCGATCAAGGGCGCGGTGAAGGCGGCGATCTTTTCGTCCTTGTTCGCGGCGACGAAATCGTCGATCAGCTTGAAGAAGGCGAAGACGCCGCGCCCGCCGTTTGCAGCGAGCTTGCGGCCGACGAGATCGAGCGCCTGAACGCCGTTCGCGCCTTCATAGATCATGGCGATGCGGGCATCGCGGACGAACTGGCCCATGCCTTGTTCGTCGATATAGCCGTGGCCCCCATAGACCTGCTGGGCTTCGACGGCATTGGCAAAACCGCGATCGGTGAGATAGCCCTTCACCACGGGCGTCAGCAGCGCCATCATGTCGTCGCCGGATTCGCGCACCGCCGCATCGTCGGAGGCATGGCTCAGATCGCCATGCAGCGCGGTCCAGACGAGGAGCGCACGCGCGCCTTCGTTGAAGGATTTGGCGTTGAGCAACATGCGGCGGATGTCGGGATGGACGAGAAGCGGATCGGCGGGTTTGTCGGGCGCTTTCGGCCCGGTGAGGGAGCGGCCCTGAAGACGGTCTTTCGCATAGGCGATGGCGTTTTGCAGCGCGACTTCGGATTGCGAGAGACCTTGCAGGCCGACGCCGAGACGCGCTTCGTTCATCATTGTGAACATGGCGCGCATGCCTTTTTCGCGCTCGCCGACCAGCCAGCCGGTCGCGTCGTCGTAATTCATGACGCAGGTGGCGTTAGCGTGGATGCCCATTTTATGTTCGAGCGCGCCGCAGGAGACGCCGTTGCGCGCGCCGAGGCTGCCGTCTTCCTTGACGAGGAATTTCGGCACGATGAAAAGCGAGATGCCCTTGATGCCCGCCACCGCGCCTTCGACGCGGGCGAGCACCAGATGCAGGATATTGTCGGCGAGATCGTGTTCACCCGCCGAGATGAAAATCTTGGTGCCGGTGATCTTGTAGGAACCGTCGCCTTGCGGAACGGCTTTGGTGCGCAGAAGCCCGAGATCCGTGCCGCATTGCGGCTCGGTCAGGTTCATGGTGCCGGTCCATTCGCCGGTCACGAGCTTGGGCAGATAGGTTTGCTTCAACTCATCGGAACCGTGATGCAGCAGCGCCGAATAAGCGCCGTGGCTGAGCCCCGGATACATGCCGAAGGCCATGTTGGCCGACGAGACCATTTCATTGAAGAGAACGCCGAGCGCATTGGGCAGGCCCTGCCCGCCGAAAGCGGGATCGGCGACCAGCGAAGGCCAGCCACCGTCCACCAGCGTCTTATAGGCTGCCTTGAAACCGGGCGGCGTCGTCACGACGCCGTTTTCGAGTTTGCAGCCGGTCTTGTCGCCAACCATGTTCAGCGGCTGGAGAACTTCTTCGGCAAGCTTGCCCGCCTCGTCGAGGATCTGATCGACGATGTCGAGCGGCGCATCCCGGAATCCGGGAAGCGCCGCATATTGCGACATGTTGAAGGTGTCGTTCAGCAGGAAGCGATATTCCTGCAAGGGGGCTTTGTAGCTCGGCATCTCGGAGCCTCAGGGTGCGAGGATGAACCTCAAGCGGTCGCGACGCTGACGCCGTTTGCCTGCGCCGTCCGCGAAGCCGCCGGTTTGGCACGCTTCTTCGGCTCCGGCAGGGGCCGCGTCAACTCGCTTTGCGCGATCTGGCCTTCAAGCTGCCCCAAGAGGCGGTCGCAGCTTTCCTGCAAGGTCGCGATCTGCAGCTCGATCTCGTGACGCTGCTTGTCGAGGCTGGCGATGCGGCGGCGGAACTTGTCGATGGCGACGCGGTTCTGCGTTTCGCAGCCATCCTGAAGATCGTAGAGACCGAGGATCTCCTTGATCTCGGAAAGAGCGAGACCGACATTCTTGCCCCGGACGATCAGGGTCAGGCGGGCACGGTCGCGCGGATGATAGATGCGGGTCTGGCCCTGACGTTCGGGCGAAAGCAGGCCCTTGTCTTCGTAAAAGCGGATCGCGCGGGTGGTCAGGCCGAATTCCTCGGCGAGCTGCGTGATCGAGAAGGTGATGGGTTTGCCATTGGCATGCGTCGCATGGGCATGAGCGCCATTGGCGTGATGCGATTCCATTTGGTGATCCATAGCGATTTCCTACTCCCTGTTTACTGGACTTCGGTCTAGTTTCAGTTGCAGGTTGAGGGCTGCCGCTGAGACCCGACGTCCGGCTCACGTGTTGATTGGCGGTTTTCCGCGAGTTTCTGTAATGGCGGGGAGGCTAGTTGACGTTGACGTAAGCGTCAAGAGACTGCCCGGCCCTTGCGTAAAAGACCCCGAATGGGGCTAGTCTGGCGCCGTTTTCGAGGGGCGACATGAGGGAGGATTCAATGGGTTTCGGGACAAGAACGGCGGCAATGCTCGCCCTGATGCTGGCGCTGACGGCCTGCGCCTCGGCAGGCTCGACCATGGCTCCGCCGCCGCCTGCGCGGGTCAATGTGAGCACTCTGCCTGAAGGCGCGAGCGCCGCCGCGCGCAGCGGGGACCCGATTTCCCAAGCGGTGCTGTCCGCCGTCAACCAATACCGTTCGGAACATGACGCACCGGCTCTAGCCGGCGACGCCTCGCTGGAGCATGTCGCCGCCGTCCATAGCGCCGATATGTCGATGCGGAATTTCGTCGGCCATTACAATCCCGACGGACAAGGGCCGAAGGAACGCCTCATGGCGGTCATGCCCGACTACAAAGGCGACTTCGCCGAGAACGTCGCCATGGTCGAGGGTCTGGGCGGCAAGTCGCCGGACGCCGTGGCGCAGGACCTTGTGAAGAAATGGATCGGCAGCCTCGAGCACCGCAAGAACCTCCGCAATGCCGCCTTCACGCGCAGCGGAGTGGGCATCGCGCATAAGGGCGACACGATCTATGCGACCGAGCTTTTCGCTGGGCCATAAGGATCGAATCGTTCTCCGTGTGGATAAAAACACCGAATTTCAACACTCATTAACGCCGTATTTACCCTCTTGGGCGTTTCATGCTGGGGCGTTTCTTGGGTGGACATTCCGCCTCCCCGACGCCTTTCCGGCAAATGACCGGCTGTGAAAGAGCGCCGCCCAAGGCTTAGCAGGGGTCACACTTCTTAATACCAGATGGTGTGGCCTATACTGGTCCAAACGGTTAACGGGCAGTGATTCGTATGAGATCGGGTGTACCCTGGAGCGTTAAGGGCATCGAGCCCGAAGCGCGCGAAGCGGCCAAACAGGCAGCGCGGCGCGCGGGCGTGACGCTTGGCGCATGGCTCAATCAGATCATCATGGACGGCGGCACCGACGAAGTCGGCATGCCGGACGCGGAAGTGTCCTTGAAGCCCAGCGCGCCCGCACCCGCTTTCAATCAATCCGTTTTCTCCCAGCCGGTCACACAGCCCTCGGTCGATCTCGCGCCTGTCGCGGAAGCCGTGCGCGAAATCGTGACCCGCGTCGAGCAGAGCGAACGGCGGACGCAGGACCTCGCGCGGCGGCTCGAACAGTCGGTCGGTCATCTCGCTGAACGGCTCGAACACACGGAACGTTCGACTGAGCGTCAGGTGGACAATGCCATGCCGGACCCGCGCGCCCTCGATCCGCTTGAGCGGAAAATACAGCTTCTTTCCGAACGTCTCGAAGAAGCCGAGCGCGGACGCAATTCGTTCGGGCGCAAAGGCGGCGACGACAACAAGGCGCAGCTTCAGACGCTCGAAAAGGCGGTCAATGCCGTTGTCGATCATCTGGAAACGGCGGAGCGCCGCACCGATGAATCGCTTCTCGACATTCGCCGCACGCTGAGCGAGATCGCCTCGCGCGTCGATGAACGCGAACAGGAAGA
The DNA here is from genome assembly GCA_036499025.1 of Parvibaculum sp. Lineage (GTDB taxonomy): Bacteria > Pseudomonadota > Alphaproteobacteria > Parvibaculales > Parvibaculaceae > Parvibaculum. The sequence continues at coordinate 23,966 of DASYEM010000112.1, read as the reverse complement.
CGCGCGCGAAGAAGCGCAGGCGCGCGAGCGCGCCATGGCGACGCATATGCAGACGCTGGCGAGCCGTCTGGAAAAGATGGAGCAGTCGGTTTCGAGCGTCGGCAATCAGGCGGTCGAATCCGCGCTGAAGGCCATTGCCGACAAGACCGACGCCGAACAGCACAAGACGACGATCGCCAATCTGCAGCGCAGCCTTGGCGACATCACGCAGCGCCTCGAGCGCGCCGAGAGCCGCACCGACGAAACGCTGAAGACCTTCGAGATGACGGTGACGGGCATCGCGCGGCGTCTTGAAGAGCTCGACAATCCGCGTGAGCGCATGGCCGTGCAGGCCGTCGAATCCCGCGTCGAGGAAATCGCGGACCGTCTGCATCAGACCGAAGACATGACGCTACAAGCTGCGCAGACCATCGAGCGCGCCATTGCCGGCATGTCGGACAGCATGCATGTCGCCGAGAACCGCTCGCGCGAAACGATCGACTCGCTGCATGTGATGCTTGAGCGGATGACCGACCGGCTTGGCCGGATCGAGCGCGAAACGAAAGCGACGCGCAGCACGCTGAGCCAGGCGACCGCGCCCGGCATGTTGCCGCCGCAGCTCGCGGTGGGCGGCGTGCCGATGGGCGGTTCGGGTTTCGTGCCGGGCGGCCAGGCTTTCCCGATTCCGAATTTCGACGCGCCCTCCATCGGCATGGCGGGCGGCGGCTACGGCCCCGTTACCGAATATCGTGAGCAGGGTTACGAGAGCTATCGCGATGCGCCGATGCCTGCGCCCGTGACGCCCGAACATACATTCGCGCCCGAGATCGCGCCGCCGCCTTTCGCCCCCGGCAACGACACCGGCGTCGAAGATGGACGCCGCGAGCCGAAGCTTGGCGGCATGCACAGCGTCGAGGATGACGAACCCGCACAGGACGAACCCGCCATCGAGCCGGCACGGGCCGCGAACGACTTCATGGCCGCCGCACGGCGCGCCGCGCAAGCCGCCGCACTGAACGGACGCGGCGGACCGCAGCCCATGATGGGGCCGAACGGCTATGCCGACAGCTCGGCGCGCTTTACCGCCGTCGATGACGGCGAAGGCCGCCGCAAGAAAATCATCTATGGCGCGGTTGCCGCCGTTGTTCTGATTGCCATCGCGCTTGGCGCGATGCGGTTGATGAGCAACGAACCTGTGATCGTCGCCAAGACGGGCCCGCAGGCGCCGGCCATCGAGAAAACCGCCGATGCGGCCGCGCCGAGCGCCGCGCCCGCCGATATGGGCGCCAGCACTGAAACGACGAAACCCGCGACCACGCCCGTGACGGTTCCCGCCGCGCCCTCCGCGCAGCCTGAAACCGTCCAATCGAGCGGGACCGCGCCTGCCATTCCGGGGGCCACGCCGGAGGGCGCTGGAGCGACGGCTTCTGCCGCGGCTCCGGCGTCCACCACCCCGGTCTCTCCGATCGTTCCGGCGGCAAAACCCGCCGCGCCGGAAAAAGCCGCCGCCACGCCTGCGCCCGCCGCCAAGAAACGCGTTGCGCATGTGACGGATGGCCCGGCGATCACACCCGGACCGACGCTGACGCCCGCGCCGGCAAAGCCCGTGGACAGCACGCCGCTCGGCAACGTGCCGCCGTCCGAGCGCGCGCTGCGCTCGGCCGCCGCTTCAGGCAACCCGGCCGCGCAATATGAAGTCGGCCAGCGTTACGCCAATGGCGAGAACGTGCCGCAAGATCTGGCGCAGGCCGCTTATTGGTACAATCAGGCCGCCGATCAGGGGCTTGCCATCGCGCAATATCGTCTCGCCACGCTTTACGAAAAAGGCCGTGGGGTTGCGCAGGACAATGACAAGGCGCGGACCTGGTATGAGAAAGCCGCGACGCAGGGCAATGTGAAGGCGATGCACAATCTCGCCGTGATCTATGCCGAAGGCCGCGGCACGCGGCAGGATTTCACGACGGCGTCGCGCTGGTTTTCCCAGGCCGCCGATTTCGGCCTTGGAGACAGCCAGTACAATCTCGCGATCCTTCAGGAGCGCGGGCTCGGCGTGAAGCAGGATCTCGTCTCCGCTTACAAGTGGCTCTCGATCGCGGCCAAAGGCGGCGACAAGGGCGCGGGGCAAAAGCGCGACGAACTTGCAGGCAAGCTCGACGCCGCGACGCTCGCTCAAGGCAAGGTTGCGACCGAAACCTGGGCCCCGAAGCGCCCGGACGCCATCGCCAACGGCGATCTTTCATCGATGGGAAGCTGGGCGACGCCGGGTACCGCCGACGTGACCGGCAGCATCGGCGGCGAAGGCGCGCGCAGCGACATCGGCAAGGCGCAGGCCATGCTGATCAAGCTCGGTTACGATCCCGGTTCTTCGGACGGGCTGATGGGGCCGCGCACGCATGACGCCATTCTGAGCTACCAGCGTTCCGCCGGGCTCGACCAGACAGGCAGCGTCAACCGCACCCTTCTGAAGTCGCTCGAGATCGCGGCACGCTGAGGCGCGGGCGTCCGCTTCTCCGCATTTCATTCTTTTCCGCATTTCACTTTCCCCTGTCCCGGCGCAAGGCTAACCTCGCGCCATGCAAATCTACCTGCCGATTGCCGAACTGCCGGTCAATGCGTTGGTGATCCTCGCCATGGGCGGCGCGGTCGGTTTTCTCTCGGGCATGTTCGGCGTCGGCGGCGGTTTCCTGATGACGCCGCTTCTGATTTTCATCGGCATTCCACCCGGCGTCGCTGTCGGCACGCAATCGACGCAAGTCGTCGCCTCGTCGGTCACAGGCGCGCTCGCGCATTGGCGCAAAGCCTCCATCGATTTCAAGATGGGCGGAGTGATGCTCGCCGGCGGCATCGCGGGTTCGATCACCGGCATCTTCATTTTCCGGCTGCTGACCAAGATCGGGCAAGTCGATCTGATGATCTCGATCGTCTATGTCGTCTTTCTGACGGTCATCGGCGGCATGATGATGGCGGAAAGCTTGCGCGCCATGCTCGCGGAGCGGCGCGGCACGCCGCTGCCCGTAAGTCGCGGCGGGCAACATAGCTGGATCCACGGCCTGCCCTTCAAGATGCGGTTTCGCCGCTCGAAGCTCTATATCAGCGTCATTCCGCCGATCCTCATCGGATTTTTCGTCGGCGTGCTGTCGGCCATCATGGGCGTCGGCGGGGCCTTCATCATGATCCCGGCGATGATCTATCTGCTGCGCATGCCGACCTCGGTCGTCATCGGCACATCGCTTTTTCAGATCGTATTCGTCACCGGGCTCACCGGCGTCATGCATTCGGTCGAAAACCAGACGGTCGATGCGATGCTTGGCCTCATTCTCGTCGTCGGTGGCGTCATCGGCGCGCAATATGGCGTGCGGGCGGGCTCGCGGCTCAAGGGCGAGCATTTGCGCGCCCTGCTCGCGGCATTGGTGTTGCTGATGGGATTGCGGCTCGGCTGGGATCTGGTGACGCCGCCCGCCGATCTCTATTCCATCACCGATGCGATGCCGCACACATGATCATAATGTATCGCACAGGCGCCTTGCTCATTCTCGCGATGCTGACGCTCGCCGCCTCGCGCGCGCAGGCGGCGCAACTCGTCACGGACCTCTCCGAACATCAGGTGCGCATCCGTTCGAATTTCAACGGCACGCAAATTCTGCTGTTCGGCGCGGTCGAGGTGAACAATGCCGACGAGCGCGCGCAGGACCGCGATGTCATCGTCGTGGTGTCCGGCCCGTCGCGGCCTGTGACGGTGCGGCGCAAGGAGCGCGTCGCGGGCATCTGGGTCAATCACGACTCGCTGACCTTTCCGAAAGTGCCCGGCTATTACGCCGTCGCCAGCACGCGGCCGCTGGAGGTGACGGCGGGCGTCGATGTTCTGCAACGCGAGCAGATCGGCATCGACAACGTCAATTTCGGCACGGCTTTTGCGCAGAGCATGGATGGCGGCGCGGAAATTCTGCCGGCCGATCAGGAGAAGGATTTCGTCAAGGCGCTGATCCGCAACAAGAGGCGCGAGAACCTCTATATCAGCGATCCGGGCGGCATCGTCTTTCTCGGGCAGACGCTCTTTCGCGCCACCGTCGATATTCCGGCGAATGTGCCGGTGGGACTTTATACCGCAACCGTTTTCCTGCTGCGCGACGGCGAAGTGGTCGATGCGATTTCCTCGCCGCTTTATATCGACAAGAGCGGACTTGAGCGTTTCCTTTATCGCTTCGCGCATAATTCCGCATTGCTTTATGGCTTGATCGCCGTCTTCGGCGCGGCGCTGGCGGGATGGATCGCTTCGGCGGTGATGCGCGAGCGCTGAATGTCTGTATAGTGCCGCGCAGAATTCGTACGGGGGAGACCTATCATGTCGCAAGAGCGGGTCGCGCAGCTCAACGCTTTCGCCAAGCACAAGCATCCGGGACTTGTCGGCGTCGAACTTGAAATCGTCGAGGCGGAACTCGTCACCGGCAGGATGACCGTCACCGAACCCGTCATCGCGGGCACGGGCTTTCTCTGGGCGCCGGTCGTCATCACGCTGGCCGACTGGCTGTGCGCGGCGGGCATGTCGCCCAATCTGGCTCCGGGCGCAAGCTTCACCACGGTTGAACTCAAGACGAATTTTCTGGGTTCCGCGCGGGAAGGCGAAGTCGTTTCGGGCCGCGCGACGCCAGCGCATCGCGGCAAGAGCACGCATGTCTGGGATGTCGAGGTGCGCAACGAGACGACCAACCGCGTCATCGCGCTTTTCCGCTGCACACAGATGATCCTTTATCCCAAGTGAGGGTTTCCTCCCTCCCTAACCCTCCGCCTCAAGGGGGGAGGGAATTCGTGGAAGAAGAGAATGGCAAGTTTTGATATTTCCTACGCGGCGGCGGCGGCGGGCGGATTGCTGAGCTTCCTGTCGCCCTGCGTATTGCCTCTGGTGCCCGCCTATCTCTGCTTCATCGCCGGGACATCGTTTGAGGAGCTGACGCGGGAAAACGCCAGTGGCGAGATGCTGGGTTCCGAGGGATTGACGCGGCGTGTCGCGCTCGGGTCCGTCGGCTTCGTGCTCGGCTTCTCGACCATTTTCATTGCGCTCGGCGCCAGCGCCTCGGCGATCAATCCGCTGATCCTCGCGCATAAGGAATTGCTCGGCCGCATCGCCGGGCTCGTCATCATCGTGTTCGGCCTGCATTACATGGGGCTGCTGCGGATTTCGGTTCTCAACCGCGAGGCGCGGTTTCAACCCAACCATCTCGGCGACGTCACGCAGAATTTGTGGCTGCAGTTTTTGAGCCCCTATGTGCTGGGGCTTGCATTCGCCTTTGGCTGGACGCCCTGCATCGGGCCGATCCTCGCGACGATCCTCGCCATCGCCGCATCGCAGGAAAGCCTCGCTTCAGGCGTCGCCCTGCTCGCCACCTATTCGCTGGGGCTCGGCATTCCCTTTCTCGCCGCCGCCTTCGCGGTGCGCGGATTCCTGGCCTTTGCGGTGCGCATCCGCCGCCATATGGGGAAAATCGAAAAGGCGGCGGGGCTGTTGCTCGCCGGGACCGGGCTTTTGATGGCGCTTGGCTCTTTCGAGAGGATTGCCATAATGCTGCTCAACGTGTTTCCTTTCCTCGCCCGCCTTGGGTAGTTGGCGGCATACGGGGGCGAGATGAGCATTGAGGGAAGCATTGCGGAAGCGTCTGCGGTCAAGACGCCCGCTATCGACAACCGCCAAGCGCCCGCCGCATTGCAAGTCATCGGCTATGGCGCGCTGGTGCCGCTGGTCGCCATGGCGATGGTGATTTTCTTCACCTGGGGAACGCCGGGAGCCGAAAGCGCGCTGCGCGCCGAGGTCGGCTATGGCGCGGCGCTGCTTTCCTTCATCGGCGGCATTCGCTGGGGGCTCGCGGTGGCGACGGGCGGCGACTATCTGCTTTTCCGCCCGCTGGGGCTCGCAACGCTTGCGATGCCATTCGCCTGGGTCGTCTTCTTCATGGACCCGCGCATTGCGCTGGCCGCGCTGATGGCGGGATTTCAGCTTCTGCTTCTCGCCGAACGCGTCGGTCTTCCGAGCCCGATGCCCGGCTGGTATCGCGCGCTGCAATTGCCCTTCACGATTTTCGTGGAACTGGCGCTCGGCGTGTCGCTCGCGGCGGTCCTGCTCGGCTAGTCGCCTTCGAGGCGATGCGCGGCGACGGGCACCACGGTGCGCGCGCCCATCATCCAGGCGTGGAAGCCGGATGCGGGCAGAAGATTTCCATAAGCCACATCGAGCACGTTGAGCCCACCTGCATAGGCGCCGAAGGCCGGCAGGATGGCGCGCGTGCCGTCCGACGCCACGCAGCGGCGGCGCAGGCGGCGGCCACGGACGCGGACCGCCGCGCAAGGGTGCAGGTGACCGGCGATTTCGCCCGTCGCGGGCGCGGGCTGCGGCTCGTGGCGGAAGGTCAGCGGACCGACGCGAAGTTCATCCATCACGGTGCCGCCGAAGCGGCGCGGCGGCACCGGATCGTGATTGCCGGCGATCCATATCCAGTCGGCCTGCCGCGTCAGGCGGGCCAGCGACGAAGCATCCTCGTGATCCATCCGCGTATCGGCGTCGCGATCATGGAAACTGTCGCCCAGGGCGACGAGGCGCGCGGGCTGGTAGCGCGTCATCAAAGCCTCGAGGCGGCGCAGCGTCGTGCGCGTGTCGTAAGGCGGCAGCACGATGCCGCGCGCGGCAAAAGCCGAGCCTTTTTCAAGATGGAGATCGGCGACGACCAGCATGCGTTCGGCTTCCCACCAGATCGCGCCTTCGGGCAAAGCGGTGAGCATCGCGCCGCAGATGCGGAGCAACGGGGAGGCGATCAGCTTTTCTTCGCTTTGCCGCTCGGGAAAACGCTTTGCAAGATTCTCAAACAAGTCTCGTCGCCTCGTCGATCAGATCGTCTGCCGCTTCGCTTAGAAGCGCTTCATTCGCTTCGCCATGCACCGCTTCCTTGCCGATGGTGAGAAGAACCGGCACGGCGAGCGGCGAAACGCGGTCGAGCCTTTTTAAGACGATTCGACCTTTCACGCGCTTCAGCATGTCGCCGACGCGGGCGACATCGAGCAGGCCGGTCGCCGCGTCGGCAAAGGTGGCGCGCAGCAGAATGTGGTCGGGTTCGTGTTCGCGCAAGACGTTATAGATCAGGTCGGACGAGAAGGTCACCTGCCGCCCGGTTTTTTCCTGGCCCGGATAACGGCGCTCGATGAGGCCGGAAATGATCGCGCAGTCGCGGAAGGTGCGCTTCAACAAGCTCGATTCAGCGAGCCATGCGTCGAGATCGTCGCCGAGCATGTCTTCATGGAAAAGATCGCCAAGCGGCAACTCGCCGCGCTCCGCCATCAGACCGACATCGCGCAAGCCCCAGACGGCGAGCGAATATTCGGAGGCGAGAAATCCCATGGGCCGCGCGCCCGCCCGGTCGAGACGGCGGGTCAGCAACATGCCGAGCGTCTGATGCGCGAGACGGCCCTCGAAGGGATAGCAGACGAGATAGAATTTATCGCCGCGCGGAAACGTCTCGACAAGCAACTCACCTTCGCGCGGCAGAACCGAGCGCCATTCCTGCATGCGCAACCATTCCGACACCTGATCGGGGAGAAGCGCCCATTGTTCCTTATGGGCGAGCATCTTGCGCACGCGCTCTGCCAGATAAGTCGAGAGCGGGAATTTGCCGCCGTAATAGGACGGGATCATCGGGTCGCCGGTTTCGGCGCGGCTGCAAAAGGCTTCCGTCTCGACGAGGCTTTCGAAGCGGAGGATGTGGCCGGCGAAAATGAATGTGTCGCCAGGTGTCAACTGGTCGATGAAATATTCCTCGATCTCGCCGAGAAGCCGTCCGCCATAGGCGCTGCGAGGGCGGCGGCCCGGCTTCACCATGCGGATTTTCACCATCGCCGCCTCGACAATGGTGCCGACATTCATGCGGTATTGCTGAATGACTTTCGGCGACGCGGGCCGCAGGCGCATGTCGCCGGTCATCGGCGAGTTGGGGCGAAGCCGCGCATAACGATCATAGGTTTTCAGCGCATAACCGCCGGTGGCGACGAAGTCGACGGTACGGTCGAATTCCTCGCGCGTGAGATTGCGATAAGGCGCGGCGGCGCGGATTTCATCGAAGAGCGCGTCGGGCTCGAAAGGTTCGGAGCAGGCGCGGCCCAACACATGTTGCGCCAGCACGTCGAGCGCGCCTTCGCGGCGGATGCGGCCATCTTGCGCGCCCTCGGTGGCGGCGGCGCGGGCGGCTTCGCATTCCAGCACTTCAAAGCGATTGGCTGGCACCAGCAGCGCGCGCGAGGGCTCATCGAGGCGATGGTTGGCGCGGCCAATGCGCTGGGCGAGACGGCTCGCGCCTTTGGGTGCGCCGATGCAGATGACGAGATCGACCTCGCCCCAGTCGATGCCGAGATCGAGCGTGGAGGTACAGACGACGGCGCGCAGCGTGCCCGCGCCCATGGCGGCTTCGACCTTGCGGCGCTGTTCGACGCTCAGCGAGCCGTGATGGAGCGCGATGGGAAGATTGTCGTCGTTCAGACGCCAGAGTTCCTGAAACACATATTCGGCCTGACTGCGCGTGTTGACGAAGACGAGCGTCGTTTTATGTTTCTTGATCTGCTCATAGACGTCGGGCATCGCGTGGCGCGCCGAGTGGCCGGACCAGGGAATGCGCGCTTCCGTCTTGTCATCGGTCTCGGGATTGTGAGGGACGAGAATGCCGATTTCGGGCGTCGCGCCGGGCGGGGCGACAACGACATCGCTCAGGAGTTCGCCCCCGACCGGCTGCGGCATCAGATAGCGGCGTAGTTCTTCGGGTTCGGCGACGGTCGCCGAGAGGCCGACGCGGCGGAGGTTCGGGGCGAGCGTCGCCAGACGCGCAAGGCCCAATGACAGAAGATCGCCGCGCTTGGAATTGGCCAGCGCATGCAACTCGTCGAGGATGACGCAGTTGAGATTGCCGAAGAAAATATCCGCATCGGCATAGGAGAGCAGCAGCGCCAGCTGTTCGGGCGTCGTCATCAGAATGTCGGGCGGTTCGCGGCGTTGGCGCTGGCGGCGATTTGTCGGCGTGTCGCCGGTGCGGGTCTCGATGGCGATGGGCAGTCCCATTTCGGCGACGGGCGTTTCGAGATTGCGCTTCACATCGACGGCCAACGCTTTCAGCGGCGAAATGTAGAGCGTGTGCAGGCCGGGTTTGCGGGCGCGCCCTTCGCTCAGATCGACGAGGCTTGGCAGAAAGCCGGCCAGCGTCTTTCCCGCGCCGGTCGGGGCGATCAGCAGCGCCGACCTCCCCGCCCGGGCGAGATCGAGCAACGCAAGCTGATGAGCGCGGGGAGCCCAGCCGCGCTGCGCAAACCAATCCTCGAACCGCGGCGGCAGACGGCCGGCGGGCAAGGCGGTTTTCGCGGCGAGGGGCTGCCTTTTCATGTGTGAACTATAAACCGTTCCCCGCCTTCGCAATCCATGGGAAACTGGCGCTCGACGGGAGTATCGTCGCGTTTGTTTCAGGAGTGTGAGCCGTGCTTCCCAACGAAATCATGCCGGAAAAGCTGATGGTCGATATGAGCGCCCTTTTGCCGCTGTTCGTCGCCAATGGGCTGAGCATCATCTCCGCCCTTATTATTCTCGTGCTCGGCATCTGGTTTTCCGGCAAGGCCCGGCAATGGACCATCGGCGGGCTCAGGCGGATGCCGCATGTCGATGCGACCTTGCAGGGTTTTTTCGGCAGCATCGTGCGCTATGCCATCATCATTTTCACCGTGCTGGCCGTGCTCGCGAAATTCGGCGTGCAGACAGCGAGCCTCATCGCGCTGCTTGGCGCTGCCGGTCTTGCTGTCGGCCTCGCATTGCAAGGCACATTGTCCAATGTCGCGGCGGGCGTGATGCTGCTGATCTTCCGGCCTTTCCGCGCCGGACAGTATGTCGAAGTCGGGGGTATTGCCGGCGCGGTGAAAGAGCTGACGCTTTTCACCACCGAACTCGCGACCGCCGACAATGTGCAGATCATCGTGCCGAACAGCGCCGTCTGGGGGCAGCCGGTCAGGAACTACAGCCATCATTCGACGCGGCGGCTGGAGGTGCTTTTTCGCGTGAGTTACGGGACCGATCTCGGTCGCGCCCTCGACGATCTGAGAGGCGTCGTCGAAGGCGATACGCGCATTCTGAAAAAGCCGGAGCCGGTCGTTTCGGTCGCGGCGTTGAGCGATATTTCGGTCGATCTGCTGGTGCGCATCTGGACGGCAAGCGGCGACCTCGAAAGCGTCAAGTTTGCGCTGCTGCGCGGCGTCAGCGAACGCTTCCGGGCCAGCGGCATCGATGTTCCCACCCTGCCGCATATCGTGCATGATGAAACGGAAAAACCCAGCGCGGCAATTGGTCGGTAAACGAAGCATGCAGAAAATTTTCGGCGGCCCCATTCTTCCAACGCTGTTCAAGCTCGCGGTCGCCTCTGTCGTCGTCGGCATTCTGCTTGCCTTTTTCGGCATTCAGCCCATCGATCTTTGGCGCGACTTCATCGATACGGTGGCGCGCATCTGGCATATGGGCTTCGACGCCATCGACTGGTCGGTGCGCTATATCCTGCTCGGCGCGGTCGTCGTGATCCCGATCTGGCTTTTCGTGCGGCTCTGGACCTTCCTCGTCGAGCGGAAGTAACTGACGCAGCGTATCGCTACGGCGATCCGGCCCACGTGCAAAACCCTGCGCGCCTGCTATCCTTCCGGCAAAACACAGTCAGGGAGGATCACATGGCCACCATGTTTCGCGACGGACTTCTGAAGGGCAAGCGCATCCTGATATCAGGCGGCGGCACGGGCCTTGGCAAGGAAATGGCCGAGGATTATCTGCGCCTCGGCGCGGAGGTTTACATCTGCGGACGCCGCAAGAACGTGCTCGACGACACGGCCAAAGAGCTGATGGACCGCCACGGCGGTTCGGTCAAAACCCATGCGGTCGACATTCGCGTCGCCGCCGCCGTCGATGACATGATCGGCGCGATCTGGGCCGATGGCGGGCCGCTGACCGGCCTCGTCAACAATGCGGCGGGCAATTTCATCAGCCCGACGAAAGACCTCTCGCCCAAAGGCTTCGACGCCATTGCGGGCATCGTCTTTCACGGCTCCTTCTACATGACGCATGCCTGCGGACGGCGCTGGATCGAAGGCGGGCACAAGGGCAGCGTCATTTCGATCCTGACGACATGGGTGTGGAACGGCGGGCCGTTCACCGTGCCGTCGGCGATGTCGAAGGCTGGTGTCAACATCATGACGAAATCGCTGTCGGCCGAATGGGGTCCTTACGGCATTCGCCTGAACGCGATTGCACCCGGGCCTTTCCCGACCAAAGGCGCGTGGGAACGCTTGAGCCCCGGCCAGTCGACGGATGGCAGCGGTTCGGGCGACGGCATTCCGATGGGCCGCGTCGGCGCGATGGACGAGCTGAAAAATCTCGCCACCTTCCTGATGGCGGATGGCTGCGAATATCTGACGGGTCAGTGCATCGCCATCGACGGCGCGGGCTTCAACGCAGGCGGCGGAAATTTCTCACGCCTGTCGAAGCTCTCCGAAGAAGAGTGGGACGGCATGCGCGAGATGATCCGTTCAGCCAACGACAAGGACAAGACGCAGCGGAGCGTCTGAGGACAATGCGCCGTCATTGCGAGCCCTGAAAGGGCGTGGCAATCCAGAAGCTGCGAAGAAAGACTGGATTGTTTCGCTTGCGCTCGCAATGACGGAAATTTTTAGTGCGCGGGCTCGCGGCCGTCCCAGAGCATCGACGTCACGTGCCATGCCTTGAGTTCCTCGGCAGGCGGCACCTGACCGTCAGGGGCGGGCTTATCGCCCTGCAATTCGTAGATCACATGCGTCGAGCCCGGTTGCGGGCAATAAAGACGGCCCGTCTTTTCGCCGGCGCCCGCCATGCAGTTGCCGAGATTGCCGTCGGGGATCGCTTCGGCAAAGTCCGAGCCGATGTGAACGCCCTTCTCGTCCTTGATGCTGCCATCGAGCACCAGCACGCTTTCGACCGTCTTGCCGCCGAGGGCGGGATAGATTTCAAAAAGCGGCGTGCTGCCCTTCGACACGCGGATCACATGTTCGCCCGGCTGGAGCGCCGATGAAACGGCGGCTTCAACATTGAGTTTCGGCAGCAGCTTTTCGACCGCGGCGGGGTCGAACTCGGTCTTGATGGTGATGGGGCCGACATTCGTCTGGCCGACCGTCACATCGACGGGTTTGGAGCAGGCGAAGAGAGCGAGGGCCAAAGCAGCGGACAGACCGAGTTTCGCGGACGAATTCATTCGAAGGGTTCCCTTGTTGCGCGAAGCATTATTGTCCGTCTGCGTCGCCTAATCCATCGTTATGACGACTTTTCCGACAGCTTGCCGATTTTGCAGCATGCGCATGGCCTCGACCGCGTGATCGAGCGGAAAGGTGGCGCAGACATAGGGATCGATCTTGCCTTCGGCGGCGAGGCGATCGATGGCTTCGATATTCGCCTTGCCGGCTTGGGGATCGCGGCGACCATATTCGCCTGCCCGGACGCCGACGACCGAGAAACCCTTGATGAGCGGCATGTTGACGGAGACGGTCGGGATGCGCCCGCTGGTAAAGCCGATGATGAGCAGGCGACCGTTCCAGGCGATGCAGCGGACGCTTTCGTCGAAGACGTCGCCGCCGACCGGATCGTAGATCACGTCAGCGCCTGCGCCGCCGGTCAGTTCCTTTACCTCTTCGCGGAAACCGCGCGTCACGTTGATGACGTGATCGGCGCCGCGCGCCTTCACGACTTTCAATTTTTCATCCGAGGCCGAAGTCGCGATGACCTTCGCGCCCCAGAGTTTGCCGATATCGACGGCGGCCATGCCGACGCCGCCGCTGCTGCCGTGAACCAGCAAGGTCTCGCCCGCTTTCAGATTGCCGCGAATGACGAGCGCGACGTAAGCCGTGAGATAGGCGGCCGGATAGGCGGCGGCCTTGACGAAATCCATGCCCGTGGGGATCGGGCGGCAATTGTCGGCGGGAATGTTCACCTCTTCGGCAAAACCGCCGACGCGGAGACCGGCGACGACTTCATCGCCCGGTTTGAACTTCGTCACACCAGCGCCGACTTCAGCGACAATTCCTGCGCCTTCCATGCCCGGCGCGAAAGGCAGGTCGGGCTTGAACTGATATTTGCCCTGCACCATCAGAATGTCGGGAAAGTTGATCGAGCAGGCCTTGAGGCGCAGACGCACTTCGCCCGGACGCGGCGGCGGCAGCGTCACCTCTTCCATCTTCAGAACGGAAATATCTTCCGACAATTCGTGCACGCGCATGCTGCGCATCGGCGTCTCCCATTTTTAATTTTGTTTGGGAAAGCATAGGGCGATTGCACGCGCACGCCTAGACGAGCTTCAGCGCCTCCAGAATGGTGACGCAACCCAGCGCAATGAAGATCGCCGCCGCCGTGCCGCGCACGAGCTGCATGGGCAAAGCCTTCGCCGCGACTTCGCCCAGAAGCACCGCGGGCACATTTGCGATCATCATGCCGAGGGTCGTGCCCGCCGCGACGGAAAGGAGATCGTGGAAACGGGCGGCGAGACCGATGGTGGCAAGCTGCGTCTTGTCGCCCATCTCAGCGATGAAGAAGGCGATGGTCGTCGTGAGGAACGGGCCGAAGCGCGCGGCGACGCCATCCGACAATTCGCCTTCCTTGTCGGGAATGAGCATCCAGACGCCCGCCGCGAGGAAGGAGACGCCAAGCGCCCAGTTCAGAATTTCCGGCGTCAACCAGCCCGCGATCAGAATGCCGAGTTCGGCGGCAAGGGCATGATTGACGATGGTGGCGACGAAGATGCCGGCGATGATCGGCAAGGGCTTGCGGAAGCGCGCGGCGAGCACCAGCGCCAGCAATTGCGTCTTGTCGCCGATCTCGGCGATGGCGACTCCCGACAGGGAGATGAAAAAGGCTTCCATAAATTTCCTCGGGGCCGGGCGAGCTCAAAACCAATGACCTGCAAGCACACCGCCCAGCCGGACGCGCGCTTCAAGCCAAAGGTCTCGTCAATCGGCGCGGCAAACCCGCAACCCCTGCACGCGCCATGATCCAAACCGGATCAAGTGTGTTGACGCGCACCCCTCTCAGTCTCGCGACGGAGGGCGACTACTCCCCTAAGGGCGGTAGGGGAATAGCACGCGGTTCCACGTTGCGGCAAGCCGAAAGGAGTGAAAAAATTCCCGCTGACAAATGGGGATTGCGACGATGGAACCTATTCGTTTCGGGCAGGCGCGGGTTAACGGGATCACGCTTCACTATGCCGAAGCCGGGCCCGCCGACGGCCCGCCGGTCGTGCTGCTACACGGCTTTCCCGAATTCTGGGCCGGATGGCGGGATCAGATTCCGGCACTTGCGGCAGCAGGCTTCCGCGTCATCGCGCCCGATCAGCGCGGCTATAATCTTAGTGACAAGCCGCAGGGCGTCGCGGCCTATGATCTCGACCGGCTGGTGGAAGACGTCGTCGCGCTCGCCGATCATTTCGACATCGCGAAGCTGAAACTCGTCGGACATGATTGGGGCGCATCGGTCGCCTGGTGGCTCGCGACGACGCGGCCCGAGCGGCTGGAGCGGCTTGCGATCATCAACGCGCCGCATCCCGCGATCTGGCGCAAGGCGATGCGCGACGATCCGGTGCAGAACAAGAAGAGCTGGTACGTGCAGATGTTTCGTCTGCCCTGGCTGCCGGAAGCCATGATGAAGTCGCGGAACTATCGCGGACTTTCCGACGGACTCGTCTCGTCGAGCAGGCCGGGCACGTTCAGCGAGGATGTTTTTCCGACTATCGCGTGGCCTGGTCGCGGCCCGGCGCGTTGACGGCCACCGTCAACTGGTATCGCGCGTTGCTGAAGAAGCCGATGCCGGAGAACCTGCCACGCATTGAGGCGCCGGTGCTGGTGATCTGGGGCCTCGACGACAAATTCGGCGCGGCGTCCGGCGCGGAGGCGAGCCTCGCGCTGTGCAACAATGCGACGACGCTCTTCATCGAAGGCGCGACACATTGGGTCCAGCATGAAGAGCCCGAGCGCGTCAACACGGCGCTCATCGAATTTCTGCGGGATTAGCCCCTGAGGGCGCTGTGGAGGTCGCGGGCGATTTCTTCGCAGGCGCGTTTCGCGGCGGGAACCGCGCCGGTCATCGCCGTGAAGGCATGAGCGAGACGGTCGTAGCAGCGATAGGTGACTTTGACGCCCGCTTCCTTCAGACGGTCGGCATAGGCGGTGCCCTGATCGCGCAACACGTCGAAGCCCGACGTCACGACGATCGCCTGCGCGACGCCTTCGAGATCGCCGGCTTTCAGCGGCGAGGCGCGCAGATCCTTCATGTCGCCGCGATCGCGGAGATAGTGGCTGATGAACCATTCCATCACTTCGCGCGTCAGCGGATAGACGTTCTCGCAGCTATTCCATGAACCGCCCTGCCATTCCATATCGGTGACCGGGTAGATCAACAATTGCACGGCAGGCGTTTCTTCACCGGCGCGCATGGTTTCCTGCGCAACGACGGCGGAAAGATAGCCGCCCGCCGAATCGCCGCCGACGGCAATGCGATGCGTCATGCCAAGCTCGGCATTGTGAGCCGTCGCATAGCGGAAGGCGGCGAGCGCATCGTCGGCGGCGGCGGGGAATTTGTGTTCCGGCGCGAGACGATAGGCGACCGAGAGGACGACGCAATCGGCGATTTGCGAGAGCATCGTGCAGAAAGTGTCGCATGTATCGAGATCGCCGATGACGCAGCCGCCGAAGTGAAAGAAGACGAGGCCGGGCAGCGGCCCCGCCGCGTTCTTCGGCGTATAGAGCCGCGCGTCGAGCGGGCCATCGGCGCCCGGCACGGTTATGTCCTTCACCGCGACATTCGGGTGGCGATGACCGTCAAGAAGAGCGAGGCCTTGCGCAGTGGCGGCGCGACCGACCGCCGGATCGAGCGTCGTCAGCGACGGCGCTTTCGCGCCCTGTGCGGCCAGGAATTGCGTGCGCACATCCAGCGTGCGTCCATCGATCTCGAGGGGCTTGCCGCCCGCCATCGCAAGGAGAATGCCATCCGGCAGTTTCAGCAAAGTGCGGACAATGAGCTTCTGGACGTTCACATATGCGGCCCCCTCGGCCCGCGATCTATTTCCTGGCTGTGGATTTCAGCGGCAGAGCTTCAAAGCCCTTCAGCACCAGCGCCGTGGCAAAGTCGGCGGCGATCCTCGGTTCGACCTGTGTGCGCAGGATCATGCGATCACCGATTTCCATGGCGATGCCGACGACGGCTGCCATCAGATATTCGCTATCGACCGGCGGCAGATTGCCGTCGCGGATATCCTCTTCGATATATTCGCGGATCTCTTCAAGGCCGGCGAGAATCTCCGGCGTGTCCATGCGCACGCGAAACCATGTCTGATTGCTGCGGATCATCTGGAAGGTGTGACGGTCGGTCGCCAGATAATCGAAATAGGTGCGGTAGGCGTTGCGGACGAATTCCTCGAAATTGCGCGAGCGGATGCGGTCGGCCTTCAGGCGCGGACGGATGCGGCGCATGCCGTCATCCATGATCGCCTCGAAGACCTCTTCCTTGCTCTTGAAGTAATTGTAGAAGGTGCCCGATGCGAGGCCGGTCTTGCGGATGATGTCGCGGACCGTCGTCGCGCCGTAGCCGAGTTCGGCAAAAACCTCGCGCGCGGAATTGAGGATCGCCTCGCGGTTGTTGAGCTTGGTTTGCTCACGTTTGCCCATCGGCTTTGCCGACGACATGTAAGCCCCGGCATCAACCATCGGCGGCTGCTTCTCCTTGACCTCGGTCATGCGCGTTCCAGGTTCCGCCACGAGCTGCCGCACTCCAACGCCACTGTCAGACTCCCAATCGATAACCCCCGAGCCGCGCCCCCGCGCCTCGTATCACGCCTAATCTAGACGATGCGACGGAAAGGTCAATTTGACGCAGGGTTAGGAAGGCAAAAATTGGCGGCGAATCAATGACTTGGCCGTCGAAATGGTCAGCCTGTCCGGCGTTCGGGACTGAAATTCAGGCCCATGATGGCCATGTCGACCTCCCGGCCATCGGCGGCAAGCGGCAGAACCAGAGCCTGAAAGTGCCGATAATCCTTTTGGAGCCAGTAGAGCCGGCCTTCAAAGGCGATGGCTTCGCGGGACGCGATCAGACGCTCGATCGACTTTGCCGAGGCTTCGATGGCGGGCGGGGTCAGAAATTCCCGCATGCGCAACCCGGTGCGATCATGGCCAACCATCTCGACGATATGCGTCCCCACCAGCCGGTAACGATAGTCGAGGGGATCGCGCATGATGTCGAGAAACGCGACGTCGGACATGAGGCGGGGGATATCGATGGGGTCGATGTCCTTGCGCGACGGCAGGAGAGAGCCCGTCCGTTTGGCGCGCCAATAGACCAGCAATTGTTCCAGCCTCGGCGTGAGCCTGGAAAAATCTTCTATCGGCAGAAAATCCGAAATGGCATCGAGCATCGGGTGGTCTCTCAGGTGCCCTCAATGAGCATCGCAAAATCAGCCCCCCGGCGCTAGGGTAGGTTAATCCATCCGCCCTTAATGAAGGGTCAAACAACCCGGAACGTAGAACGCAACCGTATGGCCAATGAGTTCAAACTTACGCCCGAGATGGTCCAGACGATGAAGGACGTGCTGATCCAGCATGTGCCGCATGCGCGCGCGCTGGGTCTTGTCATCGTCGATGCCAAGCCTTCGGAATCCTGGCTCTCCGTACCTTACGACGAGAAGCTCATCGGCAATGTGGAGACGGGCGTCATTCACGGCGGGGTCATCACGACGCTGCTCGACAATGCCTGCGGCACCGCCGTGCAGCTCGCCTTGCCCGAACGCATGTCGATTGCGACGCTCGATCTCAGGATCGATTACATGAAGCCCGCGACGCCGGGGCTCGCGCTCACCGGCCATGCGCATTGCTACAAGGTGACGCGCAACATCGCCTTTGTGCGCGGCACGGCCTATCACACCGACGAAGCGGACCCGATTGCGACCTGCGTCGGCACGTTCATGCTGGCGGCGAACCGCGCCGCGCCTGTCGAATATGCCGCCGCGATGGCGGCCATGAAAAAGAGCGAGGCGTAAGGCAAGGTCATGAGCGAGACAGAGTCCAATTTGCCGAAGCAGGATCTCAACCGCTTTCTCTCCGCGATCCCTTATGCCCGCTTTCTCGGCATCAGCGTCGATCAGAAGGGCAACGAGATCACGACGATCCTCACCTTCGACAACAAGCTCATCGGCAATCCTATTTTGCCGGCGCTGCATGGCGGCGTCATCGGCGCATTTCTGGAAATGACCGCGATCATCCAGCTCGGTTTCGAGACGGGCATCGCCGCCATTCCGAAACCCATCGGCATCACCATCGACTATCTGCGGTCGGGAAAGCCTCTCGATACCTATGCCAGCGCACGGATCACCAAGCATGGGCGGCGCGTCGCGACGGTGCTCACCGAAGCTTGGCAGGAAGACCGCGCGCGACCTATCGCCTCCGCGCACGGGCATTTTCTGCTCAAGGCGGCCGACGAGCCGGGCAACTGATGGACCGGCCGGAGATCGCGCCGCCCGCCGGCTATCCGCATCTGAAATATGCGCAGATCGAACGCGAACGCCGCTGGCTTTGCGCCAAGATGCCGCCACTGGCGCTGGCCGCGCCGGAGATTTTCAAAATCGTCGACCACTATTTGCCGGAGAGCGAATTGCGACTGCGCTCGGCGGCGGCATTGCACGACGAGAGCAACTATCGGCGCCTGTCGAAGAAGACGCAGCTTCCCGATCCACGCCATCGGCTCATCACGACGATTTATCTCGGCGAGCACGAATATACGCTGATGCGCGGGCTTGGCGGACTTGCGCTCACGAAGCATCGGCATAGTTTTGCGCTGAAGGGACGACGTATTTCCGTCGATCAATTCGGCGCACCGCTTGAAGGGCTGGTGCTTGCCGAAGTCGAATTCGACGACGACGAGACGATGGAAGCCTATCCTCATCCGCCTTTCGCGCTGCGCGAGGTCACGGACGATGCGCGCTTTTCAGGTTTCGCTCTGGCGCAAATGGCCGCGAGCGCCGCGTCCGGCATCGGCGCTTTGATCGGCGAGACGCGCTGAATGGAAACGATGCGGCCCGTCACGCATCGCGCGGTGCTGCGGCTCGCCGGGCCTATCGTTCTCTCCAATATTTCGGTGCCGCTTCTCGGCCTTGCCGACATGGTGGTGATCGGACGCATTCCCGATCCGGCGGCGCTCGGCGCCATCGCGCTTGGCGGAACGATTTTCAATTTCATCTATTGGGGTTTCGGTTTCCTGCGCATGGGAACGACGGGGCTGACCGCGCAGGCGCTCGGCGCGCGTGACGCCGACGAGGTGAGCGCCAATCTGGGTCGGGCACTGATTGTCGCGGTCTCCATCGGGCTTTGCCTCATCGCTTTGCAATGGCCCATCGGCTTTGCCGCCTTCGCGCTTCTGAAAGGCAGCGCCGAGGTGCAGGCGATGGCGCATGACTTCTTCTCGATCCGCATCTGGAGCGCGCCGTTCACGCTGGCGAATT
Source organism: Parvibaculum sp. (assembly GCA_036499025.1). GTDB lineage: Bacteria > Pseudomonadota > Alphaproteobacteria > Parvibaculales > Parvibaculaceae > Parvibaculum. Next base: position 4,437 of record DASYEM010000112.1, on the reverse strand, counting down.
TCGCGCTGCTCGGCTGGTTCATCGGGCGGCAGAAGGCGAATACCGCGCTGGTGCTGCAAGTCTTTATGAACGGGCTCAATATCGCGCTCAACGTTACCTTCGTCGCCGGGTTCGGCTGGGCGGTCAAAGGCGTGGCGACCGGCACGCTGATCGCGGAGATCGCCGCTGCCGGGCTCGGTGCGGCACTTGCCTGGCGCGACCTGCGACGCAGCGGCTGGAGCGGGCGCTGGGCACGGGCGCGGCTGCTTGATCCCGCCCGCCTTGCCCGCATGATCGCCGTCAATCGCGACATCATGTTGCGCACGTTTTGTCTGATCTTCGCCTTTTCGTTTTTCACCGCGCAGGGTGCGCGCGCGGGCGATGTGACGCTGGCGGCCAATGCGGTCCTCGGACAATTCATCGCGCTGGCGGCATTTCTTCTCGACGCCTTTTGTTCGGCGACGGAAGCGCTGGTCGGCGAAGCCGTCGGCGCCCGCAGCGAGGCGACCCTCGGACGCGCCGTGCTTTTGTCGTCGCTCTGGGCCGGTGGCGTTGCTTTGGCCTTGTCGCTTTTCATTTACGCCGCCGGGCCCTTGCTCATCGACGCGCTGACGGCTTCGCCCGATGTGCGCGTGGCGGCGCGGGTCTATCTGCCCTGGGCGGCGCTTGTTCCGATCATCGCGGTCTGGTGTTTCTTGCTCGACGGCATTTTCATCGGCGCAACGCGCACAGAAGAGATGCGCAACGCCATGGCCGTGGCATTGATGATTTTCCTCGTGGCCTGGTGGTTCCTCGCCAGAGCCTACGGCAATCATGGGCTATGGGCGGCGCTTGTCATTTTCTACGCTGCAAGAGCGGCGACAATGCTGCCCTTCTACGGATCGGTACGGCGCGCCGCGCTCAACCCATATCGTTGAAGAGATCGAGAACGTTTTCCGGCGGTCGGCCCAACGCGGCGCGAGCGCCGAAAAGAACCACCGGACGCTCGATCAGGATCGGATTATCGACCATCGCCTGAATGAGCTTGTCATCGGAGAGGTCTTCCTTGTCGAGGCCGAGTTCCTTGTAAACCGCCTCTTTCTTGCGCATCAGCTCGCGGGGCTTCATGTGCAGTTTCTTCAACACCGATTTCAACTCGTCGGCGCTGGGCGGCGTTTTCAGATATTCGACGATGGTCGGCTGAAGCCCATGCTGCTCGAGAAGCGACAACGTCGTGCGCGAGGTGCTGCAGCGCGGATTGTGCCAGATGGTGACTTTGGGCATAGCGTCTTCTCCAGTTGACCGGGCTTATCAGTTCTTGGCGTCCACGCCGACCGCGTCCGCCACGCGCGCAAAACCGTCGCGCGCCAACGCCGATGCCAGATCGCGCTTGATACGGGCGACGAGCGCGGGACCTTCATAAGTGAGGGCCGAATAAAGCTGCACCAGGGACGCGCCGGCGCGAATTTTGGCATAAGCATCCGCGCCGCTTGCAATGCCGCCGACGCCGACAATCGGAATCTTACCTCCGGTCAGGCGGTAGACGTCGCGCAGCACATCCGTCGAGAGCGTGAGGAGAGGACGGCCCGACAGGCCGCCGACTTCATGAGCGTGACGCCCCGAGACGAAACCTTCGCGCTGGATCGTCGTGTTCGAGACGATGAGGCCGTCGAGCTTCATGTCGAGCGCCACGGCGGCTATGTCGGCAAGCTCAGGCGCTGTGAGGTCCGGCGCGATCTTCAACAGGATCGGCACGCGGCCCTTCCGCGCTTTCAGCACGCGGGCAATCAACGCTTCGAGTTCGCCACGATTTTGCAAGGCGCGCAGGCCCGGCGTGTTCGGCGAGGAAATATTGACGGTGAAATAGCTGGCGAGATGTTCGAAGGCGGCGATGCCGGTTTCATAATCGGCGATGCGGTCCGCTGCGTCCTTGTTGGCGCCGATATTGACGCCGACGATTCCGCCCCTCGCCCGCCGGGCTTCGAGACGGCGCTTCAGCGCCTGATGGCCTTCATTGTTGAAACCCAGACGATTGATGACGGCGCGTTCCGCCTCGAGACGGAAAACGCGCGGGCGCGGATTGCCCGATTGCGGGCGCGGCGTCACGGTGCCGACTTCGGCAAAGCCCATGCCCATGGCAAGCATCGCGTCGGGCACTTCACCGTTTTTATCGAAGCCTGCGGCGATACCGACCGGATTTGAAAAATGCAGACCAAAGAGGTCCACGCCCAGCGATGCCGGATCGGCTTTGCGTTGGCGAGGACCGAGGCCCGCCTTCAGCGCCACGATCGTCAGGCGATGCGCGCGTTCGGGATCGATGAAGCGGAGAGCCGGGCGAGCGAGAGGGAAGAGGTCCATGCCGCTCATTCTTTTCCGTCTGACATATCTGGAAAGCGGTGCGCACCGCTGGCGCAAAGCGGCAATGGTTCGACGCGACGCACGGCGCTCATTGGCAGCGATCCATAGAGATGCGGGAAAAGCGCGCCGCCGCGCGAGGGCTCCCATTTGAGATCGAGCGCATTGGCGTCGACCGCGACGAGCAGCAGATCGAGAACGCCGGCAAAATGCTTCTCGGCGGTTTCCTGCGCCTGCGCGGCTGTCGAGAAATGAATGAAGCCGTCCTTCAGATCGACGGCGGAGCCTTCGAAACGGCCAGCCGCTTCCGCCGCGCGCCACTCTCCCTCACTCACGATCTTGTAGATGGTGCGCGCCGCCATTCCGTCCTCTTCCGATGCGGGCGCAATGTAGCCGCCGGGGTGCCGGGGGACAAGAAAAGCCGTGAAATCGAGGCTGGCCAAGGCGGATTTATGGGTTATAATTCCCAATTGTGCACTTTACAAAGCATCAATGATCCCCTATATTTAGCTCACGTTCGGCGCTCATAGCGGCCAGAACGGTCTAAAATAGGAATTAAAGTCCAATGGCCCTCGATCTCACCAGCCCGCTCTTTCAGGACGAAGACAAGGCCCGCGAGTTTCTTGAGAAAAATCGCTGGCCCAGCGGCGCGTTCTGCCCCCATTGCGGCGAGGCTGAAAACGTCACCGCCGTACAGGCGAAGGCGAAAGAAGCGAAGGCCAAAACCCGCAAGGGCCTCTATCAGTGCAACTCGTGTCGCCAGCAATTCAGCGTCACGGTCGGCACTGTGTTTGAACGCTCGCATGTGCCGCTCAACAAGTGGCTTCTGGCGACATTCCTTCTGACTTCAAGCAAGAAGGGCATGAGCGCGCATCAGCTTATGCGTACCCTCGGCCTTGGCTCCTATCGCACCGCTTGGTTCATGGCGCATCGCATCCGCGAAGCCATGCAGGACGGCGAGCTTGGGCCGCTCGGCTCCGGCGGCGGCACGGTCGAAGCCGACGAAACCTATTTCGGCTCGAAAGAGCACAAGAGCGAAACCCGCTATGACGGCAAGCCTTACAGCAAGCGCGGCGCACGTGGCGTTGCGAACAAGCGCGCCGTTGTTGCTCTGGTAGAGCGCGGCGGAAAGGTTCGCTCCTTTCACGTCAAAAGCGCCGATGCTGAAACGGTTCGCGCCATCGTCCGCGAGAATGTCGCCAATGACGCCCATCTCCGCACCGATGAAAGCGCGCTCTACAATTCCTTCAAGGGCCGCTTTGCCTCGCACGAAACCGTGCACCATTCGAGCAAGCAATATGTCCGTCCGGGGAACATTCACACCAACACGATTGAAGGCTATTTCAGCATCTTCAAGCGCGGCATGACGGGCATCTACCAGCATTGCGGCGAACAGCACTTGCAACGCTATCTGACCGAATTCGATTTCCGTTATTCAAACCGCTCCGTCTCCGATACCGAACGCACTGTGCTGGCGCTCAAGGGCATCGAAGGAAAGCGCCTCACCTATCGGCGGATTAATCGGCAAGGGGCCGAAGCTAACGCCTGAGGAACGCGCCAAGGTCAACGCTTGGCTGGCGTGGTGGAAGTCATCCACAGATTAGACCGAGCGCAGAAGATTCGACTCCAGACGAATACGGAGTCAGAGTCTTGATGAAGTGATTCGGGCGGGGTGTTCGAGACCCCGCCCGCGTCAATCCCGCTTAACTGTGGTCGCCTGCGGGACTGAGTCTCTCAACAAGCCAAACTTGCGGCATACAGACTCTACGGTCAAGGCGTCCGCTCTCTAAGAGAGGAGCGACATCGCGTCGCGACGTGAATGGCTTATTACAAATACGGAAACTACCTTGTTCAACAGCAAGGCCCTGAATTCGATACAATCCATCAGCCGGGCCAATCAACTCCTATTTCTGGCATATATAGATGCGAAGGATGCGGTCTCAGCATTACTTCTGTTCTTTCCCATCCGTTGCCGCCACAAAATCATCACCAACACAGCGCTACGCAAGGGCACGTTAGATGGCGCTTGGTGGTGAAATCTCATTTCCGATAGTCCGTTCTTGGGTGTGTGCCAGAGCTAAAACTTCAATCTGCTCTGGTGCATACTTCCCCCACAAGAGAGAA
>DASYEM010000111.1:0-2499 GCA_036499025.1 Parvibaculum sp. | reverse complement strand
ACGCCGCCGAAAATGAACGTGCCCATGATGTCCTGACAGCCGCGAATGATCGACAGGAAACCGTTGATGCGTGGACCGCGCACCTTGCCCTGAAGACCGTCGGAACTGCCGGTGAGAATGTGGAAGGAAAGCGGCATGTCGAGTTCAACCGCCGTCGCCCAGACCGGATCGTAGACGGAGCTGTCGTAATCCTCGACCGCCGGATTGCCGGGCATCATCACGCCGCGAAAACCCATCGCCTTGGCCTCTTTCAACTCGGCGACGCCATCGGCGATGCTGCGCATGGAAACCTGCGCGAGCCCGTAGAGACGGTCGGGCGCGACGGCGCAATATTCCTGCAACCAGCGATTATAGGCGGCGAAACAAGCCTTCTTGAAATCGAAGTCGGGATGCTTGCAAAGCATCATGCCCACCGTCGGATAGATCATCTCGGCGGCGATGCCGTCTTTTTCCTGATCCGCAACGCGAAACTTCGCGTCCCAGCCGCTGCGCCAGAGCTCGTCGAAGGAGACGCCCTCCGTTGTGATGTCGGCAGGGTTCTTGCCCGCCGCCGCGACGAGGCCCATCGGGATCGAAGCACTCATGCCTTCGATGACGAAGGCGTCGCCCACACGGTCGAGACGTTTCATGCGCGGTGCGCGGTCGCGATATTTCGGATCGATGTAATCGACATAGCAATGCGGCGGTTCGGTGATATGCGAGTCGGCGGAAATCGGCTTTTTGATCATTTTGTCCTCCCCGTTATTTTGTTTTTGTTCAGGCCTGCGGGCCGCGCACCAACCGTCCGGGCAATGCGCCGGTCGCTTCGCCGTCGCGATAGGTGACGGCGCCGGAAACGATGTTGGCGGTGTAGCCGCGCGCGCGTTGCAGAAGCCGCTTGCCGCCCGCCGGCAGATCGAAGGCCATGACCGGCGTCTCGACAGCGAGCTTGTCGAAGTCAATGACGTTCAAATCGGCCTTCTTGCTCGGCGCAACAATGCCGCGATCCATGAGCCCGACGGCGCGCGCCGTGTCGGCGGTCTGGCGCTTGACGAGACGGGCGAGATCGAAACGCCCTTGCGCGCGGTCGCGTCCCCAATGGGTCAGCAGATAGGTGGAAAAACTTGCATCGGAGATGAGGCCGACATGCGCGCCGCCATCGCCGAGGCCCATGACGGTATGGGGATTGTCGATCATCTCGCCGCAGGCATCGAGATTGAAATGCGCGTAATTGGCGAAGGGCGCGAAGAGAAAAGCGCGGCCTTCATCTTCAAGCAGAAGATCATAGGCGAGCGCCTGCGGGCTGACGCCTTGACGCTCCGCCATGCTGGCGATGGAGGTTTCGCGCGGCGGCTCGTAATCGGGCGGCGTGCCGAGGCGGAACATGCGCTCGAAAGCCATCATGCGCCGCGCGGAAGGATTGCCCTTGGCCGCTTCCGCCTCGTCGAGAATGCGGGCGCGGAAAACCGGATCGCGCATCGCGGCGAGACGTTCGGCCAGCGGCTTGTCGGCGATGCTGCGATAGGTCGGCATTGTCGTGAAGGGATTGACGCTCGCCTGCAATCCATAGAGCACGCCGATGGGACGCGGCGCGACCTGCGCGCGCATCGAAAGACCGTCATTGGCCGCGCCTTCGATGAGACCGAGCAGCGAACGCCAGCCCTCGGGACGGCCATGCGCCTGCGCCAGAGACAATGAAAGCGGACGACCGGATGTTTCGACGAGGCGGCGGATCATCGCAAATTCGGTTTTCTGGTCCGGTTGATCGAAATCGGAAATGAATTCCATGACGCCGCTGCCCGCATCGCGGATGCCTTCGGCGATGCCCATGAGTTCGGCTTCGGTGGCGCGCAGCGACGGCGTCGGATCGCCTTTGACCGTCTTGTGATTGAGCGTGCGCGAGGTCGAAAAGCCGATGGCGCCGGCGCGCATCGCTTCCTCGGCAAGGCTCTTCATTTGCGCGATGTCGTCAGGCGTCGCGGCTTCGAGCTTCGCGCCGCGCTCGCCCATGACGAAAACGCGGAGCGCGCCGTGGGGAAGCTGGGCGCAAACGTCCATGTCGAAACGGCGCGCGGCCAGCGCGTCGAGATAGTCGGGGAAGCTTTTCCAGTTCCACTTCAACCCCTCATGCAGCGCCGCGCCGGGAATGTCCTCGACGCCTTCCATGAGTTCGATGAGGCGGTTGTGATCCTGGCGGCGCACCGGCGCGAAGCCGACGCCGCAATTGCCCATGACAGCGGTGGTGACGCCGTGCCAGCTCGAGGGCTGAAGCCGCTCGTCCCAGGTCGCCTGCCCGTCGTAATGCGTGTGGATGTCGACGAAGCCCGGCGTGACCAGACGGCCCTTGGCGTCGAGTTCTTCGGTGCCTGTGCCCTCGAAGGAACCGACGGCGGCGATCTTGCCGCCTTCAATGGCGATGTCCGCCTCGCGGAGAGGAGAACCGGTGCCGTCGGCAAGCGTGCCGCCCCGGATGACGAGATCGTAGCGATGAGCCATGGCGTCCTCCCGTTATTAGTTAGC
>DASYEM010000110.1:0-5015 GCA_036499025.1 Parvibaculum sp. | reverse complement strand
CCAGACATGCGGATGGGCGAAAGCGGGCGCGCCGCTGAAGGCCAAAAGAAAAAGCGCGATGCCCGTGCATCGCGCTTTCTCCAGAATTTTATGCATCATCAAAAAAATCTGAGCGACTTTTCAAAGGGCCATCAGGCTCTGGGATGAAAGATCAGTTGTTGGGGCGGAGGTAGTAGCCCGTGCCTTGCCAGCCCATATCGCCCGAGAGATTGTTCTGCTGCTGGGTGCGATTGGTGGCGCCGAAATTCACATTCGGCGTGCCGTCGGGGTTGATGGCCGAGCTGTTGTCGTCGGCGCTCGTCCGCGTGGTCATGGAGAAGCCGCTCTTGCTCTGGTCGGCAGCGTTCGGCGTGCCGTCGAGGTTGGCGCCGCCATCCGTCTGGATCTGATAAGTCGAGAGAGCTGAAGCCGGGGCGGCGGCGATCATCAAGCCGACTGCGCCTGCTGCGGCGGCGATGGCGATGGCGATCTTGCGCATATGCGTTACTCCGATTCCTGTTCCTAAACCCTTGGCCCGAAGGAGATACCGGGCGTGACGGGCTGTCAAGAAATGGAACATTAAATCGGGGCGAGATTATGGAGATGGCGGCAGGTTTGGCGGGGTTTTCGACGTTTGAAACTGCGCGGGGAACGAGGGAGCTTCAAATGAGGCTGTCATTCCGGGCTTGTCCCTGAATCCAGAACGTCATGTTCCGAGCAAGCGGCCCCTGGACCCCGGCACAAGGCCGGGGTGACAGTTTTTGAGGGCGGTTAAAAACCTTCCAGGGTCGCGTAGCGGTCGCGGTGGAAGTTGGCGTCGCCGAAGGTGGCGGAGGCGACGCGGGCGCGTTTCATGAAGAGGCCGATGTCGAACTGATCTGTCATGCCCATGCCGCCGCGCATTTGCAGGCCCTCGTTGGTGACGCGGGTCGCGACTTCCGAGAGGCGCGCCTTGGCGAGACTGGCGACTTGCGGCACGTCGTTGCGGCGGGCTTCAAGGGCGGAGAGCGCATCGAGAACGACCGAGCGGCAGAGCTCGATCTCGGCGAACATTTCGGCGGCGCGGTGCTTGAGCGCCTGAAAGGAGCCGATCGGCACGCCGAACTGTTTGCGCTCTTTCAGGTAGACGACGGTGGTGTCGAAGACTTCCTGGATCATGCCGAGCATTTCGGCGGCGAGGCCGATGCGGGCGATGTCGAGCACCTGTTCGAGCACGTCATTGCCGCCATCGACGGAGCCGAGCACGGCGTCGGCCGAGACGCTGACATTGTCGAAGGCGATGTTGGCGGCGTTGCGGCTGTCGACCATCAACGTGCGCGTGACCGCGATGCCAGGACTTTTGGGATCGACGAGGAAAAGCGTGACGCCGGATTTGTCGTTGTCCTTGCCTGAGGTGCGGGCGGCGACGATCAGGCGGTCGGCGACGTGGCCGTCGAGGACGAAGGTTTTCTTGCCGGTGATGCGATAGGCGGCGCCCTCGGCTTTCGCCTTCGTTGCGATATGGGTGGGGTTGTGATGCGCGCCTTCTTCGAGCGCCAGCGCGATGATGCTTTCGCCGGCGGCGATGGCGGAAAGGATTTCCTGACGCTGCGTGGCGCTGCCGGCGAGTTGCACGGCGGAGCCTGCGAGTAGGACGGTCGAGACAAGCGGGCTTGCCGCCAGCGTGCGGCCCGACTGTTCGAGGACCAGGCCGAGGCCCACGGGGCCGAAATCCGTGCCGCCGTATTTTTCCGAGGTCAGGATGCCGGCAAAGCCGAGATCCGACATTTCCTTCCAGACGGCGCGGTCGAAACCCACCGCGTCATGCGTATCGCGCAATTTGCGCAGATTGGCGACCGGGACGCGCTCCTGAAAAAACTGCGTTGCCGTGTCGCGAAGAAGTTGCTGCTCTTCGGAAAGTACCAATGCCATCGAAGTTGAACTCTTTTGTTTGTCTAGTTGCTTTTGTCTGAGGCCGAGGAGCTCAGTCGGGCAGGCCAAGCACGCGCTTGGCGACGACATTGAGCTGCACTTCCGATGTGCCGCCTTCGATCGAATTGCCTTTCGAGCGGAGCCAAGACCGGGTGATGCCGATTTCCTCCGGCGTGAAGCCTTCGCCTTGCCAGCCGAGGCCCTGCGTGCCGAGAATTTCGAGCATCAGCTCGTAGCGGCGCTTGTTCAGTTCCGTGCCGTAATATTTGAAGATCGAGGAGGCCGCGCCCATGCCCTGACCGGCTTTGGCTTCTTCGGCCGTGCGCTGAAGCGTGAGCGCGAACGCCTTGCCGTCCATTTTCTGACGGACGATGTGTTCGCGCAAAGCGGCGCTTGCGACCTTGCCGTTGGCTTCGCCGAAATAATCCTTGGCGAGGCTTTCGAGGCTGGCACTAGAGCCGACGCCCGAGCCCAATCCCATGCCGGAGATCATGTCGCGCTCATGCTGGAGAAGGCGCTTGGCAATCGTCCAGCCTTTGTTCAATTCGCCGACGAGATTTTTCTTCGGGACTTTGACGTCGGTGAAGAAGGTTTCGCAGAAGGGCGAGGCGCCGGAGATCATCGAGATGGGGCGCGCTTCGACGCCGGGCGAGGCCATGTCGAAGAGGAGGAAGCTGATGCCGTCGTGCTTCTTCGCGCTGTCGGTGCGGACGAGGCAGAAAATCCAGTCGGCCTTGTCGGCGTAGGAGGTCCAGATTTTCTGGCCGTTGACGAGGTAGTGATCGCCCTTGTCTTCGGCCTTGGTCTGGAGGCCTGCGAGATCGGAGCCAGCGCCCGGCTCGGAATAGCCCTGACACCAGCGGATTTCGCCGCGCACGATGGGGGGCAGAAATTCCTGTTTCTGTTCTTCGGTCGCGTATTCGAGAAGGGCGGGCCCGAGCATCCAGATGCCGAAGCTCGACAAGGGCTGGCGTGCCTTGATGCGGCGCATCTCGGACTGGAGGATGAGGTTTTCGTCTTTCGTGAGGCCACCGCCGCCATAGGCCTTGGGCCAGGTGGGTGTGGTCCAGCCGCGCGCGGCCATGCGATCGAGCCAGAGTTTGGCTTCCGGGTTTTTATAGACGGCCTTGCGACCGCCCCAGACCGTTTCGTCTTCGCCGGACATGGGGGTGCGCATGGAAGGCGGGCAATTCGCTTCCAGCCATTCGCGCGTTTCCTGGCGGAACTTCTCTAGCGGTTCCATGAACGGCTCCCGTTTCTCAAGGATGAAATTTCAATGACGGCAAGATAGCAGCGATGAAGGCTGAGGCAAACGGCGGGGATGCGTGAACGCCGGCGCCACCCCAAATGTCATCCCGGCCTCGTGCCGGGATCCAGTAGCGACATATGCTGAACATGCCGCCCCTGGACCCCGGCACGAGGCCGGGGTGACAATTTCTTTTTTGCGAGGGCCTTACGCCACGCCGAGTTCCTGCTTGGCGAAGGCGGTGACCGTCTTGTAGTCGGCCTTGCCGTTGGCGGCGCGGAAGGCGACAGCGGTGCCGATGAGGATGCGCTTGGGCGTCTTGTAGCCGGCGAGCTGGCCACGGACATGGGCGCGCAGCACGTCTTCGTCGAAGTGCTGGCCGGCGGCGATCTTGACGATGCCGGTGACGGACTGGCCCCATTTCTCATCGGGCAGGCCGACGACGAGCGCGTCCTCGACCATCGGGTGGGTCTTCAGGGCTTCCTCGATTTCTTCCGGGTAGACTTTTTCGCCTGCCGTGTTGATGCAGGCCGAGCCGCGCCCCAGAAGCGTCAAGGTGCCGTCGGGCTCGACGGTGCACCAGTCGCCGGGGATCGAGTAGCGTTCGCCACGCACCAGCTTGAAGGTCTTGGCGCTTTTTTCCGGGTCCTTGTAGTAGCCGACCGGGATCGGCGCGCCGAGCGCGATGAAGCCGGGTTTGCCGGAGCCGGGGATAACGGGCTCGTCGTTTTCGTCGAAGACCTTGCAGCGTTCGCCGATCTGGAATTTCGCGGTGGCGATCTCGCCGTCCTTGGTCATCAGCGATGAGCCGAGGCCGACCGCTTCCGAGGCGCCGAAGCTGTCGGTCATGATTGCGTTGGGCATGAACTTCAGCAGGCCGCGCTTCACTTCGGTCGACCACATGACGCCCGAGGAAACGATCGTGACGATGGAGGAGAGATCGTATTTGCGGGGCTCTTCTTCCAGCGCGCGCAACATCGGCTTTGCAAACGCATCGCCGACGATGGCGACCTGCTGCACCTTGTTGCGATCGACGGCGGCCCAAAGCTCATGGGCGTCGAGCGACTGGTTGTCGAGCGTGACGACGCAACCGCCCGACAACATGTTGCCGTTGGCGGTGAGAAGGCCGGTGCCGTGCATCAGCGGGCAGGCGGGGATCATCGGACCGGCGGGGCCGGTGAGCTTGATCGCTTCGATCAAGGCGGGCAGCGTTTCCGGGACGGGCCCGAGACGCCGCAATGCGGCGAGCTGGACTTCGCGCATGTCGTTATGCGTCCACATCACGCCCTTGGGCATGCCGGTGGTGCCGCCCGTATAGATGAAGAGCATGTCGTCGGGCGAGCGTTTGATGTCGAGCTGTTCGCCGTTGCCGGTTGTCGCCAGATCCTCGTAGCGTTCGGCGAAGGGCGCGATCTCGCCGCCGTCATTCACTTCCACCCAGGTCTGCACCTTCGTCAGGCGCGGGCGAATCTGCTCGATGATGTCGCGAAATTCGCTGCCATAGACGACCGTCTGCGCGTCCGAATTGTCGAAGATGTAGAAGACTTCATCGGCCTTGTAGCGGTAGTTGACGTTCACATGCGTCAGGCGCGCCTTGTAGGCGGCGGCGAGCAGTTCGACATATTCGGGCCGGTTGCGCATGTAGAAGGCGAGCTTGTCGCCGGGCTTCGCGCCGCGCTCGATGAGGCCGCGTGCGATATTGTTCGAGCGCTTCGTCGTCTGGCCCCAGGTGATCTTGCGGGTGCCGTGAATGAGGGCGGGCGCATCTTGCGGAAGGACGGGCGAAATGGCGTCGAGAATGTCGCCAAAATTCCAAGGCATGTCGTGTCTCCCCATAGTCTTTTGATTGCTCGGCCTGAAACGGCCTGATTTTGTTTGG
>DASYEM010000109.1:0-17705 GCA_036499025.1 Parvibaculum sp. | reverse complement strand
TGGATCAGCTTGTGCCGGTCTTCCTGCGGCACATCGAACAGCGTCGCCAGCGTCCGTCCCGTCAGTTCGACGGAAACCTCGCGCACCCAGTTGATCTCCTTGCCGCGCGGCAGCTCATCCAGAATGATCCCCGCGCGCTCGCGGATCAGCGGTTCGAGATCCATCAGGTTTTGCGGCTGGAACATGGGCTGCACGGCCTTGCGCTGCTCGTCATGCTTGGGCTGGTCTTCCATGATGAACATGGGCAGATGCGTCAGCGGATCAGGCTCGCTTTCAAGACGCTGCCCGCCGAGCCTTATGCCGCCATTGCGAATATCCGACGAGAAAACTTTGTGGTTGGTGTCCACCGCCATGATGTCTTCGTATTTCGTGATCGACCAATAGCGGCCATAAGGCCCGCCCTCGGACAGATGCACCGGATCTTCGGCGCGCAGACGCTCGAAATAGGGAAGCATCTTGTTGGCGGCAAAAAGATCGTCATGTCCGGGATCGAGTTCGGCAAGCGGGATGTCATAGGGATCGCGGTTGACGTCGATCTTCCACTGCGCCGCCATCTCGGCATTGCTGCGCGTATAATCCTGCCGCGTGCTTGGATTTTTATCCGTCATCGAAACTCTCCCGTCGTCAAATGACGCCTCGTCATCGCCGCGCGACTCTAACGCCGCAGCGCGGCGCTTGGCCAGAGCGGGCGGCATTCCGCCCCGGATTTCCGCGGATTTCTCCACCCCTCATAGTTTCCGTTGCAAAGCGCCTCAGGATCAGGAGAATGGAAAAAAACAAACTGACAAATTATCAGATTGGAAGCGCCCGATGACGATGACCGAGAGCCCGCAGTCCCAGACTCAAGCATCCAAAAGCGGCCCTATCGACAAACAGGCCCTGCTCGCCCGCTACCGCGCCGAGCGTGACAAGCGCCTGCGCGCCGATGGCAACGAGCAATATCTCCAGATCAAGGGCCAGCTCGCCCATTACCTCGACGATCCCTATACGCCGCGCGTCGAGCGCGATCCGAAAACGGATCACGTGACTTTCGCCTTTGTCGGCGGCGGCTTTGCCGGTCTCGTCACCGGCGCGCGGCTTGTCGAAGCGGGCATCGCCGATGTCCGCATCATGGAGAAGGGCGGCGATTTCGGCGGCACCTGGTACTGGAACCGCTATCCCGGCGCGCAATGCGACACGGCTTCGATGATCTACATGCCGCTGCTCGAAGAAACCGGCCACATGCCGAGCGAGAAATACGCCCATGCGCCGGAAATTCTCAGCCAGTGCCAGCGCATCGGCAAACAATACGGGCTTTATGAAAACGCCCTCTTCCACACCGAGGTTGAAAACCTGACATGGGACGATGAGCACAAGCGCTGGGTGATCGAAACCAATCGCGGCGACCGCTTCACCGCCGATTACATCGGCATGGGCACCGGCCCCCTGCACGTCCCCAAACTGCCCGGCATCCCGGGCATCCAGTCCTTCAAGGGCCATTCCTTCCACACCAGCCGTTGGGACTACGACTATACGGGCGGCGATCCCAAGGGCGCGCTGATGGAAAAGCTTAAAGACAAGCGCGTCGCCATCATCGGCACCGGCGCGACCTCGGTTCAGGCCGTGCCGCATCTGGCCAAAGCCTGCAAGGCGCTCTACGTGATCCAGCGCACGCCCTCATCCGTCGACGTGCGCGCCAACAAGCCGCTCGATCCCGAATGGTTCGCCGGGATCGCGACCCCCGGCTGGCAGAAGCGCTGGCTGGAAAATTTCACAGCCAATCAGGGCGGCGATCTGGCGGAAGAAGATCTGGTGATGGATGGCTGGACCGATCTCTCGCGCCGCATCCGCTCCAAAATCATGGAACTGCCACGCGACAAGATGACGCCCGCCAACATGATGGCGGCTTTTGAAGATTCCGACTTCGAGAAGATGGAAGAAATTCGCGCCCGCGTGGATTCAATCGTCAAAGACACCGAGACGGCGCAGAACCTCAAGGCCTGGTATCGCCAGCTCTGCAAGCGCCCCTGCTTCCATGACGCCTATCTGCAAGCCTTCAACACGCCCGGCACGCAGCTCATCGACACGGATGGCAAGGGCGTCGAAAAGATCACCGAAAAAGGCCTGGTCGTCGGTGGCGTCGAATATGAAGTCGATTGCATCATCTATGCGTCGGGCTTTGAAGTCGGCACCGAATACAAGCGCCGCGCCGGTTTCGACCTCACGGGCCGCGACGGGCTGAAACTGTCAGATGCCTGGGCGGACGGCATGCGCTCCAAGCACGGCACGCATGTGCATGGCTTCCCCAACGCCTTCTTCGTTCAACCGACGCAAGGCGCGAACCTCATCTCCAATGTGCCCCACAACCTCACCGAATCCGGTGCGACCATCGCCGCCATCATCTCCCACGCGCAAAAACAGGGAGCGAAGGAAATCGAGGTGACGAAGGAAGCGCAGGACGAATGGGTGGCGCTGCTTCTCACCGGCGTCGGCCGCATGATCGGCTCGCCCGATTGCACGCCCGGCTACTACAACAACGAAGGCCAGACGGCAGGCCCCGCCGCCAAATACAATGTCGGCTATCCGGCAGGCGCGACGGCCTATTTCAAATATCTTCAAGGCTGGCGCAGCTCCGGCGCCTTTGAAGGGCTCGCTTTTCGCTGAGGTGAATTGCTCGCCTGCAAAACAATCGAGACGAATGAAAGCCGCCGCCGGGCATCCCGGCGGCGGCTTTTTCTTCAGTGAACCTGGCTCAGAATATCGACGATGACGCCGGTCGCCACCGCGATCAGCACCACATTGTCGCCGACGATATAAGGCTCATAGCCGGGACGCTGCGGGAAGTTGCGGCGCAAATCCGGCGGCAGCGGACGGCGATAGGACGCAGGCACCTTGCGCCCGACCGTGTAGTACTTGCCATGCGGCAGCGGCTTCGCATCCCACTTGTGGCTGCGGTAATAGTCGCGCACCGAACGCGATTCATTCGGGCTGAATTCGGGCCGCTCATGGCTCGGCCCCGCCTGCCGGTGATCATCGTGACGGGCAGGCTGCGCGGCAAAGGCGCTCGCCGAGGTCAGGGTCATCGCCGCAAGGGCCAGCGCCGCGACGAGCGGACGGCCCTTTGCAAAAAACATGGTCATGTCTGGAAAACTCCGAAGAGGAAAATCGTGGCCGTCTCGCCTCCGCCTGTGATCGGAAAAAGACAAGGCGCGGAAACGGAAACGCCGGAACCAATTCAACGGTTCCGGCGCTCACGCAAACACATAATCCGGCTTTTGTCTGTTTGAAACACTCAGTCGGCGGCAGCTGTCGCGCGTGCTGCAATGCGCTCGATATGTTTGCGCCGCGCATCGAATTCGCGCGCGATGCTGTCATCGTCCGACTGCATCTTGTCGACGTCCTGATCGGCATAAGAAAGCACGCCCATCTCGTCATAACCCTTGCGGATGCGCGAACCCCAGAGCCCGACATCCTTCACGATCGGCACGATGCGCTGGAAGAGCGAGTTGCGAAACTTCGTCATGAAGCCCGAGTGATACATATGCTCGCCGCAAGCCACCGGATCGAGGCCGAGATTTTTCCAGACCTCCACCGCATCGAAACGGTCGCGCATCAGGTAGCTCGCCTCGAGCAGGAATTCCTCGCGCTCGTCGCGCTCCTTGTCGGTGAGATGGGGATAATAATCCCTGAGCGCCAGCCGTCCGAAAGCGACATGCCGCGCCTCGTCCTGCATCACATAGGCATTGACGGCGGCGGCGAGCGGGTTCTGCGCGTTGTCGCGGATTTGCGCGAAAGACGCCAGCGCCAGCCCCTCGATCACCACCTGCATGCCGAGATAGGTCATGTCCCAGCGGCTATCGAGCAATGTCTGCTCGATCAAATCCTGCAAAGGCTTCGTCATCGGATAGACGATCTTGAATTTTTCCAGCAGCCGCTTGTAGCTCTCGACGTGCCGTGCCTCGTCGATCACCTGCGTCGAGGCATAGAATTTCGAATCCATGTCCGGCACCTGCGTCACGATCTTCGCGGTGCAGATCAGCGCGCCCTGTTCGCCTTGCATGAATTGCGACAACTGCCAGGCCTGAAAATGCTTGCGCACATTGGCCTTCTCCTTGCGCGACATTTTCTCGAACTGCGCCATGCCGTTGATCGGCAGCATTTCGTCGGGCAACTGCTCTGGATTGTCCTCGTCGAGTTCCTGGGACCAGTCGAGACGCGTATTGGCGTCCCACTGCATCTCGACGCCCTTGCGATAGAGGCCCATCATCGCGGTGCGTTCGGGGTCGTAGGTCCAGTTGAACGTCGCGTCAAAGCCCTGCGGCACAGACCAATGGCTGCCCTCGAGTTCGATCGCATATTGATCGGTAAAGCCCATGCGGTTCCTCCTCCCAAGAAGACCAGATGAAGACAATTTGCGGAGTATCACTCCGCATTCTCGAATAGCCTACACCCGGAAAGACCTTTGGGAAACCACCAGAACCCACGATTTTACGCCACGTCGGGGGGAAGTAATCGCATGTTGCAGTGCAAAAACCCCTTGCGCCGGACGGTCCGGGCGCTAATGATCGCGCCCATCATCCAAGGGATCACGAACCTATGACAAAGAACGACCAAGCGGCGGTCGCCGCCACCGGCATTCCCCTCAAGGATCTTTACGAGGTCGGCGAAATTCCGCCGCTGGGCCACGTGCCGGCGAACATGTACGCTTGGACGATCCGCCGCGACCGTCAGGGTCCGCCCGAACAGGCGATGCAGGTCGAGGTCGTGCCCACGTGGGAGCTCGACAGCCAGGACGTGCTCGTTCTCGTCATGGCCGCGGGCGTCAACTACAACGGCGTCTGGGCCTCGCTCGGCACGCCCGTCTCCGTCTTCGACGTGCACAAGATTCCCTACCACATCGCAGGTTCCGACGCCTCGGGCATCGTCTATGCCGTCGGCTCCAAGGTCACGCGCTGGAAAGTCGGCGACGAGGTCGTCATCCATTGCAATCAGGACGATCACGACGACGAGGAAACCAACGGCGGCGACCCGATGCTCTCGCCCTCGCAGCGCATCTGGGGTTACGAAACGCCGGACGGTTCCTTCGCGCAATTCGCCCGCGTGCAGAGCCAGCAATTGATGAAGCGCCCGCGCCACCTGACATGGGAAGAAAGCGCCTGCTATACGCTGACGCTCGCCACCGCCTACCGTATGTTGTTCGGCCATCGTCCGCATACGTTGGAACCCGGTCAGAACGTGCTGGTCTGGGGCGCGTCGGGCGGCCTCGGCTCCTTCGCCGTGCAGCTTTGCGCGACGGCGGGCGCCAACGCCATCGGCGTCATCTCGGATGAAAGCAAGCGCGACTATGTGATGTCGCTCGGCGCCAAGGGCGTCATCAACCGCAAGGATTTCCACTGTTGGGGCCAGCTCCCCAAGGTGAATTCCGCCGAGTTCAACGACTTCATGAAGGAAGCGCGTAAATTCGGCAAGGCGATCTGGGACATCAACGGCAAGGGCATCGACCCCGACATCGTCTTCGAGCATCCCGGCGAAGCCACCTTTCCCGTTTCCTGCATGGTCGCCAAGCGCGGCGGCATGATCGTCTTCTGCGCTGGTACGTCGGGCTTCAACATCACCTTCGACGCGCGTTTCGTCTGGATGCGCCAGAAGCGCATTCAGGGTTCGCATTTCGCGCATCTGAAGCAGGCCTCCGCCGCCAATCAGCTCGTCATCGACCGCCGCATCGATCCCGGCCTCTCGGAAGTCTTCTCCTGGAATGACATTCCCAAAGCCCATATGAAGATGTGGCGCAACGAACATCTGCCCGGCAACATGGCGGTGCTGGTCTCGGCAAAACGTCCGGGCCTGCGGACTTACGAAGACACGGTCGAAGCCGGCAACGGCTAAAACCAATTCCTCGGATTTCGCGTCGTTGACATCGGCGCAAGAACCTCTTCGGGGCCGAGTCCAACGTTGCGGGAGCGCCATCGCGGCCCGCTCCGCTGGCTGTTCCATTGGTCCTTCCACTGGCCGCTGGGCGCGCTTCGGGCTATATAGGGCCAACGCGCCCCGCCCGCGCGCGTCCACCCTGCCCCAATGACCGAGATGTGACCGAGAGCCCCTTATGAGCGTTGCCAACACTCCGCGTGCTGCATCGAACGAGCACACCGCCCTTCACGACCTCCTGCCGCTGGCCGCCAAGGCCCTGACGAGCGCCGAGGCGCTGCTCGGTCGCGCCAGGATCGCGGTCGCTCAAAAGGTGAGCAAGGAGGGGCGCGTCTCTCCCGCGCTGCTGGAGCGCGAACAATTCGCCGCCCACGGCCTCGCCTGGATGGCTACCTATGTGGAGGCGTTGCGCCAGTTGCTCGCCTATGCGACGCGCATGGAGAGCGAGGGCCGCCTCGGCGAGATCGAACGCCTGATCGTGCAGGCGGGCTTTGGCGAATATCTCTGGCAGCTCGGTGGCGGCATTCCGATGAGCCAGGGCGAAATCGTCCGTCCTCAAGATCTCGGCCTCAGCGAAAACGATGAAAGCGCTTATTTCACCGACGACGTCACCCGCCTGATCCGGGGCGGCAACACCAATCGGGTGCGCGCCCGCCTCGCCGAACTGATCGCCGAAAAAACAGGCGCGGCCACTTTCGGCGATGCTGGTCTTGAAGACACTTATGAAGCGATCCGCGAACAGATGCGCCGCTTCGCCGATGCCGAAGTCGTGCCCCACGCACATGACTGGCACTTGAAAGACGAATACATCCCGCTTTCCGTCATCGCCCAGATGGCGGAGCTTGGCGTCTTCGGCCTCACCATTCCCGAGGAATTCGGCGGGCTGGGTCTTGGCAAGGAATCCATGTGCGTCGTTTCCGAAGAGTTGAGCCGCGGCTATATCGGCGTCGGCTCGCTCGGCACGCGCTCGGAAATAGCCGCCGAACTCATTCTCGGCGGCGGCACGCCGGAGCAGAAAGCGAAATGGCTGCCGAAGATCGCCAGCGGGGACATTCTCCCGACCGCCGTTTTCACCGAACCCAACACCGGCTCCGATCTCGCCAGCCTGAAGACGCGGGCGCGACGCGACGGCGATACCTACGAGGTCACCGGCAACAAGACATGGATCACCCATGCGGCCCGCGCCGATGTGATGACCTTGCTCTGCCGCACCAATGACGAGCCGGGCTACAAGGGCCTCTCCATGCTGCTGGCCGAAAAGCCGCGCGGCGACGATGCCGATCCGTTCCCGGCCGACGGCATGACCGGCGGCGAGATCAAGGTGCTCGGCTATCGCGGCATGAAGGAATTCGAGATCGGCTTCGACGGCTTCGAAGTGAAATCGGAAAACCTTTTGGGCGGCGTTGAAGGTCAGGGCTTCAAGCAATTGATGCAGACCTTCGAAAGCGCCCGCATCCAGACGGCGGCGCGCGCCATCGGCGTCGCTCAGTCCGCGCTGGAGCTTGGCCTTGCCTACGCGCAAGAGCGCGTCCAGTTCGCCCAGCCCATCTTTAACTTCCCGCGCGTCTCGGGAAAGCTGGTGATGATGGCCGTCGAAATCATGATCGCCCGCCAGCTCACCTATCACGCGGCGCGCGAAAAAGACGGCGGACGCCGCTGCGACCTCGAAGCGGGCATGGCGAAACTTCTCGCCGCCCGCGTCGCCTGGGCCGCCGCCGACAATGCGCTGCAGATCCACGGCGGCAACGGCTTCGCGCTCGAATATAAGGTCAGCCGCGTTCTCTGCGACGCCCGCATCCTCAACATCTTCGAAGGCGCCGCCGAAATTCAGGCGCAGGTCATCGCCCGCCGCCTTCTTGAAGGCGGCAATTGAAGAAGAGACGCCTTCTTGAAGGCGGCAATTGAGCAACCGGCGGCAAGCGGCGTTTCGCCGCCTGTCGGCTGAAATCGGACAGGAATAGAGAAGGCGGATGGAAAAGTTTTTCGGGTATCTCGGCCCCATCATGATGGCCGCCGTCGTCGTCGTCCTCGGCCTCGGCCTTTTCAACATGCTGCGCGGCGGGTCGGGCTCGCGCTCGCAGAGCCTGATGCGCTGGCGCGTCGGGCTTCAGTTCGTCGCGGTGATTCTGCTGATGTTGACGCTCTACTTCACCTCGCGCTGAGGTTTTCCAAAATTCCCGTTTTCTTCGATGGGGGCCGCCAATACTTGGATAGACCAGGCCCAACGGCGACAAATCGGCAACAGTTCTGTTAGATTTCGCAACAGGCGAGGAACCGATACCCGGATCATGTATTCTTATCGAGTTCACACGCCAATATGACGGGCACCCAGTGTGACGGGCACCTAAGAGGGGACAATCTTGTTCAAGAGCAGGCTGATTTTGGCCGCGGCAGCGGCGAGCGCTTTGATCGGCATGAATGTGCCGGCCATGGCAGGTGATGGACTGGTCGATGAAGTGCGCCTCGGCGTCTACGACCACGACTCCAATCTTTTCGCATCGCGCCACGAGACGAGCGATCCCGACATCAACGCCGAAATCCTGTTCAAGGGACCGACATGGCTTGAATGGATGGCCTCGCCGCGCATCAATCTCGGCGCCAACATCAACACCGGCAACGGCACCAGCATCGCCTATACGGGCCTGACCTGGACCTATAATTTCGCGGAAGCCTGGTTCGTCGAAGGCAGCTTCGGCGGCGCCATCCATGACGGCGAGACGGATCATCAGACCTCGTCCCAGCTGGACCTCGGCTGCCGCGTGATGTTCCATGAAAACGCCTCGGTCGGTTATCGCGTCACCGCCAATTCGAGCGTCATGTTGACGGTTGACCACATGTCGAACGCCAGCCTCTGCTCGCCCAATCCGGGCCTGACGGATATCGGTCTGCGTTACGGCTTCACTTTCTGATCGCTTGGGCGATTGCCTGTTAAACGAAGGGGCGTCCTCGGACGCCCCTTTTTGTTGCGCCGCAAAGCTGTAGGTTTGACCTGTCATGGACACGAAAAACATCATCATAGCGTCTGACCACGCAGGCTTTGAGCTGAAGGAATTTCTGAAGCTTTCGCTGAACGAATATACGTTCATCGACATGGGCACGGATTCCGGCGCCAGCGTCGATTACCCCGATTTTGGCTATAAAGCCGCCAAGGCGCTTGCCGAAGGCCACGCGGATTTCGCCGTCGTCATCTGCGGCAGCGGCATCGGCATTTCGATCGCCGCCAACCGCGAGCCCAAAGTGCGTTGCGCATTATGCCTCAACGAGGATATGGCGCGCCTTGCCCGCCAGCACAACAACGCCAACATGCTTGCGCTCGGCGCGCGTTTTACAAAGCCGGCCGAAGCATTGAACCTGGTAACCGCATTCATCGGCGCCGAATTCGAAGGCGGCCGCCACGAAGCCCGCGTCGAGAAACTGGGCGACCGCTAATATCGTCAAAGACAGGGAGCCTGCCGCTTTGCGTCGCGACGCCATTGGCGGCTATTCTCTCGCCCCAGCGAGAAAGAAGAAGGATCGCCGATGTCCGCCATATCCACAGCCGAACACCCAAAAAAGACCTGCAACATTTCCGGTCGTGAAATGTCCTATGTCGAAATGGGCGAAGGCGATCCGATCGTCTTCCTCCACGGCAACCCCACCTCGTCCTATCTCTGGCGCAACGTGATGCCGCATCTCAAAGATCAGGGCCGCTGCATCGCGCCCGACCTCATCGGCATGGGCGACAGCGACAAGCTCGAACCTTCGGGCCCCGAGCGCTACACCTTCCGCGAGCATCGCGGCTTCCTCGAGTCCTTCCTCGATGCGGTCGGCGTCGAAAAGAATGTGACGCTGGTCATTCACGACTGGGGTTCGGCGCTGGGCTTCGACTGGGCGAACCGCAACCGCAACGCCGTCGCCGGCATCGCCTATATGGAAGCCATCGTCCGCCCCATGACATGGGACGAATGGAACCCGAGCGCGCGGCGCATCTTTGAAGGCTTCCGCTCGCCCGAAGGCGAAAAGATGATCCTCGAAAAAAATCTTTTCATCGAAGCGGTGCTGCCGGGTTCGATCCTGAGAAAACTCTCCGACGAGGAAATGAACGTCTATCGCCGCCCCTTCAAGGAACCCGGCGAAGACCGCCGCCCGACATTGAGCTGGCCGCGCCAGATCCCGCTCGACGGCCAGCCTGCCGATGTCGTCGACATCGCGCAGTCTTACGCCGACTGGATGGCCTCGACCGGCATTCCCAAGCTCTTCATCAATGCCGATCCGGGCGCGATCCTGATCGGCGCGCAGCGCGAATTCTGCCGGAGCTGGAAAAACCAGACCGAATTGACGGTCAAGGGCAATCACTTCCTTCAGGAAGACAGCCCGCATGAAATCGGCGAAGCCGTCGCCAAATGGCGCAAGACATGGATGCAATCGAAATGACGAAAGCTTCGCCGCAATCTTTCGACACCGTCGCCAAGACGCTTCACTGGGCCATCGTCATCCTGATCCTGCCGATGCTTTATTATGGCTTCGAGGCCGGAAGCCTGACGCGGGAAGAGCGCGGCGCTTATTTCCAGACCCATTCCGGCATCGGCCTCATCATTCTGCTCCTGATGCTGGCGCGCCTCGCCTGGCGCATCGGCCATCCCGCGCCCGCTCTGCCCGCCGGCATGCCGCGCTGGCAGCAGATCGCCGCCAAGGCGTCGCATCACGGCTTCTATCTCCTCGTGATCCTGCAACCGCTTCTGGGCCTTCTGCTCACCACGACCTCGAAGGGCAATCTGAAACCCTTCGGCCTTTTCGGCCTGCACATCGCGCAGAACCAGCCGCTCCACGAGATCGGCGAGAAGCTGCACGGGATCAACGCCTGGGTGATCGTGGCGCTGATCGCGGGCCACGTCGCCGCCGCGCTCTACCATCACTTCATCCGCCACGACAACGTGCTGAAGCGCATGCTGCCTTTTGTGAAAGCCTGAATGGTCACGCTCAACAAGATCTACACACGCACCGGCGACAAGGGCACGACTGCGCTCGCCACCGGCGAGCGTGTGCCCAAACACGCGCTCCGCATTGAGAGCTACGGCACCATCGACGAGACCAACGCCGCCGTCGGCCTTGCCCGTCTTCACACCGGCGGCGACGCGGCGCTCGACGCGATGCTCGCTCGCATTCAGAACGACCTCTTCGATCTCGGGGCCGACCTCGCAACCCCCGGTAAAACGAAGGAGGAGCTTGGCTACGAGCCCCTGCGCATCGTCGAGGCGCAGGCGACCCGGCTTGAGGGCGAAATCGACGAGTTGAACCGGCATCTGGAGCCTCTGCGCTCCTTCGTCCTGCCGGGCGGCCATCCCGCCGCCGCCCATCTGCACCTGGCCCGCACGGTCAGCCGCCGCGCCGAACGGCTGATGACGGCGCTCGCCGAAGCCGAACCGGGCCTTGTCAGCGAGGCCGCTCTCAAATACGTAAACCGCCTCTCCGACTTCTTCTTCGTCGCCGCCCGCTACGCAAACTGGGCGCCCGGCGGCAAGGGCCCGGGCGATGTGCTCTGGGTCCCCGGCGCAAATCGCTGAGACACGCTAAAACGAGGCAAATGCCGGCTTTTTGCCGCTGCCGCGACGGCATGTCTCACCCTCGCAAGAACCGCCCAATTCGTTGACAGGGGCGGATCACGGCTCTAGGTTGCCGCACCGCAACACGGGCCAAAACAACACCAGCCAAAATACCAGGTCGGCGTTTTAGCCCCATGTTGGAGCCCAAAAAACGCCGCGCAGGGAGCTCACCTCGATGAAAGTCCTCGTCCCGATCAAGCGGGTGGTCGATTACAACGTGAAGATCCGGGTCAAGTCGGATCAGACCGGCGTCGACCTCGCCAATGTCAAAATGTCCATGAACCCTTTCGACGAAATCGCCATTGAAGAGGCGGTGCGTCTGAAGGAAGCGGGCAAGGCGACCGAAGTTATCGCCGTCTCCATCGGCGCGGCGCAAGCCACCGAAACCATCCGCACGGCTCTCGCCATGGGCGCCGATCGCGGCATCCTGGTGAAGACGGACGAGACGGTCGAACCGCTCAACGTCGCAAAAATTCTCAAAGCCATCATCGACGCCGAAAAACCCGAGCTCGCCATTCTCGGCAAGCAGGCCATCGACGACGATTGCAACCAGACGGGCCAGATGCTCGCAGCCCTTCTCGGCTGGGCGCAGGGCACGTTTGCCTCAAAGCTTGAGTTCGAGGGCGACAAGCTCTTGCTCACGCGCGAAATCGACGGCGGCCTCCAGACGCTGAAGCTCAATCTCCCGGCGATCGTCACCACCGACCTTCGCCTGAACGAGCCGCGTTACGCCTCGCTGCCGAACATCATGAAGGCCAAGAAGAAGCCGATTGAAGAGAAGACGCCCGCCGACTACGGCGTCGATGTCAAGGCACGCCTTCAGGTCCTCAAAGTCACCGAGCCGCCCGTGCGTCAGGCCGGTATCAAGGTTGAATCGGTTGAGCAGCTTGTTGCAAAGCTCAAGGAAGTGGGAGCGATCGGATGACCACGCTGGTAATTGCTGAGCACAACAACGAAAAGCTCAACGACGCGACCGCCAAAACCGTCACCGCCGCCGTCAAGCTCGGCGCCGATGTTCACGTTCTCGTTGCAGGACAGGGCCTCGACGCCGTGGCGGCATCCGCCGCCAAGCTCGACGGCGTGAAGAAAGTGCTTGTCGCCGACGACGCGCAATACGCCCATCAGATCGCCGAACCGCTGGCCGCCCTCGTGGTCGGCCTTGCCGGTTCCTATGACGCGATCGTTTCGGCCGCGACCACCATCGGCAAGAATTTCATGCCCCGCGTCGCGGCTCTTCTCGATGTCGCGCAGATTTCCGAAATTCAGGAAGTCGACGGACCGGACACCTTCAAGCGTCCGATCTATGCCGGCAACGCGATCCAGACCGTGAAATCGACCGATCCGAAAAAGGTCATCACCGTCCGCACCACGGCCTTCGCGGCCGCCGGTCAGGGCGGCTCGGCCACGGTCGAAAAGATCGCCGCAGCCGCCAATCCCGGCCTCTCCGACTGGGTCAGCGAAAACCTGACGAAATCGGATCGCCCGGAACTGACCTCGGCCAAGATCATCATCTCCGGCGGTCGCGGCATGCAGTCGGGCGACAACTTCCACATGCTGGAAAAAGTCGCCGACCGCCTCAACGCCGCCGTCGGCGCGTCCCGCGCCGCCGTCGATGCGGGCTTCGTGCCGAACGACTATCAGGTCGGCCAGACCGGCAAGGTCGTCGCTCCCGATCTCTACATCGCGGTCGGCATCTCGGGTGCCATCCAGCATCTCGCCGGCATGAAGGACTCCAAGGTCATCGTCGCCATCAACAAGGACGAAGAGGCCCCGATCTTCCAGGTGGCCGATTACGGCCTGGTGGCGGACCTCTTCACGGCGGTGCCTGAACTCGACAAAGAACTCGAAAAAATCGGCCTGTGAGCCTTGGGGCCCATGAGCACGAAATAGACGAAAAGACGGCGCTGCGGGGACGATCCGGCAGCGCCGTTTTTGTATCAAACGCCTGATCGGTTATTGTGATGAAGCGCGGGCGGCCTGTCCGCGCGGGACGTGGGTGAAGGTAATGAACATTCGCAAGGTCGGCGTCATCGGCGCGGGTCAAATGGGCAACGGCATCGCGCATGTCTGCGCGCTGGCGGGCTACGATGTCCTGCTGCACGACGTCTCGCGCGAACGCATCGAGGCGGGTCTTGCCACCATCAACGGCAACATGACCCGTCAGGTCGGCAGCGGCCGCATCACGGCGGAAGAACGCGACGCGGGCCTCGACCGCATCAGCGCCGCGGTCGGCATGGACGCTTTTGAAGCCACCGATCTCGTCATCGAAAGCGCCAGCGAGAACGAAGCGATCAAACGCAAGATTTTCGCCGATCTCTGTCCGCATCTGCGCGAAGACGCCCTGATCGCAACGAATACCTCCTCGATCTCGATCACGCGGCTTGCCGCCTCGACGGACCGCCCGGAAAAATTCATCGGCGTCCACTTCATGAACCCCGTGCCGGTCATGGAACTCGTCGAGCTGGTGCGCGGCATCGCCACAGACGACGACACATTCGACGCCGTGCGCGACCTCGCCAAGAAGCTCGGCAAGCAGATCGCCAACGCCGAGGATTTCCCGGCCTTCATCGTCAACCGCATCCTCCTGCCGATGATCAACGAAGCCGTCTACACGCTTTACGAAGGCGTCGGCTCGGTCGAAAGCATCGACAAGGCCATGCGGCTCGGCGCCAACCACCCGATGGGCCCCTTGCAGCTTGCCGACTTCATCGGCCTCGACACCTGCCTCTCGATCATGCAGGTCCTCCATGACGGGCTCTCGGATTCGAAATACCGCCCTTGCCCGCTTCTGGTGAAATATGTCGAAGCCGGCTGGCTTGGCCGCAAGACCCAGCGCGGTTTCTACGATTACCGCGGCGACAAGCCGGTTCCAACACGCTAAGTCCCACCCGCTAGATACCGGCACACCGGCATCCCGTGTCGCCTTTAATGCGGCCTATGGATAATTCCTGTTAACCACTTCGTGACAGGCTCGACCCCGAAAAAGCCCAAAGGCTTGGAGTGCGGGGAGTGCGTATGAGTTTATCCGACGGGAAAGAGACGCGGCCTATCCAGGTCCCGCCCGAGAAACCGATGTTTCTCGACGCGCCCGAACATCCCCTTCTCGTTCAATTCGCCGCTTACCTCAATGGCAAGCGCCGCCCCTTCGCGGACCGCGCCGACATCAATCCGGCGGATATCCTGCCCTTCCTGCCGCATATCATCATCCTCGACGTGATCGACGGCGGCGAAGATTTCCGCGTCCGCGTCTTCGGCACGGCACTCGTCGAATTGATGCATGAGGAGCGCACCGGCCAGCTCGTTTCCCGCTTCGGCGAAAGGCCGGCAATCCCGACCGACCCGGTGGAACTGCGCTCCCGCTGGCTCACCATCTGCAAGATGACGCAGCAGAATAGAAAAACGCTGTTTTTCAAGGCGCCCACCGTTTCGTCTGAACGCGCCTACATGATTTATCACGGCCTCTTCGCGCCGCTAACCTCGGGCACGTCCGACATCACCCAGATCATCGGCATGATGGTCACGGTCGGCCTGCGTTGAACCGTCTCGTCTCGTAGAATTCCTTAACTCGCATGGCGGAGAATGGGCCCGCACCGAAATCAAACCCCGTGCGGTAGATGGATCGGGACTTCGACATCATCGAGTTCGACAAGGAAACCTTGCAGTTTCTGGACGCGCCCGCGCATCCCGGCATCGCGGCGCTCGCGGCCTATTGGGAAAAGAAACGCGGAAACCGCGCCTTGCCCGACAGGTCCGACATCGACCCGGCCGACATCGTCCCGCTTCTCCCCCACATCACGATCAGCGAAGTGCTCGACGGCGGCGCCGATTTCCGCATCCGCATTTTCGGCACGGCCCTCGTCGAACTTATCGGCGAGGAGCGCACCGGCAAGCGCTTGTCGGAATTCGGCACCGACTGCAATCCGCCAACAAAGGCCGAACGCGTCCGCGCCCGCTGGATGGACATCACCACCCGCGCCCTGACATCGCGCCGCCCCGCCTTCGTCACCGGCACCATGTCGAGTTCGCTCAGGCCCTATATCGTCTGGCACGCCATTTCCTGTCCCCTGACCGCGGGCGGAACCGAGGCGGCGCAAATGATCGGCGCCATGATGGTCGTGCGCTGACGGCCGCCGACAGAGTTCGTTAACACTCGTCGCCGACAATGCGGCCAAACCCGTCCATCGGGATCGAAGACCCATGAATCAGCATTCCGGCAGCGCCGTCATCGACGACGAGCGCCTAAATTTCATCGACACGCCCGCCCATCCCGGCGTCGCGGCGCTCGCGGCCTATTGGGAAAAAAAGCGCGGCGGACAAGCGATGCCCGATCGCCAGAGCATCAACCCCGCCGAGATCGTCCGCCTACTGCCCAATATCTTCATCTGCGAGGTGGTGGAGGGTGGCCGCGAATTCCGCTTCCGCATTTTCGGCACCGCGCTGGCCAGCATCTTCCGCCTCGAAATGACCGGGAAAACCCTGTCCGATATCGGAGAGGACACAAACATCATCACCAATGTCGACGGCGCCCGCCGGCGCTGGCTCTCGATCGCGAACGCGACCTTTCAAAAGGCCGCGCCCGTCTTTGCCCAGGGCCATCTCGTCAACACCGTTCACCGCAGCCTCGAATGGCACAGCTACGCCGCCCCGCTGACCAAGGGCGGCAACGGCATCGCCCAGATATTCGGCGGCCTCTTTTTCATCGACAACCGTTGACCTTTATCGGCTGCCGGATATCCTGCCGGGCTTCGCATTTGGCGGAGCCTCTTCAGGATGCTCCGCCATGCCCGCCGACAAATCCGCACACGATCCGATTGAACAAAACCGCGCCCGCTGGGACGAGGTCGTCGCTGTCCATGTGAATTCTGACTTTTACCGCGTCGCCGAGTTCAAGCGCGGCGAGACGAGCCTCGATCCGTTGATCCTCTCGGAAATCGGCGACGTGACAGGGCTGAAACTCCTCCACCTTCAATGCCATTTCGGGCTCGACACGCTCTCTCTCGCAAGACGCGGCGCGCTTGTGACCGGCCTCGACTTCTCGCCCAAAGCCATCGCCGCCGCCCGCGCGCTCGCCGCTGAAATGGACATCGACGCCCGCTTCGTCGAAGCCCGCGTCGAGCAAGCCCCCGTCATCGCGGGCGCGGATTTCGACATGGTCTTCACAAGCTGGGGTGTGCTGGTCTGGCTGCCGGACATAACGCTCTGGGCGCAGACCATCGCGGCGTGCCTCAAGCCCGGCGGGCGCTTCTATCTCGCCGAAGGCCATCCGGTGACGTGGATTTTCGAGGACCGCAACGAGAGCTATCTCGGCAACCTGAATGTCGTGCGCTCCTACTTCCTCGACGGCGCGCAGCATTGGGACGATCTGCGCGATTACGCGGAGCCGGGCCACTCTCTCAACCACCACACCTCGAACGAATGGCAGCACACGCTGGGCGATGTCGTCACGGCGCTCGCGCAAGCGGGCCTCCGCATCGACTTCCTGCATGAACACGACAAGCTCGTCTGGCCCGCCATTCCGGGCATGGAGCGCAAAGGCCGCTTCTTTGAAGCCCCCGAAGGCGCGCCGCGCCTCCCGGTCGCCTATTCGATCAGCGCACAGAAAGTTTGAGCGCCGCCATCTGCATCGGCGAACATCTAGCGGCCTAAGAAGAGCATCTACCATACTGCAGATGTTAAGGAAGTGGCTCATCGTTTGGAAAAACGGAGTCACCTTCTTTCGGCCCATCTCTTTTGACTGATATGCGATATGCAATGTGATGGCAGGTAGCAATGAAGCGCGTCTTGGGATTTGTAATATCCATCGCTGCCTCTAGTTCTTCTTGAGGCGCGAGGTCTAAATATCCCATGGGAGCCGTCGCCCCAAGCTGGTCAATGATTTCAAGGTGACTACATACTTCGCCCAATTCGGGTGTCTTGAAATCAAAAGGCATTCTAGAATGCGCAAATTCATTTCTTACAAATTTGATTATAACAAGATCATTGCGCGTGATGGGGCCAAGCACATTGAGTGCATAGCCCAGATTAATCATAGATGAAAATGAACTGAGCGCTCCATCAAATCCAAAAATCTGTTTAGTCTCGTTAGAGTTCAGATCGGGACGCATAAGAGACACAAGGAGCCGCTGCAAGCTCGTCTCGACAAACGACGCGAATAACACAGCGGTGGCACGATCACTACCGGACGCGTAAAGTTCTTTTTCAAGCGCCTCAAGATTTTCT
>DASYEM010000108.1:0-19420 GCA_036499025.1 Parvibaculum sp. | reverse complement strand
CGACCAGTTCGTCATGCGCGGCGGCCGCGTCCTCGCCTTCGTCGATCCGCATTCGGAAGTGAGCTTCACCTCCGGCGATAACGGCCAGCCGGTGCAGGGCTATACCGAATCCTCCGATCTAGCGCCGCTGCTTGGCCGCTGGGGCGTCGATTTCGATGCAACGCATATCATTGGCGACCGCAAGCTCGCCATGCGCGTGCAGACCGGCATGGATGCCCGCCGCCAGACCAGCGACTATGTGCTGTGGCTGACCGTGCCCAAGGGCAATCTCGACGGCGACGACATCGTCACCGCGAATGTCGATCACCTCAATCTCGGCACGGCCGGTTCGCTCCAGCAGGCCAAGGGCGCGACGACCCGTTTCACGCCGCTCTTCTGGTCGTCGGAAGAGGCGGAGCTTTACGATCTGCCCTTCGTCAAATCCGGCCCGACGCCCGACGATCTGC
Source organism: Parvibaculum sp. (assembly GCA_036499025.1). Taxonomy (GTDB): domain Bacteria; phylum Pseudomonadota; class Alphaproteobacteria; order Parvibaculales; family Parvibaculaceae; genus Parvibaculum. The sequence continues at coordinate 18,974 of DASYEM010000108.1, read as the reverse complement.
TGCGGAATTTCCAGCCGACCGGCAAGCGCTACGTCATCGCCGCCCGTGTCGCCGGTCCGCTTCAGAGTGCTTATGAGGGAGCGCCCGCCGCGCCCGTCAGAGGCGATACGGAACGCTCGGATTCGCGTGAAAAGCCCGACGCCTATATCGGCCACACCAAGGCCGACGCCAATATCATCGTCGTTGCCGACAGCGATCTGTTCGATGACCGTTTCTGGGTGCAGACGCAGGATTATGACGGCCAGCGCGTCGCCCAGCCCATCGCCGACAATGCGCAGTTCATCCTGTCGGCCATCGACAATCTGATGGGCTCTGACGATCTCATCTCGCTGCGCGCCCGCGAACGCGCTGACCGGCCCTTCACCGTCGTCGACAATCTGCGCCGCGTCGCCGACCGGCATTTTCTTGCCGAACAGGAGCGGTTGAAGGCGAAGATTTCCGAGACTGAGAAGGGGCTCGCCGCCTTGCAGACGCAGACGGGCGAGGGGCAAGCCGCGCCGTCCGCTCATGCGCAAGAAGAGGCCGCGCAGTACCGTGCCGAACTTCTGTCGAGCCGCAAGGCGCTGCGCGACGTGCAGCGCAATCTGCGCCGTGACATCGACCGGCTGGCGACCAATGTACGCTTCGTCAATGTGGCGTTGATGCCGATTCTCGTCGCCTTCATCGCGCTCGGCATTGCCATTGTCCGCCATCGCCGCCGCAAGGCGCGCGCCGCCAAGGGAATTTGAGCCATGGCCATTTCCCTTCAGGACGTCCGTTCAAACAAGCCGCTGCGCAATCTGGTGCTGTTGGCGATCCTGACCGTGGTTGCGATCGTCGCCTCAATCGTCGCCGTCTCGGTGCAGGAACATGGCGTGCGCACGCAGTTCACGCCGGTCCAGATGTATCCGGGTCTTGAGACGAAACTCGATCAGGTTTCCAAGGTGACCTACACGCTGGCGCGCGGCATGCGCGCTTCGGAAACCGTAACGCTCATTCGCGGCGCCGACCGCAAATGGACCGTCGCCGAGCGCAAGGGCTATCCGGCGCGTCAGGACTTCGTGCAGAAGGTGCTGATCGGCGTTTCCGAACTCGTTCTTTACGAGCCCCGTACCGCACGGCCTGAATGGCATCGCAATCTCGGCCTGCTCGCGCCTGAAGATCTCGGCAGCGCGACGCGCGTCGAATTCTTCGACAAGGACGGCAAGAAGGTCGTCTCGATGCTGGCCGGCAAGGTGCCTGAGCAAACGGTTGATGCGCGCGGTGAAGGCATGATCTATGTGCGGCGCGACGGCGAGAACCAGTCATGGCTGGCGCGCGGTCGCTTCCCGCTTGTGCAGAGCGCGCAGGACTGGCTCGACCAGACTTTCCTCGACGTCTCGCGCGACGAGATCAAGCGCGTCACGCTCTGGGCCGGCTCCGATCATCCGGTGGTGATGTCGCGCGCCTCGAAAGACGAAAACGATTTCACGCTTCAGGGCATTCCGAAAGGCCGCACGACGCGCGGCGCGCCGATCGTCAATGGCGCGGCGACTGCCATCGTCGATCTGACTTTCGACGACACGGCGCCGGTCGACACGATGAACTTCCCCGACACCTCGCCCAAGGCGGTCTTTGAAACCTTCGACGGTGTGAAGCTCACCTTGACGATGACGGGCGGCGGCGGCGCGCTCTGGGCGAAAGTCGAAGCGGTCGCCGATCCCGCGCTTGTCGCGCCCGGCACGGACATGAAGGCGGCGGAAGCGAAAGCCGCCGCGATCACGGCGCGCACCGCGACATGGGCCTACAAGCTGCCGCAGACCGCCGGCGGTCAACTCACCCAGTCGATGGACCTGCTGACGCATGAAGGCGGGCTGCCGGAATAGGCTTCGCTTTTTCCCTTTTTCGTCCTCTTTCAGGGGGAGCGTGAAATCCTGGCAGCTCCCAATATCGGCCCGGCCTCGCCCGTCTGCAGCAGCACCGCATAACTCCCGCCGTCGAGTTTCGGCAGAGCCACATTCATCGCCGCGCCGGTCCATGTGCCGAGCCCGTGCATGTCGCGGACGACATTCGCATAGGCGATCGTCGTGCCACTATTCTCGCCGCGCGAAATGCGAACCGATTCTTCTTTCGTGTAACGCACAAGCCAGATGATGGCGGGCGCGGCGGGTTTTGCGCCTGCGCCGATTTCCAGCCGCAGCATGTTTCCATCGCGTCTCGCGTCCATGGGCACGTCTACCAGCGAAGCGGCGCGCGCGCGGATTTTCGTATCGATGTCGCGGCTGCGGCTGCCGATCCCTTCCGAAACGCCATCGACAACGATCTGCGGCGTGTAGACGCCGTGCAGCTTCATCGCCGTCTTGTATTCCATCTGGCGCGTGGTGAAGGCGGGACTGCCCAGCGTGTCTTTCCAGCCGAGATTGTCCCAGTAATCGACATGGAGAGAGAGCGCCAGCACGTCGCCGCGTTTTGCCAGTTCGCGCAGATAGGCGTCGGCGGGCGGACATGACGAGCAGCCCTGGCTTGTGAAAAGTTCGACGACGACGGGGCGCGGTGCATCGGCCTTCGCCTGCGAACCGGTGAGCAGGGCAGCGCAACACCATATGAGAGGCGCATATTTCATTCCGCGATGATAAACGCGCCGCAGGCGTCGCGCGGCTCACATCCCGGTGAGCGCGCGAAAAAAAGGGCGCTTCCTTGCGGAGCGCCCTTTCACAATCGCGTGATCGACGGGTGGCGCGGCGCTTCGCGCTAATGCGACGGCGTCTCAAGCGCCGCCTCGTCCTTGTCGTGCAGGGCGAAGCGGTCGATCATCGTGGCGCTGGCGATGTTCAGGCCGTTGACCGCGACATCGATGCCGTTCCGCCGGAACTTCATTACTGCCCTGTCGAGCGCGCCGACCGCGGAAATGTCCCAGAAGTGGGCATGGGCGACATCGATCACGATGCGACGCGGCTTTTCCTGAAAATCGAACAGGCCCAGAAAGCTTTCCACCGAGGCGAAGAATATCTGTCCCCGGACGACATAGGTCAGCGTCTGGCCGTCTTCGGAAGATTCCCGTGCGACGGAAATGAGCCTGGCAACTTTTCCGGCAAAGAAAATTCCCGAAAGCAGCACGCCCGCGAGAACGCCCTTGGCAAGGTCATGCGTGGCGACGACCGTCACGACGGTCGCGAGCATGACGATGCTGGAGGGCAGGGGATGGCGCCGCAGGTCGAGGATGGAACGCCATGAAAAAGTGCCGATCGACACCATGATCATGACCGCGACCAGCGCGGCCATCGGAATTATGCGCACGAAGTCGTCAAGGACGAGGATCAGGAAGAGCAGGAAAGCACCCGCGACGAATGTCGACAGGCGTCCGCGTCCGCCCGATGTCACGTTGATGCCGGATTGCCCGATCATGGCGCAGCCGCCCATGCCGCCGATCAATGCCGAAGCGATGTTGCCCGCACCTTGTCCGATGCATTCCCGGCTCTTGTTGCTCGGCGTGTCGGTCATGTCGTCGACGATCTGCGCCGTCAGCAGGGATTCAAGCAGGCCGACCGCCGCCAGCGTGATCGAATAGGGGAAGATGATCTGCAAGGTCTCGAAGGTGAAGGGAACTTGCGGGAAAGCCAGAACCGGCAGTCTCGAGGGCAGCTCGCCCAGATCGCCGACAGTGCGCAAATCGAAACCGAACCACCAGGCCGCCGCCGTCAGGACGCCGATGGCGACGAGGGGCGAAGGAACCGCTTTGGTGATGTAGGGGAAGAGATAAATGATCGCGAGACCGGTTGCGACCATCGCATAGGTGAGCGGCGGCACGCCGGTCAGCTCCGGCAATTGCGCAAGGAAGATCAGGATCGCCAGCGCGTTGACGAAACCCGTAATGACGGAGCGCGAGACGAAACGCATCAGGCGGCCGAGTTTCAGAAAGCCGGCGGCGATCTGGAACAGGCCCATCAGCACGGTCGCCGCGAAGAGATATTGCAGGCCGTGGTCGCGGACCAACGTCACCATCAAGACGGCGGTGGCGGCGGTGGCGGCCGAAATCATGCCGGGTCTTCCGCCGATAAAAGCCGAGACGCAGGCAATCGCGAACGAGGCAAAAAGCCCGACCTTGGGATCGACGCCGGCAATCACCGAAAAACCGATGGCTTCGGGAATGAGCGCCATCGCGACGACGATGCCTGAAAGAATATCGCCGCGGATGTTGGAGAACCATTCGCGGGCATAGGGAGAACGCATGAACATCGGGGGCAATCCGCAATGAGATACAGGCCCGCCGGGCGAGAGCGAGCGGCGGGCACATCCGATTGATTTTTGAATATCCGGCGGATTGGCGGCCGGAGGAGCCACCCGGAATTTCACCGGGTCCTTGCGAATGCGCCCTGATAGCCAATTGTCCCTTGCGGCACAATATGAAACTTCGCGTCCCGCCTCGCCACCACGCAGCAAAAAGGGCGCTCGTTGCCGAGCGCCCTTCTCAGTTCATATGAACGCCAGCCTTACGCGGCGAGCTTGCGCAGCACATATTGCAGGATGCCGCCATTCGAGTAGTAGTCGAGCTCATCCTGCGTATCGATGCGACAGATGACGTCGATGGTTTCCCTGGCGCCACCGGCGCGTTCGATCACCAGCTTCACCTTGGCGCGCGGCTTCACGCCTTCGAGACCTTCGATGGAAACGATTTCCGATCCGTCGAGGCCCAGCGTCTGCCAGCTCATCTCGCCGATGAACTGCAAGGGCGCGATGCCCATGCCGACCAGGTTCGAGCGATGGATGCGCTCGAAGGTCTGTGCGATCACGGCCTTGACGCCCAGCAGCATGGTGCCTTTCGCCGCCCAGTCGCGCGACGAGCCGGTGCCGTATTCCTTGCCGGCGAAAATCACCAGCGGAACGCCACGGCGCTTGTATTCCATCGCCGCGTCATAGATCGGCATCTGCGTGCCTTCGGGTTCGAGCTTGGTCAGCCCGCCTTCGATCCCCTTCAGCATCTGGTTCTTGATGCGGATATTGGCGAAGGTGCCGCGCATCATCACCTGATGGTTGCCGCGTCGCGCGCCGTAGCCGTTGAAGTCCTGCACGCCGACCTGCTTGGAAATCAGGTAGGAGCCTGCGGGGCTCTGCGCCTTGATGTTACCGGCCGGAGAAATATGGTCGGTGGTGATCGAGTCGGCGAAGAGGCCCAGAATGCGGGCGTTCTCGACATCCTCGATCGGCGTCAGGTCGCGCGACAGATGCTCGAAATAGGGCGGGTTCTGCACATAGGTGGATTCCCCGTCCCAGTCATAGGTGAGGCCGCCCGTGACCTTGATGCTCTGCCAGTTGGCGTCGCCGTCGAAGACGTTGCCATAGCGGGCGCGGAACATTTCCGGCGTCACGCAGGTGCGCACCGTTTCGGCGACTTCAGCCGACGAGGGCCAGATGTCTTTCAGATAGACCGGCTGGCCGTTCGCGCCCGTGCCCAGGGGCTCGGTCGTGATGTCGATCTGGGTCGAACCGGCAAAGGCGTAGGCGACGACCAGCGGCGGCGAGGCGAGATAGTTCGCCTTCACATCCGGCGAGACGCGGCCTTCGAAGTTGCGGTTGCCCGACAGGACGGCGGAGGCGACGAGATCGTTCTTGTTGATCGCCTGGCTGATTTCGGCCGGCAGCGGACCGGAATTGCCGATGCAGGTCGTGCAGCCGTAACCGACAAGGTCAAAGCCCACCGCATCGAGATCGGCCTGCAGGCCCGACTTCGTCAGATAGTCGGTCACGACCTGCGAGCCGGGGGCGAGCGAGGTCTTGACCCAGGGCTTCACCTTGAGGCCGAGGCGGCGGGCGTTGCGGGCGACGAGACCGGCCGCGACCATGACGCTCGGGTTCGAGGTGTTGGTGCAGGAGGTGATGGCGGCGATGACGACGTCGCCATGACCGAGATCGAAATCCTTGCCCTCGACGGGCACGCGAACGTTCAGGGCATTCGGCTTGCCGAATTCCTTGTCGAGCGAGACGGCGAAGTTCGCCGAGACGTCGGTGAGCGAGACGCGATCCTGCGGGCGCTTGGGACCGGCAAGGCTCGGCACGACCGTGTTGAGGTCGAGGTCGAGCGTTTCGGTAAAGACGGGATCGGCCATGTTCGGTTCGCGGAACATGCCCTGCGCCTTCGCATAGGCTTCGACGAGGGCGATGCGCTCGTCGGAACGGCCCGTCGCCTTCAGGAACTTCAGCGTCTCGTTGTCGATCGGGAAGAAGCCGCAAGTGGCGCCGTATTCAGGCGCCATGTTGGCGATCGTCGCGCGATCCTCAAGCGAGAGATTGTCGAGACCCGAGCCGTAATACTCAACGAACTTGCCGACCACGCCCTTCTTGCGCAGCATCTGCGTGACGGTCAGCACCATGTCGGTCGCGGTCACGCCTTCATTGAGCTTGCCCGTCAGCTTGAAGCCGACGACTTCGGGAATGAGCATCGAGACCGGCTGGCCGAGCATCGCGGCTTCCGCCTCGATGCCGCCGACGCCCCAGCCGAGAACGGCAAGGCCGTTGACCATGGTGGTGTGGCTGTCGGTGCCGACGCAGGTGTCGGGATAGGCGATCTCATGGTCGCCCTCGACCTTCGTCCAGACGGTCTGGGCGAGATATTCGAGATTGACCTGATGGCAGATGCCGGTTCCCGGCGGAACGACGCGGAAATTATCGAAGGCCTTGGAGCCCCAGCGCAGAAACTCATAGCGTTCGCGGTTGCGCTGATATTCGATTTCGACGTTCTGGTGGAAAGACTGCGGCGTGCCGAACTTGTCGACCATCACCGAATGGTCGATGACGAGATCGACGGGCACCAGCGGGTTGATGCGCTTGGGGTCGCCGCCGAGCGTCTTCACCGCGTCGCGCATGGCGGCGAGATCGACGACGGCGGGAACGCCGGTGAAGTCCTGCATCAGCACGCGGGCCGGGCGATAAGCGATTTCGCGGTCCGAGGTGCGGTTCTTCAGCCAGGACTTCATCGCCTTGATGTCGTCGGCCTTGACCGTGCGGTTGTCTTCAAAGCGCAGCAGATTTTCCAGCAGCACCTTCAGCGAGAAGGGCAGGCGCGAGACGCCGGCAAGGCCGTTCTTCTCGGCGGCCTTCAGGCTGTAATACGTGTAGCTGCGGTTGCCGACTTTCAGCGTCTGTTTGGCGCCGAAGCTGTTGCCGGTCGCGCTCTGCTTGATCGCCACGGCCTCGCGGCTCTTCGGCGGCAGCTTCTTCACCAGCTTTTTTTCGGAAGCCGCGGGCTTTTCGCCGAGCGGATTCTTCATCGCGGCTTTGGGCGCGGCCTTCTTGGCGCCCGTCTTCTTGGGGGCCGTCTTCTTCGCTACCGATTTCCTGGCAGCGGGTTTTTTCGCCACCGGCTTCTTCACGGCGGCTTTCCTGGGCGCTGCCTTCCTGGCCGCTGCCTTTTTCGGAGCGGCCTTCTTTACGGCAGGCTTCTTCGCAACGGATTTCTTCGAGACGGATTTCTTGTTCGAAACGGATTTCTTGGGAGCGGGTTTCCGCGCGGTTGGTTTTTTCTTCGCGGCGGGCTTTGCCTTGGCCGACACCTTCTTCGCAACCGGCTTCTTTTTGGCCACTGCCTTTTTTGCGATCGGCTTCCTGGCGACGGGTTTCTTCTTTGCCGCGGGCTTCTTCTTCGCGGTGGCTGGGGCCTTCTTGGCCTTCGCCTTCTTCGCTACGGGTTTTGCCTTCGCGGCTTTACCCGCAAGCTTCTTCGCCGCCGGTTTTTTTGCCTTCGTCTTGGCCTTCGCTGGGGCCTTCTTCGCCATGGAATGTTCCTCGATGATGCGTGCCCGGGCCGGCGAGACGGGAGGTGGGGGTTTTCGCTTCGGCGTGCCGCCCGCGCGGATGGAGTTGCGCGAGACCGGCTCTGGAAATCGCCGCCGTTTTCCGTGCCATTGGGCCTATATGCTTGACGGGCGCGACTATAATGTCTTTCCCATGCGAAGGCTATGGTTACGCCTGCTCACAACAGGCGATAATCGCTCGCAGAAAAAATGAAACGGAGAAACGGCATGGATGCGGTTCGCGTCGAAAAAAACGGTCCGGTGACGACGGTGGTGTTGAACCGGAAGGATGTCCGCAACGCCGTCGACCGGCCGACCGCGACGGCGCTCGCCGATGCCTTCACCGCCTTCGAGAAGGACGACGAGGCGCTGGTCGCGGTCTTTGCGGGCGATCATGGGACCTTCTGCGCCGGGGCCGATCTCAAGGCGGTGGCGGCGGGCGGGCAGGCCGACGCCGAACGGCGCGGCAATCTCATTTCGACCCCTCGCACCGGCCTCGATTTCAATCGTCTCGCCACGGACGGGCCGATGGGCCCCTCGCGCATGGTATTGTCCAAGCCCGTCATCGGGGCCATTGCCGGTTTCGCGGTCGCGGGCGGGCTTGAGCTCGCGCTCTGGTGCGACATGCGCGTCGTCGAAGAGGACGCCGTCATGGGCGTCTTCTGCCGCCGCTGGGGCGTGCCGCTGATCGACGGCGGCACCGTGCGCCTGCCGCGCCTCATCGGCCATTCGCGCGCCATGGACCTCATTCTGACGGGCCGGGCCGTGGGCGCGGACGAGGCGCTGCAAATGGGTCTGGCCAATCGCATCGTGGCGAAGGGGCAAGCGCGGGCCGAAGCCGAGAAGCTCGCCGCCGACATCGCCCGCTTCCCGCAACTCTGCCTCAAGGGCGACCGCATGTCGGCCTATGAGCAATGGGATCTGCCCTATGACCGCGCCATCGCCAATGAGCTTGAACATGGCCGCAAGGTTTTGATGAGCGGCGAAACGGTCAAGGGCGCGGCGCGCTTTGCATCCGGCAAAGGGCGTGGCGGACGTTTCGATGAGATTTGAGATGGAAAGACTGCATCGCTCTTTCCAGTCTCTTCTCCTCCCCCCTCGAGGGGGAGGCGGGAACGCGAAGCGTTCCGGGTGGGGGGGCTTCTTCGAAAGAATCTTTCTCTCCGAGGAAATACTTTGTCGCATGCTTTCCATTTCGCGAAGCGAACCCCCCACCCAACCCTCCCCCTCAAGGGGGGAGGGCTTTCGGACATTGATGTCGGGTGGGCTCAATGCCTGACATCAACACCCTTCGCCTCACCGCGCACACCCTCGCCTGCATCCGCGGCGGGCGCATCGTCTTTGAAAATCTTTCCTTCACCGTTGCGGGCGGGCAAGCCCTTGTCGTCACGGGGCCGAACGGCGCGGGCAAGTCGAGCCTGCTGCGTCAGATCGCCGGTCTCGTCGATATCGCGGGCGGCGGTTTCACGCTCAATGGCGGCGCGGCGGAAGCGGCGCTTGCTGAACAGGCGCATTACATTGGCCATCTCGATGCGCTGAAGAGCGCGATGAGCGTTGGCGACACGGCGCGTTTCTGGTCCGACTTTCTCGGCGGGACCCGCGCCGGGATCGACGCGGCTTTCGAGATTTTCGATCTTCACGCGCTGGCCGATTTGCCCGTCGCCTATCTTTCCGCCGGTCAGCGCCGCCGTCTCGCGCTGTCGCGTCTGCTGATTGCACCGCGTGCCCTTTGGCTTCTTGACGAGCCGAGCGTCGCGCTCGATGCGGCGAGCCTTGCGCGTCTCGTCGCGGCGATGGAGCATCATCTTGTCGGCGGCGGCATCCTCATCGCCGCCACGCATCACGATCTCGGATTGTCCCGCACCTCTTCGCTCGATCTTTCGCACGCCAGGGTGCCCGCATGACGCGCGCTTTTCTCGCTCTCATCGTGCGCGACGTGGCGCTTGCCGTGCGTGTCGGCGGCGGTGGCGGCATGGCGGTTTTCTTCTTTCTCGTCGTCGTCGCCATCGTGCCGCTCGGCATCGGGCCCAATCTCAATTTGCTCGGCCAGATCGCGCCGGGACTTTTGTGGGTGGCGTTGCTGCTCTCCTCGCTGCTGACGCTCGACCGTCTCTTTCAGGCCGACTATGAAGACGGCACGCTCGACATTCTGACGATGAGCAGCGTGCCGCTCGAACTCACCGTCTGCGCCAAGATCGTCGCGCATTGGTTGACGACCGGTCTGCCGCTCGTCATCGCCGCGCCGTTGCTCGGGCTTTTGCTCAATCTCGGCGTCGCGCAATTTCCCTCGCTGATGCTCGCCATGCTCATCGGCACGCCGGCCTTGAGCTTTCTCGGCGCCATCGGCGCGGCGCTCACCGTCAGCGTCCGGCGCGGCGGGCTTCTCGCCTCGCTGCTGGTTCTGCCTTTTTATATCCCGGTGCTCATTTTCGGTGTTGCGGCGGCAGGTGGGGCGGCGGCGATCCCCGGCGCCGGTCATCAAGGCCTGTTGCTGCTCGGCGCGGTGACGCTGGTGAGCCTCGTCGTCGGTCCCGTCGCCTCGGCGGCGGCGCTGCGCGCCAATCTCAAGACATGACGCGGCAAAATGACCTCTTCGCCACCTTGCCCTCGGGAGCCTCGCGCCGCTAAATGACCCCTATGTCAGACCTGACCTCGATCCAGCGGTTCCACGCGCTTGCCAATCCGGCCCGCTTCATGGCGCTGTCGGAAAAGATCGTCGCGCCGCTTGCGATCCTGACTTTCGCGCTGATCGCCACCGGTCTCTATTTCGCGCTCTTCGTCGCGCCCGCCGACTACCAGCAGGGCGAGACGGTCCGTATTATGTATATTCATGTGCCTTCGGCCTGGCTCGGCATGTTCGGCTACATGATCATGGCGGGGGCCTCGGCTATTGCGCTGATCTTCCGTCACCCGCTCGCCGATGTCTGCGCGAAATCGGCGGCGCCCATCGGCGCGGCCTTCGCCTTCATCACGCTTGTCACCGGGTCGCTCTGGGGCCGGCCCATGTGGGGGGCGTGGTGGGTCTGGGATGCGCGGCTGACCTCCATGCTGATCCTGTTCTTTCTCTATCTGGGCTATATCGCGCTCTGGGCGACCATCGAGGAGCCGGTGCGCGCCGCCCGCGCCGCGGCGGTTCTCGCGCTGGTCGGTTCGATCAACGTGCCCATCGTTCATTATTCGGTCGTCTGGTGGAACACGCTGCATCAGCCCGCCAGCGTTTTCCGCATCGACGGGCCGCAGATCGCGTCTTCCATGCTGGTGCCGCTGCTCATCATGGCGCTCGGCTTCACCTGTTTTTTCGTGACGCTGCTTCTCGTCCGCATGCGCGCCGAAATCCTGCGCCGCCGCGTCCGCGCCTTGCGGCTGGCGAAAGCAGGGGCATGAGCATGGCGCAGTATCTCGACATGGGCGGCTATGCGGCTTTCGTCTGGCCGGCTTACGCGGTGGCCGCCATCATCATGCTCGGCATCGTCATCGCGAGCTGGCGCGATCTCACACGCCAGCGCGGGCTGCTCGCCGCGCTTGAAGGCGACGGGGCGCGCAAGCGTGCGCCCGCGCGGTCCATGGATCATCTGAAATGAAGTTGCGTGCGCTTATTCCGGTGGGGGCGTTTCTCATCGTTGCCGGATTTTTTCTGATCGCGGTCTTTCGCGGCGACCCGTCCCGCGTGCCTTCGGCGCTGATCGGGCGCTATGTGCCGGTCTTTGAACTGCCCGCCATCGACGGGCTCGACCGGCCCGGCCTCAGCGACAAGGATTTCGGCAAGGGCGAACCCATCGTCGTCAATGTCTGGGCATCGTGGTGCGTGCCCTGCCGCGAGGAACATGCGGTGCTTTCCGAACTCAAGGGCCTGACGCCATCGCCGATCTACGGGATCAATTACAAGGACCAGCCGGAATCGGCGCGGCGCTTCCTCGGCGAGCTCGGCAATCCGTTCACGCGCATCGGCGCGGATGCCAAGGGCCGGACGTCAATCGACTGGGGGGTTTACGGCGTGCCGGAAACCTACATCGTCGATGGCAAGGGCCGCATCGCCTACAAGCATGTAGGCCCGCTCACACCTGAAATTGTCGACAATGAGATTTTGCCCGCGCTTCGCGCCGCGACGGTTCGCTGAGTTTTAAACGAACCGTCGGCGGCGGAATTGTCGGATCAGGACGCCTTGCGCTTGGCGACGCGCTTTGCGGCCGGGCGCTTGCGCGCAACGGTTGCAGTCCGGCGCGGCGCACGACCGCGCACGGGCTTCTCGGCTTCTTTCGCGCTGCCGATGGCGGAGGCGAGATGGCTCAATCCGCGGATCAGATCGGCTTGCGCCGTCTTGGGCAGAAGTTCGAGCAACGCTTTCTCGGCGGCGAGCGCGCGGGGCAACGTGCCGGTGAGCGCGCGGCGGCCGGCAGCCGTCAGACGCACGGCGTTGGCGCGGGCGTCTTCGGCCGTGCGCTTGCGGGCGAGCAAACCGTTCTTGATCATACGGCTGATCATGTCGGCAAGCGTCGAGCGATCGATGCCCGTGCGATTGACGAGATCGGTCTGGCTCAGGCCCTCTTCTTCATTCACTGCAAAGAGCACGATGAACTGGCGCGGCGTAATCGCGCCTTCACCCATCTGCTGCACGAACTGATCGTAGGCGAACTGTTGCGCGCGCCGAAGCAAGTGGCTGAGGGATGTTTCGAGGTCATAACTTCCCGCCGACTTCTTGCCTGCCATATCTTATATCCTCCGGGTGATTAAATTCAGGAACCGCGTATCTTCGCTAGACCGGGTTCCACTGAGAGGAACTCGTGAGCCAATCGTGTGATTGTCTCGAACCAGCGCCCCCGCATTTCCCTCATATGCACCCACGATGGGGCATTGCGCAAGTATACTTCGCAACGAAATTGACGCAGCTCGCTCTCCGGTTGCGGATGATATATTCAAAACCCGATTTTGCGCATAATGCACGGGTGCGGAACATGCAAATTTAGGGTGGTCGGCCCGGAGTTCCGTGGGCGGATTAACGAGAAGCTGAAATGACAAGTTCATTCGACGAGCAAAATACCGGGAAAATCGACAAGAACAATCCTGTCGGTAAGAGCGTGGAGACGGGCAGGCCGGGCGCGGCGCGTCCGGGCGCCATGAAGCACCGCGAGCCGGGATCGGAACGTGAACTTTCGTTTAGCCAGCGCGTGCCAACCGGGGACAGCCTGCCGCGCGACATCTGCGACAGTTGCGGCTTCATCCATTACGACAATCCGAAAATCGTCGTCGGCTCCGTCGTCACCTATGGCGACGCGTTTCTGCTTTGCCGCCGCGCCATTGAGCCGCGCAAGGGTTTCTGGACCCTGCCCGCCGGTTTCATGGAGCATGGAGAAACGGTCGAGGACGGGGCCCGGCGCGAGGCGCGCGAGGAAGCCAATGCCGACATCCGCATCCGCGACCTGCTGGCGATCTACAGCATTCCGCGCATCGCGCAGGTGCAGATCATGTATCGCGCCGAACTTTTAACGCCGGAGATTTCGCCCGGCGTCGAAAGCCTGGAGGTCGCGCTCTTCGATTGGGAGACCATTCCCTGGGATCAGCTCGCTTTCCCCAGCGTCTACTGGGCGCTGACGCAGTTCCGTTCGGTCGCCGATCAGAAAATCATAACGCCGTTCGTCAATCCCGAAGGGGAGAACGGGAACATGTTTCCCGCCCGTCCCCCGGCAAGATGAACCGGATTTAATAATAAGAGCCGCCGCACTGGCGCCGTTCGTCCGTTCGCGGCATTCTTCCGCCTCGAAGAAAACGGGGAGGCTGACGTGTCTGACGAAGCGGTCATCGAGGAACGCACGGGCGGAATGACGCCGGACGAACGGCGGGTCATTTTCGCCTCCTCGCTCGGCACCATGTTCGAGTGGTACGACTTCTTCGTCTACGGGGCGCTGGCCGCGATCTTCTCCAAGCAATTCTTCGCCGGATTGAACGACACCTCGGCCTTCATCTTCGCGCTTCTCGTCTTCGCGGCGGGCTTTGCAGTCCGGCCCTTCGGCGCGCTGGTCTTCGGACGGCTCGGCGATCTGGTCGGGCGGAAATACACCTTCATCATCACCATTCTGATTATGGGCGTTTCGACCTTCCTCATCGGTCTGCTCCCCAATTATGCCTCCATCGGCATCCTCGCGCCGATCGGTCTCATCGCGCTGCGCATGCTGCAGGGTCTGGCGGTCGGCGGCGAATATGGCGGGGCGGCGACCTATGTCGCCGAACATGCGCCGCCCGGCAAGCGCGGCGCCTATACGTCCTGGATTCAGATGACCGCGACGGTCGGGCTCTTTCTGTCGCTGATCGTCATCATGATCTGCCGGTCCGTCATATCGCCCGAGAACTTCGCGGTCTGGGGCTGGCGCGTGCCGTTCCTGCTTTCCGTTGTGCTGCTCGGCGTCTCGGTCTGGATTCGGCTGCGCCTCGATGAATCGCCTGCCTTCAGGAAAATGCAGGACGAGGGCAAGGGGTCGAAGGCGCCGCTGCGCGAGAGCTTCACGCGCTGGCCCAATCTCAAGATCGTGCTGCTGGCGCTGGTCGGCCTGTCCATGGGCGAGGCCGTCGTCTGGTATACGGGCCAGTTCTACGCATTGATCTTCCTGACGCAGGTTCTGAAGGTCGAGCCGCAAACCGCAACCATTCTCGTTGCCGGCGGTCTCGTCATCGGCACGCCCTTCTTCGTCATCTTCGGCGTTCTCTCCGACACGATCGGGCGCAAGCCGATCATCATGGCGGGCTGTCTCTTCGCGGCGCTGAGCTATATGCCGATCTTCCATGCGATCACGCATTACGCCAACCCGGCGCTCGAGCTCGCGCAGACGACCGCGCCCGTCACCGTCACCGCCGATCCCGCCGAATGCTCGCTGCAATTCAATCCGGTCGGCATCTCCGCCTTCACCTCGTCTTGCGACGTCGCCAAGAGCGCGCTTGTCAAACGCGGCGTGCCTTATGTGAACGAGGCGGTCAGCGGCAAGACGGCGCAGATCCGCGTCGGCGGCGCGGTCATCGTTTCCTATGACGCCAAGGGAAAAGACGCCAAGGCGAAGGCGGAAAAATTCGACGCCGCTCTGGCCGAAGCGCTCGACGAGGCGCGTTATCCCGCCAAGGCCGAGACCAGCGCCATCAACGAGCCGATGGTGATGCTGCTGATCGGCGTTCTCGTCATATTCGGCGCCATGACCTATGGGCCCATCGCGGCGATGCTGGTCGAACTTTTCCCGACGCGCATCCGCTACTCGTCGCTATCGCTGCCCTATCATGTCGGCAATGGCTGGTTCGGCGGCTTCATGCCGCCCATCGCCTTCGCCGTCATCGCGGCCACCGGCAGCATGTATGACGGGCTCTGGTATCCGATCATCGTCGCCGCCGTCTGCTTCGTCATCGGCATGCTCTTCCTGCCGGAAACGAAGGACCGCGATATTCTGAAGGATTAGCTCAGCGAGAGGCTCTCGTCGGCGGCTACTCGGCGGCCTTCGTGTCCGTCTCGTCGCTCTTTGCCGCATAGCGGGTCAACACGCCGACCTGCGCCATGGCGAAGACGAGGGTCAGCGGCATGATGCCGAAAAGCTTGAAGCTCACCCAGAAGTCGGTGGAGAAATTCCGCCAGATCACTTCGTTCAGGATGGCGAGCAGGACGAAGAAAAAGCCCCAACGTTTCGAGAGCACCATCCAGCCCTCGTCGGTCAGATCGAGCGCGCCGTCGAAAAGCTGCTTCATCAGCGGCTTGCCGAAAAAAGCCGCGCCGAGAAGCGCCACGGCGAAGAGTGAATTGACCAGCGTCGGCTTCAGCTTGATGAAAACATCGTCATGCAGCACCAGGGTCAGTGTGCCGAAGACCAGAACGAAGACGCCCGTGACCAGCGGCATGGTCGGGATCTTGCGAAACTTCGCGTAGGAAAAGCCGAGCGACAGCGCGATGGCGACCATGAAAGCGCCCGTCGCGTAATAGATATTCTGCTTGGGATCGTTGCCGAAAAGCAGGTTCGCCTTGGCGTTCGTCAGGAAGAACACGACCAGCGGCCCGAGTTCGAGCCCCATGCGCAAAAATTGATTGCCGCTCGGCGTCTTGACGCCGGGATGTTTCGTTTCGCTCATATCGCTCAGTTTGCTCCGGTGATGGCGCGGGCGAAAGCGTCGGCGTCGAAAGGTTGCAGATCGTCGATCTGCTCGCCGATGCCGATCAGATGGACGGGCAGGCCGAAGCGTTTGGCGATGGCGACCAGAATGCCGCCGCGCGCCGTGCCGTCGAGCTTGGTCATCACGAGGCCGGTGACGTTCGCGGTCTTGCCGAAAATATCGACCTGATTGATCGCGTTCTGCCCCGTCGTCGCATCGAGCACCAGCAGCGTCGCATGCGGCGCATCGGGGTCGAGCTTGCGGAGAACGCGGACGATCTTTTCAAGCTCGGACATCAGGTCCGCCTTGTTCTGCAAGCGGCCCGCCGTGTCGATCAACAGAAGATCGGTCTTTTCTTCCCTGGCGCGGGCGAGAGCTTCATAAGCAAGGCCCGCCGCGTCGCCGCCGATCTTTGTCGAGACGACCGGCGCATTGAGGCGCTGGCCCCAGACTTTCAATTGTTCGACGGCGGCGGCGCGGAACGTATCGCCCGCCGCCAGCATCACGCTCTTGCCTTGCGCTTGTGCGCGCGCCGCGATCTTTGCCGCCGTCGTCGTCTTGCCTGCGCCATTGACGCCGACCATCAGCACGACGAAAGGTTTCTTGGTGGCGTCGATCACCAGCGGTTTTGCGACGGGCGTCAGCACTTTGGAAATTTCACCGGCGACGATGGAGCGGATTTCCTCCGCCGTCACTTCCTTGTCGTGGCGGTCCTTGCCGACGGCGGCGACGATATCGGCCGATGTGTCGAGGCCGAGATCGGCGGCGATCAGCAATTCCTCCAACTCGTCCAAGGTCGCGCGGTCGAGCTTCTTCTTGGTGAAGATGCCGGTGATGCCGTCCGAGATCGTGCGCGTGGAGCGGGACAAGCCCTCCTTCATGCGCTGGAAGAAGGAGCGCTTCTTCTGCTGCTCGTCGCTGTTTGCGTCCGTCTCGCTCATGCGGCCACGCGGCCTTCAAAGCTCTGGCCGTCATGGGCGGCAAGACGCACCGGCAGAATGTCTCCGGCGCGGAACGTCGCGCCCGCGAGGCGAACCGGCGTGAACTGATGCGTGCGGCCGAGAGTTTCGCTTTCCATCAACACGGACCGCGTCAGGCCGAGCCCGGCATCCAGATGAGCGGCAAGGCGCTGCGTGCCCTTCATGCGCAGGCGTTCGGCGCGTGTCTTGATGAGGCCGCGGTCGAGTTGCGGCATCCGGGCGGCGGGCGTGCCGGGGCGAGGCGAAAAGGGAAAGACATGCAGCCAGGTCAGGCCGCATTCGTCCGCCAGCCGCATCGTGTTTTCAAACATCTCTTCGGTCTCGGTCGGGAAACCGGCGATGAAATCCGCGCCGAAAACAATGTCAGGGCGCAGGCGGCGCGCTTCCTCGCAGAAGCGGATCGAGTCTTCGCGCAGATGACGCCGCTTCATGCGCTTCAAGATCATGTTATCGCCCGCCTGCAACGACAGATGCAGATGCGGCATCAGTCGTTCCTCGTCGGCGATCAGGCGCATCAGCGCGTCGTCGGCTTCGATCGAGTCGATGGACGAGATACGCAAGCGCTGCAACTCCGGCACGAGTTTCAGAATGCGCGCCGCCAGTTGTCCAAGGCTAGGGCGTCCCGGCAGGTCGCTTCCATATGAGGTGATATCGACGCCGGTCAGCACGACTTCGCGGTAGCCGTTCTCGACCAGCGTGCGCACTTGCGTCACAATTTCGCCTGCGGGCACGCTGCGCGAATTTCCGCGTCCATAAGGAATGATGCAGAAGGTGCAGCGATGATCGCAGCCGTTCTGCACCTGCACGAAAGCGCGCGCCCGGCCTTCAAAGCCCTGCACCAGATGGCCCGCCGTTTCCGTCACCGACATGATGTCGTTGACGCGCACGCGCTCATTGGTGTGGAGCGCCAAAGCGGGCTGCCAGCTTTCGGCCTTCATTTTTTCGGCATTGCCGAGGACGAGATCGACTTCCGGCATCTCCGAAAAATCGGCGGGCGCGATTTGCGCCGCGCAGCCCGTGACGATGATGCGCGCGTCGGGGTTTTCGCGGCGCGCCTTGCGGATCGCCTGGCGCGCCTGACGCACCGCCTCGTTCGTCACCGCGCAGGTGTTGAAGACAATCGCGCCGTCGAGGCCCGCCTTCTCGGCGTGATCCTTCATCACTTCGGATTCATACGTGTTGAGGCGGCAGCCGAAGGTAATGATTTCCGTGCCGGGCTTGCTCATGCGAAAGCCCCGCCGAGCAGGCGCTGGTCAAGCTCGCCTTCGAAGTCGAGCGTCGCCGGACCCGTCATGTAGATATGGTTGTCGCTTTCGCGCCATTCGATTGTCAGGTCGCCGCCCGGCAGGCTGATCGTGACGTTGCGGCCCGTCAGGCGCTTGCGCGCGCTCGCCACCGCCGTCGCGCAAGCCGCCGTGCCGCAGGCCAGCGTCAGCCCCGCGCCGCGTTCCCAGACCTTGAGCTTGATGTGATCGGGCGAGAGGATTTGCGCCACCGAGATATTGGCGCGCTGCGGAAAGAGCGGATGATTTTCGAGCATTGGCCCGATGCGGCCGAGATCGATGGTATCGGGATCTTTCACGAAAAAAATCGCATGCGGATTGCCGACATTGACCACGGCGGGCGAATGCATCAGCGGCGCACCCAGCGGCCCGACTTCAAGTTCGATGCCGCGCGTATCGCGGAATTCTTCGGAGAGCGGAATCTCGTTCCACTTCAGGCGCGGCTCGCCCATGTCGACGGTGATCGTCTCGCCCGGTCCGTGGCTTGCCACCGTGTCGCCGCCCAGCGTCTCGATGGTCACGGCGTCCTTGCCGGTTTCCGCGAGGAGCAATTGGCCGATGCAGCGCGCGGCGTTGCCGCAGGCTTCCACCGTGCTGCCGTCCTGATTGCGGATGCCCATGAAGGCGTCGCCGCCGTGGCGCGGATTTTCGATGGTGATGAACTGATCGCAGCCGATGCCGGTTTCGCGGTCGGAGATGGCGCGGACGATGGTTTCGTTGAGCGGCAGGGCGCGGGCCCGCAGGTCCAGCACGACGAAGTCGTTGCCGAGCCCGTTCATCTTCCGAAAGTGAACGCCGCTGCCTGCCATGATCGTCGCTATATGGCCCTTTTCGGCCCGAAATACCACTGG
>DASYEM010000107.1:0-5641 GCA_036499025.1 Parvibaculum sp. | reverse complement strand
AAAAAAGACGACAGCAAGAAGAGCGGCGGACCGGTGCCGGGCCGTCCGGGCGGCGTCTGATACTCATCGCCACCGCTGGCGAAATGAAAGGCCCCGCAAATTCGCGGGGCCTTTTTTTCTGTTCGGCAGCAAAACCGTCGCGCAAGAAAAAGGCTCCGCAGATCGCTCTGCGGAGCCTTGGTCTTTCTGGAGGCCGTCGCTCTTACTGGTGAGCGAGAACGGCGAGCAGGAGAAGCGCCACGATGTTCGTGATCTTGATCATCGGGTTGACGGCCGGACCGGCGGTGTCCTTGTAAGGATCGCCAACCGTGTCGCCGGTCACAGCTGCCTTATGAGCGTCTGAGCCCTTGCCGCCGAAGTGACCGTCTTCGATGTACTTCTTCGCATTGTCCCAGGCGCCGCCGCCCGAGGTCATCGAGATCGCCACGAAGAGACCCGTGACGATGACGCCGAGAAGCATCGCGCCGACAGCCGAGAAGGCTTCCGACTTGCCCGCGATCTGCAGGATGATGAAGTAGAGAACGATCGGCGACAGAACCGGCAGCAACGAAGGAATAATCATTTCCTTGATCGCCGCTTTGGTCAGCATGTCGACCGCGCGCGCATAGTCAGGCTTGGATGTGCCGGCCATGATGCCCGAATCGGCCTTGAACTGACGGCGTACTTCTTCAACGACCGCCCCAGCCGCACGGCCCACCGCAGTCATGCCCATCGCACCGAAGAGGTAGGGGAGCAGACCGCCGAGGAAGAGACCAATCACGACGTAAGGGTTGGAGAGCGAGAAGTCCGGCACCACGCCTTCAAAGTAAGGGTAGAGTTCCGGCGAGGCCGAGAAGAAGTTCAGGTCCTGCGTATAGGCCGCGAAAAGAACCAGCGCGCCGAGGCCCGCCGAACCGATCGCATAGCCCTTGGTGACGGCTTTCGTCGTGTTGCCGACGGCGTCGAGCGCGTCGGTCGTCTTACGCACCGAGGCCGGAAGGTCGGCCATTTCGGCGATGCCGCCTGCGTTATCCGTGACCGGACCGAAGGCGTCGAGCGCGACAACCATGCCCGCGAGCGCGAGCATCGTCGAGACGGCGATGGCAATGCCGAAGAGGCCGGCAAGGCTGTAGGTCACCAGGATGCCGACGACGATGATGAGCGCGGGCATGGCCGTTGCTTCCATCGAGATCGCGAGACCCTGAATGACGTTCGTGCCGTGGCCCGTGACAGAGGCCTGGGCGATGCTCTTCACAGGGCGGAAGTTGACGCCCGTGTAGTATTCCGTGACCCAGATGATCAGGCCTGTGACGACCAGACCCGAGACGCCGCAATAGAAGAGATCCCAGCCGGTGAAGGAAAGCGTACCGACGGTGAAGGCCGAGTCGAGGCCGACGACTTCTTTGGTGACGAGATAGAGAGCGCCCAGCGACAAGACCGCCGAAGCCACGAAACCCTTATAGAGAGCGTTCATGATGTTGTTGCTCTTGCCCAGACGGACGAAGAACACGCCGATGATCGAGGTGATGATGCACGAGCCGCCGATGGCCAGCGGATAGGTCATCAGGTTCGTCACCTGGTCGCCCGCGAAGAAGATCGAGGCGAGAACCATGGTCGCGACCAGCGTCACCGCATAGGTCTCGAACAAGTCGGCCGCCATGCCCGCGCAGTCGCCGACATTGTCGCCGACGTTGTCGGCAATGGTCGCCGGGTTGCGCGGATCATCTTCAGGGATGCCTGCTTCAACCTTGCCGACGAGATCACCGCCGACGTCCGCACCCTTGGTGAAGATGCCGCCGCCGAGACGGGCGAAGATCGAGATCAGCGAAGCGCCGAAGCCGAGAGCGACGAGCGCATCGATCACTTCACGCGAATTCGGCTCGTAGCCGAGGTAACCGGTCAGGACGCCGAAATAGACCGAGACCGCGAGAAGCGCGAGACCGGCGACGAGCATGCCCGTGACCGTGCCCGCGCGGAAGGCGATGGACAGGCCCGCCGCGAGGCTCTTGCTCGAAGCCTGCGTGGTGCGCACGTTGGCGCGAACCGAGACGAGCATGCCGATGTAGCCGGCTGCGCCCGACAGCGTCGCGCCGACAAGGAAGCCGACACCGACCTTGATGCCGAGCAGATAGGAGATAAGAGCGAAGATCACGATACCGACGATGCCGATGGTCGTGTACTGGCGGTTGAGATAGGCGCCCGCGCCTTCTTGAATCGCCGCCGCGATTTCTTGCATGCGGGCATTGCCCGCATCAGCAGCCAGGACGGAGCGTCCTGCCAGAATGCCGTAGATGATCGCCAGACCACCGCAGCCGATGATTGCCCACAATGTGGTGCTCATTGTTTTGTCCTTGGTTTTCTTGTGGGAATTCGAACCGGAGCCGGAAAATCCGGCCGAGGCCCCTCCCCCCTGTCGAAGCACAATTGGCGGGGAAGATGCCAAATGCGGGTTGGGAAAGCAACCGGCGGGGGCTTTTCGTCTGGCTTTTTGGATGCGTCGAGCGAGCCTAAAAGTGCCGAAATCCCAGTTGTTTGAGCACCAGCGGCTCGCCGGAGGCAGAGACGGCGGACAGCCCTTCCCTTGCGTCGAGCACGCTGCCGATACGGGTTATCCGAACACCCGTCCGGGCTGCGAGAGAATCGATTTCAGAGGATTTTTCAGCGGGGGCGGCAAAGAGAATTTCATAATCGTCGCCGCCGGCGAGGATTTGTTCGATGAGCGATGGGGCACCCGCGAGGCAGCGATCCGCCGCCGGAGACAGCGGCAAGCTCGAAACATCGATCCGCGCGCCTGTGCCGGAGACGTCGCATAGATGCTTGAGGTCCGCCATCAACCCGTCGGAAACGTCGAGCGCCGCATGAGCGATCTCGAGAAGCTGTGGACCAACACTCACACGAGGCTCAGGGAGCCGGTAACGGGCGATCAAAGCGGCCTTGTCGTCGTCGGTCGCAGCAAGCTTCTGCTGCGCCGCGGCGAGGCCCAGTGCAGCGTCACCGACTGTTCCGGTCAGAAAGAGCGCATCCCCTGCCCGCGCCCCGCCACGGCGCAGGATACGTCCCTGCGGAACCTCGCCGATGGCGGTGAGCGAGAAGGTCAACGGACCGGGGGTCGAGACCGTATCCCCGCCCCAGAGCGCTATGTCGAAGCTCCGCTGGTCGCGCGCAAGACCCGCCGCAAAACTCTTCATCCAGTCGAGCGGCGTGTCTTTGGTCCAGGCGGTTGTGAGGAGATAACCGCGCGGCGTCGCGCCCTTGGCGGCAAGATCGGAAAGGCTCACACGGAGAAGCTTTTGAGCAATGCTGTCCGCCGGATCGCCGGGCAAAAAATGAACGCCTTCGACCAGTGCATCGACGGTAAGGACGAGATCCATGCCTGCGCTCGGGCTGAAGGAAGCCGCATCGTCCTTGAGGCCGTAAGCGCCGATTGCGTCCGCTGCAAGCGGCGCGAAAAGATCGGCGATCAGGGTGAACTCATCGGGGCGCGGCGTCATGTCCGCTCGCCCGCTACTTGCGCAGGCTGGCGCCCAGCCTGTCCAGCACCGCATTGACGACGCCCGGCTCGTCGCCTTCAAAGAAGGCGTGAGCGACATCGACATATTCGTTGATGACGACCTTCACCGGAATATCCTTGCAGCGGCGAAGCTCATAGACGCCCGCACGCAACACGGCACGCAAGGTCGCGTCGAGCCGGGCCAGCGTCCAGCCTTTAGCCAACGCCTCGTTGATGGCAACGTCGATTTCGCGCTGTTCGCGCACCACGCCGCGAATAACGTCGGAGAAATGCGCTTCGTCCGCGCTGTTATAGGTTTCGCCTTCGATCTCCTGACCGAAACGATGATGCACGAACTCTTCGACAATATCGTCAAGCTCGGTGCCCACCATGTCCATCTGATAGAGCGCCTGCACCGCGCCGAGACGCGCGGCGCTGCGTGCACCCGTATCGAGCGAAGCAGCCGGTTTGGCGGGGACAGAAGACATGCGAAACTAGACTTTCAAAAAACTCAGGCGCCGAGGCTGCGACGAAGGTCGATCATATCGAGACAGGCATTGGCCGCACCGCCGCCCTTGTTCTTGTCGTCCACCTTGGCGCGCGCCCAGGCTTGCTCGCCATTCTCGACCGTCTGGATGCCGTTGCCGAGCGCCAGCGAGCGCTCAACCGACAGGTCCATCAGAGCACGTGCGGACTCGTTGGAGACTATATCATAGTGGGTCGTCTCCCCGCGAATGACGCAACCAAGCGCCACGAAACCGTCGATCCTGCGGGTCTGGCCGCCATGCGCCATCGCATCCAGCGCGAATTTGATGGCCGCAGGGATTTCCAGAACGCCGGGCACCGAAACGCGCGTATAGGTCGCGCCGCGCGCCTCAATGGCCGCTATGGCGCCACGCGCCAGCTCGTCGGCGAGATCGTCATAAAAGCGGGCTTCGACGATCAGGATATGGGCCTGGCTGGCGCTCACGACGCGGTCTCCTTTGCCTTGTCTTTGGCCGCCCGTTTCTGCGGGCTGATGGGACGCTGGCCGGCAACGCTGAGGCCGTAGCCTTCGAGGCCGACAATGCTTCGGTCCGTGTCCGATAGCAGGATCATCTCATGGACCCCGAGATCGAGAAGGATCTGCGCGCCGACGCCATATTCGCGCAGGCGGCGCGGCATGCCCTGATCGAGCGCTTCGCCCTTGCGCAGCAGCAGGTCGGAAACCACCGTCGCGGTGGTGTCGCGGATCAGAACGATCACGCCCCGGCCTTCGTCCGAAATCATCTGCATCGATTCTTTCAGCAGATCGGAGCGAGAGCCCGAAGCGCCGAGAATGTCGTCGAAGACGTTGGTCGCGTGCATGCGCACCAGAACCGGCTCCGGCGTCGAGATGTCGCCCTTCACCAGCGCGATGTGTTCGGCATATTCGACGGTGTTCAGATAGACCATCATCTTGAACTCGCCGCCGTACTTGCTCTCAAGCTCGGTCTCGATGGCGCGATGGATGAAGTGGTCGTAGCGGCGGCGATAGGCGATGAGATCCGCGATGGTCGCGATCTTCAACCCATGCAACTGCGCGAACTGCACCAGATCGGGCAGACGCGCCATGGTGCCGTCGTCGTTCATGATCTCGCAAATAACGCCGGCTGGATAAAGACCGGCGAGACGCGCGATGTCGACGGCGGCTTCGGTGTGGCCGGCGCGAACAAGCACGCCACCATCCTTGGCGACCAGCGGGAAGACATGGCCAGGCGAGACGATATCGTTCTGGCCCTTGGTCGGATCGATGGCGACGGAGACCGTATGCGCGCGATCATGCGCGGAGATGCCGGTCGAGATGCCTTCGCGCGCTTCAATGGAGACGGTGAAGGCCGTCTGGTTGCGCGACTGGTTGTTCGACGACATGAACTGCAGATTGAGCTGTTTGGCCCGGTCGCCGGTCAGCGTCAGACAGACCAGCCCGCGACCGTACTTCGCCATGAAGTTGACCGCTTCCGGCGTACACATCTGGGCCGGAATGACGAGATCACCCTCGTTCTCGCGGTCTTCCGCATCGACGAGAATGAACATCTTTCCGTTGCGGGCGTCCTCGATCACCTCTTCGATGGACGAGAGATATTCCTTGTACACGAGCGTCAGTCCTTCTTTGCAAGCCGGGCCACATACCGTGCCAGCATGTCTATTTCA
>DASYEM010000106.1:0-8154 GCA_036499025.1 Parvibaculum sp. | reverse complement strand
TGCATTTCCGAGAAGACCGTGTGATCCCAGATGAAGCGCGGCGCCGAATCTCAGCGCGAGCGTCGGATCTTGTGCAAGCGCCGCAGCGCTTTCACAGAGTTTGTAGAACTCATGCTCTTCCAGCGTCTGCTCTTGCGGGGCAAGAGACGACGGATCGTGACCAAGCTCACGAATTGTGCGCGTGAGTGCGAATATGTACGCCGGTTGGACTTTCATGCTCCGTCCACATTTGACCCCCCCATTGGCCGCATCTGACCTCACCCCATGCCGACAATATTTCTGAAATAGAGCGCTCGCAACTACACGAGTTCGATTCACACATTTTCCGACAAACCGTGTGAACAAAAGAAAAGAACAAGTTCGAGTGCGGAACAAAGAAATAGTCGCAAAGGGGAGAAATATGCGGCCTTCAGTAAGCTTCTTCATCAAATCATGCGGGCCGGTGCTTGCAATTGCTGCAACCGTGTTTCTCGCCAAGCCAGCCGCGGCGACGGAGTTCACCTTCGGCGACGTCAACGTCAGTCTGGGCACGACGGTTTCCGCCGCAGCCAGCATCCGCACTTCCAAACAGGATTGCGACCACATCTCGGTTTACAACGGCGGCTGCCATGCCTCCAACGGCACGGATTACGACGTCAATTCCGATGACGGCGACATCAATGTCGAGCAAGGGCAGCTTATTTCCGCGCCGCTCAAGGTTCTCGAAGAAATGGACGCCAAGTGGCAGAACTACGGCGTCTTCGTTCGCGCCAAGGCCTATTGGGATCCCGTGGCCTATGACCTCGGCGACGGCAGCGGGAATTACGGCCCGATCGCCGCGCCGAATGCGCAGCGCCGCGACCTGCGCGACGCCTATCGCGGCGACGATTCCTATAATCGCGAATTGCGCCAGGCAAAGCTTCTCGACGCCTTCGCCTATGGCAACTTCAATATCTTCGGCGATATGCCGCTCAACGTGCGTGTCGGGCGTCAAGTCGTGAACTGGGGCGAAAGTCTCTTCATTCAGGGTGGCGTTTCTTCATATTTGCCGCTCGACGTCGCCGCCTTCACAAAGCCGGGCACGGAACTCAAGGAAGTCTTCCTGCCGCAAGCAACGCTTTATGCAAGCCTCGGCCTGCCGGCGAACTTCACGTTCGAAGCCATGTATATTGCCGAGTGGGAAAAGAGTCCGTTGCCGCCCTGCGGCACGTTCTTCGCGCCGAGCGATGCGCTGGCCGACGGTTGCGGCTATGCGATGAGCAACGGCGAATTCTACTCCAACGCGGACGGTAGCCCGCGCTCGACGACCGGCCTGACCGATCCGCTATTCGTGCCACGCGGCGCATCGCAAAATCCCGGTGAGCAAGGACAGTGGGGCGCGGCGCTGCGCTACTTCGCCGACTGGCTCAATCAGGGCACCGATCTCGGTCTCTACTTCGTCAACTTCCACAACAAGCTGCCGATCGGCACCTTCACTTCCAACAGCAATCAGGCCGCCCTGTCGACGGTCTCCGCTTTGGCGGGCGGCAATATGCACAGCCCGGCCTGTACACTTGCGGCGCTTAACGACGAAGCCGGTCAGCCGATCTCGACCTGCGGCGCAGCTGAAGGCCTCGATGCCCGCACGAGCGGCAAGTATCTTCTCGCTGAATATGTCAAAGACATTCATATGATCGGGTCGAGCTTCAACACGACGATGAATATCCTGAACGGCACGGCCATCTCCGGCGACATCGCCTACTATCCCAACATGCCGTTCCAGATCGATACGACGGAATTGCTGGGCGCCGACTTCGAGAATGCCGGCTTCACCGCGCAGCCGGGCGAACCCGACATTTATCAGGGTGCACCCGTCACGCCGGGCGACGCCATTCCAGGCTTCCGCAGGACGAAGGCGCTGGTCGCCCAGACCTATACGCTCAGCACCTTCACGCCTTCAAACTTCCTGGTGCATGCGACGGGTGCGGATTTGCTGATCGCCGTCGCCAATGCCGGTCTGCAATATCTGCCCGATGCGAACAACAATCGCTTCATGGCGCCGCGTTCGGGCGAGACTCACTCGAACCCGGGCATGGCGGAAGCCCTCGGCGATGCTTGCATAGGCGAAGGCACCTGCTCGCTGACGCCGCAATATGCGACGTCGTTCTCCTGGGGCTATCGCCTGCTTGCGATGCTTCAATACAACTCCTTCCTCGGAACGCCCTATACGGTGTCTCCGCGTGTTTTCTTCGCGCATGACGTCAAAGGTTATTCCGCTGGCCCCGTCGGACCGGGCTTTGTCGAAGGCGTGAAGACGATCGGGCTCGGCGTCGATGTGGATTACAAGTCGGTCTACAAGCTCAGCCTCGATTACTCATCGAGCTTCGGCTCCAAATATCGCAACGCGATGTATGACAAGGATTTCGCCAGCATTTCCGCGTCCTACACGTTCTGAACTATCTGCGCCTCCGCATCCCCCCGCAGCGGCGCGGAAACGAACCGGCCCGGCTTCTCCTCAAGCCGGGCCGGATTTTTATAAAGATCGCGGATGGCCACATATGACCCCCCGGTTTTCCTGATCTGACCCTACAAGCCCGCCTGCCTCTTCCTACATTCACTGCAACGAAGCGCGTCAGCCCGACAGGAGCACCGCCCATGACCTCCACTCACGCATCACGCACGCCAGCCGATATCTCGATCAAGCCGCGCAATCTCAATTTCGATGTCGAACCGCTGGCGAGCGACTGGCATGGCGGCGATGCGTTCAAGACGGCGTTCTACAATGCGCTTTCGATCATGTTCCCTATCGGCGAGCAGCATTTCATCGACAGCGTTAAGCATTACCGCAGCCGGGTCACGGATCCGAAACTCGCCGACGATGTGCGTGGCTTCACGGCGCAGGAATCGATCCATCGCCGCGAGCATCAGAAATATAACGAGACGCTATGCGCCTCGCGCGGCTATCCGCTGGAAAAGCTGGAAGACCCGATCCGCCGCCGGCAGGCCTGGGCGCTGAAGACCTTGCCGCCGATTTCGCATCTCGCCTCGACGGTTGCCTATGAACACTGGACGGCGATGCTCGCGGATTCGCTGCTGCGGCAGCCTGAGGCGCTGGCGGGCGCACACCCGGAAATGGCGGCGCTGTGGCGCTGGCATGCGATCGAAGAGAGCGAGCATAAAGCCGTCGCCTTCGATGTCTATCGCGCGGTGGGCGGCAAGCTCAGCCTGCGGCGGTGGCTGATGATCGCCATCACGGTGGAGTTTTTCTGGGATACGTTTCGCCACATGCGAATCATGCTGCGCGACCATCAAGGCTCGCGCTTCAAGCTATGGACGGGCGGCCTGCGCTATATGTTCGGCAAGGGTGGTCCTTATAACGGCCTGCTGCGTCCCTATTTCGACTATTTCCGTGCCGACTTCCATCCCTGGGATCACGACAACCGCGCCGTCGTCGCCCAGGTGGCGCGGGAACTCGAACTCGGGGCGCAACCCGCCTGAGAGAGAGCGGGGTGCGCCGTGTGCCAGTCGGTCACTTGTTGAAAGGCATAACCGGCGCGGCAGAGAACGTCTTCCGACAGATGACGGCCGATGAGCTGGAGGCCGATGGGAAGTCCTTTTCCATCGCGCCCGCCCGGCAAGGTGATTGACGGGCTGCCCGACGCGTCGAACGGGAGAGTGAAACGCAGCAATGACGGCAAGCCTCCAACGGGATCCGCCATCGCTGCTTCAGCATCCTCGAATGTCGGTACGGTCGAGCCGATGGCCGGCACGAGGATCATATCGACATCGTTGAAAACGGCGGCGAGGCGTCCCGAAAAAGCCCAGCGTTCTTTCTGCGCACGGAAGAGATCGATGCCGCTCGTCGTGCGGCCGATTTCGAGCAGGCCAGCCAGGCCGGGGCTATAGTCCGCCTTGCGCGACGGGAATGTTGCCGCATGGCTTTCCGCCACCTCCGCCGTCATCAGGGTCAGCGCATTGGCGAGAATGCTGCCGGGTGAAGGAAAGGCGATCTCCCTGATCTCCGCGCCGAGCGAGGCGAAGACGGCGAGCGCGTCTTTTACCGCTGCGAGCACAACGGGATCGACGCCTTCTCCCGCATATGACCAGTCGATGCCGATGCGCAGACCACGGACGCCGCGCGCGAGTTCGCCGAGATAATCCGGCACAGGCGCGAGGACCGCAGTCGGGTCGTTCGCGTCAGCGCCTGCGATGACGCCGAGGATCGCGGCGGCATCCGCGGCGCTCCGCGTCATCGGTCCGATGTGGTCGAGCGATTCCGCGAGCGGGAAAATGCCGTAACGGCTAACCCGGCCCCAGGTGGGCTTGATGCCGGTCAAGCCGCAACAGGCGGACGGAAAACGGATGGAGCCCGCCGTGTCGGAACCGAGTGAACCGAAGCAGAGGCCCGCCGCCGTCGCGACGCCGGAGCCGCTCGACGACACGCCGGTCCAGTGACCCGCATTCCAAGGATTGACGGGCGGCGTGATGTCCCGGTGGTGATGGCCGGTCGCGCCTTCGGTCAATTGCAGCTTGCCGAGAATGACGGCCCCTGCGCGCTTCAAGCGCTCGACAACCGTCGCGTCATAGTCCGGCGTCCAGTTGCGATAAATGGTCGTGCCGGATCCTGTCGGCGCGTCCTTCGTGAAGCAGAGATCCTTTACCGCGATGGGGATGCCGTGAAGCGGGCCGCGATCCATGCCGCGCGAAATCTCGCTCTCCGCCGCCTTTGCCTGCGCCAGCGCCGCGTCTGCCGTGACGGTTGCAAAGGCGTGCAGACCGGGCTCCAGTTTCTCGATCCTTGCGAGAAGCGCCTTGGTCACCTCAACGGGCGATAGCGAACCGCGATGAATGTCGGCGGATACGCTCATCAGGCTGCGATAATGGATGTCCTGCATGGTCCATGCTCCCTTTTATCGCGACATGCATTCGGCCGCTGTCGCTGTTGACGCATCATTGCAGGCCATAGTCCCCAGTTCTAGAGTGAAGGCAAAACCGGGGGGAAATGATGGAATATGAAACGATACATGCGAGCACGCTGCTCGCAGCCAATTTCGGCGCGGTGGCGGCGATGATGCTGGTGTTATGGCTCATCAGCATTCCATTGCGTGACGTCAGTTTCATCGACAGTTTCTGGGCTTTCGGTTTCGTGCTCGTCAGTTGCGTGACGATGCGGCTGTTTCCTTTCGGAGGATTGCATCAGCAAGTTCTGACGACGCTTGTCGTCGTCTGGGGCCTGCGCCTTGGATTTTATCTGTTGTGGCGCTGGCGGCGCGAAGGCGCGGACGGTCGTTACGTTTCGTTGACAAAAAAGGCGAAGGGGAATGTGCATCTCCACACGCTGAGGACTGTCTTCCTGTTGCAAGGCATCCTGATGTGGATCGTCTCGCTGCCGCTTCAACTCGGGCAATATGGCGCAGGGGGCGGGCTCGGCGTTCTGGCGATGGCGGGCGCCGCGCTTGCCGTTATCGGCATTCTTTTCGAGAGCGTCGGCGACTGGCAGCTTGCGCGCTTCAAGGGCAACGAGGCCAACCGCGGAAAGGTGCTCGATAGCGGTTTGTGGCGCTATACGCGGCATCCGAATTACTTCGGTGATCTCTGCTTCTGGTGGGGTTGTTATCTCGTCGCCTGCGAAGCGCCTTACGGCTGGATGAGCCTGCCGGGACCGCTGGTCATGACGTTCCTGCTGGTCAAATGGAGCGGCGCGGCCTTGCTCGAACGCCGGGTGCAGCGCTCGCGACCTGCTTATGCGGATTACATGCGCAAGACCAGCGCCTTCATCCCCTGGCCGCCAAAAGCCTGAGCCGTCAGGCTTTGCCGCCCGCGCGCTGATCCGCCTGGTTCTGCAACGCGCGCCCGGCAAAGATCACACCGACCGCGACAACCGCGACAATGATGGTGGCCAGCGCGTTGACCTCCGGGTTGAGGCCGAGGCGCACCTTGGAGAAAATCACCATCGGCAAGGTCGTCGCACTCGGACCTGAGGCGAAGCTCGCAATGACGAGATCGTCGAAGGACAGAATGAAGGCAAGCAGCCAGCCCGCGAGAAGCGATGGCGCAATCATCGGCAAGGTGACGGTGCGGAATACAGTGAAGGGACCAGCACCAAGATCGAAGGCCGCTTCCTCGAAGGAGCGGTCGAGACCCGCGAGCCGCGTTTGCACGACGATGGCTACATAGGCCGAAGAAAATGTGACATGGGCGATGATGATGGTCATCACACCGCGCTGCGCCGGCCAACCGATAGCGTTTTGCAGCGAAACAAAAAGCAGCAGGATCGACAGGCCGAGAATGACGTCGGGCAGAACGAGACGCGACGAAATCGACTGGATCATCACACCACGGCCGAGAAACTTGCCGAACCGCACCAGAGCGAAAGCAGCCATGGTGCCGATGATGAGAGACAGACAGGCGTTGATGAAGGCGATTTTGAAGCTCAGATAGGCAGCCCCGAGAATCTGATCGTCATGCAGCAGCGCGACATACCATTTGGTCGAGAAGCCCGCCCAAACGGTGACAAGCTTCGAAGCGTTAAAAGAAAAGGCGATAAGCATGATGATCGGCGCGTAGAGAAAGACGAAGCCGAAAATCATGCAGACCAGAACGAAGGGCGAGAGACCTGACTTGTTCATGTGCGGGCCTCCGAGCGGTTCTGCGAGTATTGATAGATCATGATGGGCACGACCAGAAAGAGCATCAGCGCCACGGCGACGGCGGAAGCAACAGGCCAAGCCTGATTGCTGAAGAATTCGTCCCAGATGACGCGTCCGATCATGGTGACCGCCGTGCCGCCAAGAAGCGACGGAATGACGAACTCGCCAACGGCCGGAATGAAGACCAGCATCGCGCCGGCGATGACACCCGGTATCGAGAGCGGCAATGTGATGCTGAGGAAGGCGCGCGTGCGCGACGCACCGAGGTCGCTGGCCGCCTCGAGCAGCGTGAAGTCGAGACGCGACAAGGCTGCATAAAGCGGGAGCAGCATGAAGGGCAAATAGGAATAGACGATGCCGACATAGACCGAGAAGGCGTTGTTCATCATCGGCAAGGGGTCGTTGATGACGCCGAGCCAGATCAGCACATTGTTGATGATGCCGTTGTTTTTCAGTAGGCCGATCCAGGCATAGACGCGCAGCAGCAATGACGTCCAGAACGGCAGCACAATCAGCAACAATAGCGGATTGCGCCAACTCTCCGGCGCGCGCGCGACGCCATAGGCCATCGGATAGGCAATCAATATGCAAATGCAGGTGGAGATGAACGAGATGCGGACCGAATTGAAATAGGCGCCGATATAGAGCTGATCTTCAAACAGATAGCTGTAGTTCGACCAGTCGATATGGAGGCCCGGAATCCAGCCGCCGGCGCTCCAGTCGAAGAGCGGTGTGAAGGGCGGAATGGCTATGATCTGCGTCGAGACGCTGATCTTCATGATGATCAGGAACGGCAACAGAAAGAACAAGCAGAGCCAGATCAGCGGCACGCCGATAACGATGCGCCGTCCGGTCAATCCGACCTTTGCCAGCGATCCCATCACCCGATCCGCCAGCGTTACGCCTTGTGTTTGCACGTCCGTCACTCTCGCGCTCCCAATATGAAAACGGCCCCGGAGGTTGAACCTGCCGGGGCCGCTTGAGACGTTATTCGCCTGTTCGGATGGTCGACCACGCTCGAGTCTGGAGGCGGTTGAACTTTTCATCCTTTGTCGGAACGGCGAAGAGTTTGTCCATCACATCCTTCGAGGGATAGATCGACGGATTTTCCGAGACGGCCTTGTCCATCAATGGCTTCGACGCCGGGACCGGATTGGCGTAAGCGACGAAATTGGAATTCGCCGCCGCGATTTCCGGGCGGAGGTTGAAGTTGATCCAGGCAAGAGCAGCGTCGGGATGCGGCGCGTCTTTCGGAATGACCATGTTGTCAAACCAGATCATCGTGCCTTCTTTCGGGATCTTGTATTCGATCTCGACGCCGTTCTTGGCTTCCGTGGCGCGGGAAGCCGCCTGGAAGATGTCACCCGACCAGCCGAGCGAGAGGCAAACATCGCCGTTCGCAAGGTCGGTGATGTATTGCGAGGAGTGGAAATACTTGATGTAGGGGCGAATGCTCATCAACAGAGCCTTCGCCTTTTCCAGATCCTCCGGCTTGGTCGAATTCGGATCGATGTGCAGGTAGTTCAGCGCGATCGGAATGATATCG
>DASYEM010000105.1:0-39183 GCA_036499025.1 Parvibaculum sp. | reverse complement strand
AGGCGCCTACGAAATCAGGAATTTCGAAGATACGGAATGGATCGACATCGGGGCGGGCGTCCCCGATCTTTCCTGACCCGGCGACATGTAGAGGGTAGGGGATATGAGTCATGTGGCGTTGCATTCGAGGGACGCGCGGCGGTTCTTCGATTTCTGGAACGGCATGCCGAAGACCGGCTTGCTGCCCGACCGCGCTTCGTTCAACGCCGACATTCTCCACGAACTGCCGACCATGACCATTCTCGAAGTGATTTCGCCCGAGCGGATCGATCTGCATCTGATGGGGCCCGGTGCCTGCGAAGCGCTGGGCTTCGATCCGACGGGGCAGAATTATCTCGATCTGCAATCGCCCGAGGCGCGGGCGCTTTATGTGCCTCTCATCGAGGAGCAGATCACGCGGCCTTGCGGACGGCGCAACATCGTCAAGATGCGCCATGCCGACGGCATCGTGACGCGAGCCGAAGCGGTGACCTTGCCGATGCATCATGCGGCGGGCGGCCATCCCATGATCCTGTCTTATTTCACCACCATCGATATCGTGGGTTTTGAAGAGGGCGGATATCAGGTTCTCAATTTCGAAGACACCGAATGGATCGACATCGGCGCGGGCATTCCTGCGCGGCGTTGAAAATAGTCCGTAGTCTTCCCAGTTTGGGACAAAAATAAATTTGTGAAACCTTGTGCAGTATCTCCGCGTTTATGTTACTCAGCGCGGATAGATGATCTGTATTCGTCATAATTTAGGTGAGTTGCGAGCCGCGTAGCCTGGCCGCTCTCTTGACCGGCGCGGAGAACTCGTCGATGAACGCCAGGCATGATGGTCTGCGTACCGAAGGTGCGCGCCGGTTCTTCAACTATTGGGACAGTTTGCCCAAGAAAAATCTCGTCCCGGACCGGAAGTCTTTCAGCCCCGAGCGCATCCGCGATTTAATGCGCGCCGTTACCATTCTCGAAATCTGGTCGCGGGCCCGCATCGATATGCGGCTTGCCGGCACCGCCGTTTGCGCGGCGATGGGCTTCGATCCGACGGGCGCCAATATGCTGGAACTACAGGCGCCGGGAACGCGCGAGGCTTATCTCCGGCTTCTGGAGGAGCAATGCAACCGCCCTTGCGGACGGCGCAATCTGCTGACCGCGCGCCATTCCGACGGGACCATCGTGAAGGCGGAAGTCGTAACGCTGCCCATGTCCCATGAGGAGGCCGGACACGACATGATCCTGAGCTATTTCTGCTCCATCGAAACCGTTGGCTTCGGCGAGCACAGCTATCAGATCCTGTCGCGCGAGGCGACGCACTGGATCGACATCGGCGCGGGTGTGCCTGACTGGACGAGCTAGAGCATCTCGGCGAAGGCGTCGCGCACGTCGTCGGCGAAAAGCTCGGGCTCTTCCATCGCCGCGAAATGACCGCCTTTTTCCATGATGCGCCAGCGCGCGATGTTGTAGCCACGCTCCGCCCATGAGCGCGGCGTCAACGGCAGCGTGTCCATCGGATATTCGGAATAAGCGGTCGGCACCGTCACCTTCTCGCCGGGTTTCAGCGCGCCGGACCCTTCGGCGGGGCCTGCCTTGTAGAGCGTGTTCGCGGTGTTGATCGTGCCCGTGTACCAGTAGATTGAAAGCTGGGTCAGGATCGTCTCGAAGGGGAAGCGCGCGATCATGCCTTCCATCGTGTCGGTCTTGTCGGTGTCGCCGAGGCGATAATATTTATCGGCGAGCCAGCCCGCGAGACCAGCCGGGCTGTCCATCAGCGAGAAGGCGAGCGCCATCGGCTTTGTCGACTGGATCGAGCGATAACCCTCCTCCTGCCGCCACCAGCTCTGCATCTCTTTAATCCACTTGCTCTCTTCCGCGCTTACCGGCGGCTGGCCGAGATGTTTGATATAGGGGCGGAGCGGCAGCATCGTCAGATGGATGGCAAGCAGGCTGTCGGCATGCTGAAGCGCGAGGCGCGAGGTGACGAAGCTGCCCCAGTCGCCCGCCTGCGCCGCATATTTGTCGTAGCCCAGCACTTCCGTCATCAGGCGATGCCAGACATCGGCGATGACGGCGGGACCGACGGGGACGCGCGGCTTAGATGAAAAGCCGTAGCCGATCAGCGAGGGCACGACGACGTCGAAGGCCGGGCCCGTGCGGCCATATTTTTCGGGATGCGCCAGCGGGTCGATGACGTCGAGGAATTCGCGGAAGGTCGAGGGCCAGCCATGCGTCAGGATCAGCGGCACGGCATTCGAGCCCGAACCCTTTTCATAAAGGAAATGAACTTCGTGATCCTCGCCCGCCTCGTCGGTCAGCGTGGCGCGATATTGCGGGAAACGGTTGAGGTTTGCCTCGGCCTTGCGCCAGTCGAAATCGTCGCGCCAGACTTCGACGAGTTTTTCCATATAGGGAAGGCTGGTGCCGTAATCCCAATGGTCGTTGCCTTGCGGCTCGTTTGGAAAGCGCGTGCGCGCCAGGCGACGCTTCAGGTCTTCGATCTCGCCGTCCGAGACATGGATCGTGAAGGGGTCGGCGGGGATGATGCGGTGGCTCATTTGACGGTTTTCGCAAAGGCGCGGACATCGTCGGCAAAGACCTTGCCGGTTTCAAGCGCGGCGAAATGGCCGCCGTGATCGAAGTCGGTCCAGTGGACGACGTTGCAGGCTTTTTCCACCATCGTGCGCGGCGGAAAGACCAGAAATTCTTTGGGGAAATTGGCGACGCCGGTCGGGATGTCGATCTTCTCGCCCGGCGCCATGCCGTTGCCGCCCTCCTCGAAGAGACCGCGATAAAACCATGTCGCGGTGTTGAAGGTTCTGGTGACCAGATAGATCATCACCGAGGTGAGAAGCTGATCCTTCGAGAAAGCGTTCTCGATATGCTCCTTGCCGTCGGGGCCGCGCTTGTCGGACCAGCCGTTGAATTTCTCGACGATCCAGGCCGCCGCGCCGACCGGGCTGTCCATCATGCCGTAGGAGAGCGATTGCGGTTTCGTCATCTGCAAACGCAGATAGGCGCCTTCCAGCTCAAAGGTCATGGCCGCGCCCGCCGCCCATTGCTTCTCGGCGTCGGTTTCCGGCATCACGGCGGGGCGGATGCCCCACATGTTCATATGGATCGCCTTGCAGCCGCCGCCTTTGGCGAGGCTGTGCGAGAGGCCGATATTGCCGGTGACGACGGCGCCCCAGTCGCCGCCCTGCGCGATATATTCCTTATAGCCCAGGACCTCGCGCATCAGCTTGTCCCAGAGCGCCGCCGTGCCGCGCGGTCCGATGGGCTTTTTCGGCTTGCCGGAAAATCCGTAGCCCGGCAGCGAGGGGACGACGAGATTGACGCCGTCCTCGGCATTGCCGCCGAATTTTTCGGGATGGGCCAGCGGTTCGATCACGTCGAAGAATTCAAACACCGATCCCGGCCAGCCATGCGTCAGAAGAAGCGTCTGCGGATTCTTGCCCGAGCCCTTCACATGGATGAAGTGGATTTCGTGGTTTTGTCCGTCATGGGCGACCGTCGCCTTGAACTGCGGGAAACGGTTGAGGTTCGCCTCGGCCTTGCGCCAGTCATATGTCGAAAGCCAGTAGTCGCAAAGTTCACGCATATATTGCATGTCGGCGCCATAGGCCCAGCGGTCGCCGCCCTCGGCGATCTCTGGCATCTCGTGCCATTCATAGGCGCGGACCTTTGCCGCGATGGCGTCGAGCGCCGATTGCGGGATGTCGATCCTGAAGGGTGTTGGCGCGGCCATGGCGGTCTCCCCGATAACGGCGTTCTTGTTGGCGCGCATTATGGCAGCGCCGAAGCCTCCCGCAAGAAGCCTGCGATTGCCGCAGGGGCATCGCGTCTCTAAGGTAAGAAAAAACGAACTCGGAAATATCCCAGGGGAGGGACAATGGCTCAGGAAACTGTCGCTGGAGACGCAGGCGACGCGCATTTGCCGGTTGCGCAGCGACAAGGCTCGTTGCTGAAACGACATTACGCGCTCATCATTTTGACGCTTGCCTATACGTCGAGCCATGTGGATCGCGGCATCGTCAATATCCTGCTGCAACCGATCAAGAACGAATTTCACGTCAGCGACACGCTGCTCGGCCTGATGTCGGGCCTCGCCTTCGCAATCTTTTATGCGACGCTCGGCGTGCCGATTGCCATGTGGGCGGATCGCGGCAACCGGCGCAACATCGTCGCGCTCGCCGTCACCATCTGGAGCGCGATGACGGCGGCTTGCGGGCTTGCCGGCAGTTTCGCCCATCTCCTTGCCGCGCGCATCGGCGTCGGCATCGGCGAGGCGGGATCGAGCCCGCCCTCGCATTCGATGATTTCGGATCTCTATCCCAAAGAGCAACGCTCGACGGCGATGGCCTTCTATGCGGTCGGGGTTTATGCGGGCGCGATGATCGGCCTCGTGCTCGGCGGCTATGTGGTTCATCACTATGGCTGGCGCGCGACTTTCTTCGTCGTCGGCTTGCCGGGCCTGATCATCGCGCTCCTCGTGCGCTTTACGATGGACGAACCGGTGCGCGGCCATTCCGACGGGCTCGCCCATGACGCGCAGCTCAAGTCGAACCTCTGGCACGTCTTCAAGCATCTCTGGCGGACGAAATCGGCGCGGCACATCACCATCGGCCTGACGCTCGTTTCTTTTGTCGGCTATGGCGGGCTCATCTTCGGCCCGGCCTTCTTCATGCGCAGCCTCGGCATGGGCGCGCAGGAAGTGGGCCTGATCTTCGGATTGATTGCCGGTTTCGTTGGCGGCATCGGCGCGATGCTCGGCGGATATCTCGCCGACCGGATGTCGAAGCGCGATATGCGCTGGAACGCCTGGGTGATCGCGGTGGCCAAGATCATCGGCATGCCGCTCTTCATCGTCTTCTACATGTCGTCCGATCTCACCGTGATGATCCCGGTCTATGTGGTCTCGTCGATCCTCGGCGCCTTCTATCTCGGGCCGAGCTTCGCGATGATCCAGAGCCTGACGCCGCTGCATATGCGGGCGCTCACCTCGGCGGTCATGTTGTTCGTACTGAACTTCATCGCGCTGGGCTTCGGTCCGCTCACCGTCGGCTTGATCAGCGATCTTCTGGAGCCGCGTTTCGGCACGGAGAGCCTGCGCTGGGCGCTGTTCCTGACCTCCTTCATCGGCGTCTGGGCCGCCGTCCATTACTACTGGGCGGGCCAGACCTATAAGGAAGATCTCGCGAAACTCGCGGCACAATCCGCCTGACGGTCACAAGTAGAAACGCCCGCCTCTGGAGACAGAGGCGGGCGTTTTCGTTTTCAGGCAATCCCGGGCTTCAGCCGACCTGGCCGTGGCAATGCTTGTATTTTTTGCCCGAGCCGCAAGGGCAGGCGGCGTTGCGCGCGACCTTGCCCCAAGTCGAGGGGTCGTTCGGATCGACGGCGACACCCGGATCGTTGCGCACCGGACGGGCGAGCGTGGCGACGTCGCCGCTGAACTCGTTTTCGCCCGTATCGGGATCGAGATGATGCGCATGCATCTGCGGCAGCGGCGTTTCCTCGAGCCGGGGCGCTTCCTGGACGAACTGCGCATTCATCAGCTGGCGCGTCACATCTTCGCGCAGACGGGTCAGCAGACTTTCAAAGAGCGAGAAGGCTTCCGACTTGTATTCGTTCAGCGGATCGCGCTGGCCATAGCCGCGCAGGCCCACGGCCTGACGCAGATAATCGAGCATCATCAGATGTTCGCGCCAGTGATGGTCGAGCGTCTGGAGCAGGATCGCCTTTTCGACCTGACGCATCAGCTCGGGGCCGGATTGCGTGACCTTGGTGGCCATCGCCCGGTCTGCTTCGTCGTAAAGGCGCTCGCGGATTTCCTCGTCCGCGATGCCTTCTTCCGCGGCCCATTGGGCAATCGGCAGATCGAGGCCGAGGGTCTGCTCGACGGCTTCCTTCAGGCCGGCCGCGTCCCATTGTTCGGCATAGGCTTTTTCGGGAATATGCGCGGCGACGAGACCGTCGATCACCTGATGGCGCATGTCGGAGACGGTATCGGCCACATCTTCGGCATTCATCAGATCGACGCGCTGTTCGAAGATCACGCGGCGTTGATCGTTCATCACGTCGTCATATTTGAGGATGTTCTTGCGCATATCGAAGTTGCGCCCCTCGACCTTCTGCTGTGCTTTTTCCAACGCCCTGTTGATCCAGGGATGGATGATCGCCTCGCCCTCCTGAAGGCCGAGCTTTTGCAGCACGCCTTCCATGCGGTCGGTGCCGAAAATGCGCATCAGATCGTCGTCGAGCGAGAGGAAGAATTTCGAACGCCCCGGATCGCCCTGACGGCCTGAACGTCCGCGCAGCTGATTGTCGATGCGGCGGCTTTCATGGCGTTCCGTGCCGATGATGTAGAGGCCGCCGGCGTCGCGGGCCTGATCTTTCTTCTTTGCGATGTCGGCCTTGATCTCTTCGACCTTGCGGTCGTAAGCGGCCTCGTCCTCGATGCCTGCCGCTTCGTCGGCGACGCGCATCTCGAGATTGCCGCCGAGCTGAATGTCGGTGCCGCGGCCCGCCATGTTGGTGGCGATGGTGATGGCGCCCGGCACGCCCGCCTGGGCGACGATATAGGCTTCCTGTTCGTGATAGCGCGCGTTCAGGACGTTGTGCTTGATCTTCTTTTTCTTGAGAAATTCCGAAAGCGTTTCGGACTTCTCGATCGAGACGGTGCCGACGAGCACGGGCTGGCCGCGCTTGGCGCATTCCTCAAGCTCGAGCACGATGGCGTCGTATTTCTCGCGCGCCGAGCGATAGACCTCGTCGTCTTCGTCGACACGGGCAATCGGACGGTTGGTCGGCACTTCGATCACTTCGAGGCCGTAAATGTCCATGAACTCGTCGGCTTCCGTCAGCGCCGTGCCGGTCATGCCCGCGAGCTTCTTGTACATGCGGAAGTAGTTCTGGAAGGTGATCGAGGCCAGCGTCTGGTTTTCCGGCTGGATCGCGACGCGTTCCTTGGCTTCGAGCGCCTGATGCAGCCCGTCGGAATAGCGGCGGCCTTCCATCATGCGGCCGGTGAATTCGTCGATGATGAGAACCTTGTCGCCCTTGACGATGTAGTCCTTATCTTTCTGGAAAAGCTTGTGAGCCTTCAGCGCGTTCTGGATGTGATGGACGATGGTGATGTTTTCGATGTCGTAAAGCGAGCCTTCGACCAACACGCCGCGCTCGCGCAGAATGTTCTCGATCTTCTCGTTGCCCTCTTCGGTGAGGTTCACGGTGCGCTGCTTTTCGTCGAGCTCGTAATCCTCCGGCACGATCGAGGGGATCACGTCATCGACTGCGATATAGAGCTCGGACTTGTCGTCCAGCGGGCCTGAGATGATGAGCGGCGTGCGCGCTTCGTCCACGAGGATCGAATCGACTTCATCGACGATCGCGTAGGCGTGGGGGCGCTGAACCATCGCCGACAACTGATACTTCATGTTGTCGCGCAGATAGTCGAAGCCGAGTTCGTTGTTGGTCGCATAGGTGATGTCGCAGGCATAGGCTTCGCGGCGCTCATTGTCGTCGAGCCCGTGCAGGATCGCGCCGGTGGTCATGCCGAGGAAGCTGTAGACCTGCGCCATCCAATCGGCGTCGCGTTTGGCGAGATAGTCGTTCACCGTGACGACATGCACGCCCTTGGCGGGCAGCGCGTTCAGATAGGTCGCGAGTGTTGCGACGAGGGTCTTGCCTTCGCCGGTTTTCATTTCGGCGATCTTGCCGTCGTGAAGCACCATGCCGCCCATCAACTGTGTGTCGTAGTGGCGCTGGCCGAGCGTGCGCTTGGCCGCTTCGCGTACGGTAGCGAAAGCCTCGGGGAGCAGATCGTCGAGGGTTGCCCCTTCGCCAAGCCGCGCGCGAAATTCGGCGGTCTTGGCCTTCAGGGCTTCATCGCTCAAAGCCGAGATCGCCGGTTCGAAGGCGTTGATCGCCTCCACCCGCGCTCTATAGCTCTTGAGCTTCCGGTCGTTCGAACTGCCGAAGAACCGCTTGGCGAGAGAGCCCAAGCTTGCCATCAGGTCATAATCCTCTTGCGGTCCGCTGGGCGCTTTCGGGCGGGCTGTCTTTAATGCGGGACACGCGCCTCGCGCCTTCCTCCTGCGAAAGAGGGGGCGGCCAGAAAGCCCCCTGGCGCGGGGGCCATGGCGGGTGAAAAGACTGAGGAGATGTAAGGGGGAGGGGGGTGGTTGTCAATGTAAGGAGGGCGCCCGGATGCCGAGGCCGGGCGGCGCGGCGAGGCGCGCAAATCCTCTCTTTTTTGTAATGTGAAAGCGGTCTTGGGAGCGCCACGCCGTACCGTCCCCGGCGCTTCGCTTGCGGCATAAGCGGGCTTTCTTGCCAACGTCCCGTAATCCGGGGTAAGTCGCCTTCCCGTTGACGAGGTTGGGCCCGGCGATGATGAAACTCTCGGCTGTGCTGATCACGGTCGCCCTGTCGGCGGCCGGCATCGGCCTCGTCATGCCGGTCCTCCCGGCTCTGCTTACCGAGCTTGGCGCGGTGGAAGGCACGGGCTGGAAGTATGGCGCGTTTCTGGCGCTCTATGCGGTCCTTCAATTCATCTTCTCGCCGCTGCTCGGCGTGCTTTCCGACCGGGTCGGGCGGCGTCCGGTGCTGCTTTTGTCGCTGGCGGGCGCTGCCATCGACAATCTGTTCATGGCGATGGCCCCGGCGCTCTGGCTCTTGTTCGTCGGCCGGGCGATTGCGGGCGTCACGGGCGCCAGCATGGCGGTGGCTTCGGCCTATGTCGCCGACCTCACGCCGGAGGCGCAGCGCGCGCGCCGCTTCGGCCAGCTCGGCGCGGCTTTCGGCATCGGCTTCATCGCCGGTCCGGCGCTTGGCGGCTTGCTCGGCGCGATGTCGCCGCGCGCGCCCTTCCTTGCCGCCGCCGCGCTCAACGGCGCGACCCTGGTGCTTGCCGCCTTCGCCTTGCGCGAATCCCATATCGGGGTGCCGACCGCCGGGCGCATGGACTGGAATCCGCTCGCGCCGCTGCGCTGGGCCATGGGGTTTCCGGCTCTGCGCTCGCTGCTCGTCGTCTACATGGTGCTGGGTCTTGTCGGCGAAGTCGGCGGCGTCATCTGGGTACTTTACGGTTACGACCGTTTCGGCTGGAGCCCGCTCACCGTCGGCCTGTCGCTGGCCGGGTTTGGACTGTTTCACGCGCTGGCTCAGGCTTTCGTTGCCGGGCCGGTCGCCGAGCGATGGGGCGAGCGCAGGGCTGTGATCATCGGCATCGCCGCCGACACATGCGCCTATGTCTCGATCGCGCTGACCAGCAACGGCGTCGTCGCCTTTCTGCTGCTGCCGCTATTCTGCATCGGCGGGATCGGCGCGCCCGCACTTCAGGCCCTGCTGACGGCGCGGGTCGCCGAAGACGAGCAGGGCAAGCTGCAGGGCGTACTCGCGAGCCTTGCCAGTCTCGCTTCGATCGTCGGGCCCTTCGCAATCAGCACCGCTTATTTCTCGACGCGGCACATGGTCCCCGGCCTGATCTGGCTGATCGGCGCGGCGCTTTACGGGCTTTGCCTGCCAGCCCTGTTTTCGCGCCGCGCCTTTGCCCCGGAACGGGCGAAAACCGGCTGAACGCCGCCGCCGGGCTTCTTAACCATCTCGATTTCGTAATGTTGGGGGTTCTTGTGCGCGGACCCTTGGCCCGTCATCATGCGCGCCCATTAGCCGCCCCGAACCCGCTTCGGGTTTTTCGGGCGGTCTGCACAGGAAAACTATTATGCGCCCCTCGCTTCGTCTTGTTTCCGTGAGCCTCATGACCTTCGGCATGGCGCTGAGCTTCGTTCCCGCGAGTTTCGCGGCCGACAAGACCGAGCCCGCCACGGCCGCCGCCGGCGAGGACGAGGTCGTCGCCAAGGTCAACGGCCAGACGATCACGCTCTCCGACATCGCGCTGGCCGATGAGGAAATGGGTCAGGCGCTGGCGCGTTTGCCCGAAGAGCTGCGCTTCCAGTATCTCCTCGGCATGTTGATCGACCGGCGCATTGTCGCCCAGGCGGCCAAAGAGAAGAAGATGCAGGACGACCCGATGGTGAAGCGGCGCGAGGCCTATTTCGACGAAAAGGCGTTGCGCGATGTCTATTGGGTGCAGTTGATGCGCGACAAGGTTGGCGAAAAGGCGGTCAAAGCCTATTACGACGATCACATCGCCAAGGCCGAGCCCGAAGCGGAGGCCCATGCGGCGCATATTCTGGTCGCCAGCAAGGCGGAGGCGCTGAAGGTTCTCTCAGAGATCAAGGGCGGCAAGAGTTTTGAAGATGTCGCCAAGGCAACGTCGAAGGATTCAAGCTCGCAAGAGGGCGGCGATCTCGGCTGGTTCAAGAAAAGCGACATGGTGCCGGAATTCGCCAATGCGGTTTTCAGCATGAAGCCGGGCCAGGTGTCCGATCCGGTCCAGACCAAATTCGGCTGGCACATCATCAAACTGATCGAGACGCGCAAGGCCAAGCGCCAGACGCTCGAGGAAGCGCATGACGACATCATGCGCACGCTGGCGCGCGAGCAGGGCACAAAGACGATGGAGGCCTTGCGCAAGAAGTCGAAGATTGAAATTGTCGGCGGCGGAGAGGCGAAGTCGCAAATGGCGCCCGCGCCCCAATAGACAAGCGAGCGGAGCGTCGGCGATGGCGAAGAAAGCCAAACTGGTAAAGAAGACGACGAAGAAGCCGGTCAAGGCAGCGGCGAAGGCAAAGCCTGCGCCGAAGGCCCGGGTCAAGCCGAAGGCGAAAGCCGCGGCCAAGCCGAAACCCAAAGCGAAAGCGGCGTCGAAGAAAAAGGCGGCGGCGAAAGTCTCGCCTCTGGCGCCGAAGTCTTTCGCCAAGCTGCCGCCGCTGGCCGGCGTCGAGATCGGCACGGCTGCGACGGGCATCAAATATAAGGGCCGCGACGACGTTCTTGTAATCCGCCTGCCCGAAGGCACGGCGGCGGCGGGCGTCTTCACCACCTCGAAGACGGCGTCGGCGCCGGTCGAGCTTTGCCGCACCAATGTGGCGGGCGGCAAGGGCCGGATCGTCGTCGTCAATTCCGGCAATTCCAACGCCTTCACCGGCAAGGCGGGCGTCGCGACCGTCGCGGCGACGGTCGAAGCCGCCGCGCGCGCCGTCGGCGCATCGGAGGCGGAAGTCTATATTGCCTCCACCGGCGTCATCGGCCAGCGGCTCGACCCCAAGCCCGTCATCGACGGCATCGGCACGGCGCTCTTCAGCGCCAGCGTCGATCAATGGGACAAGGCCGCCCGCGCCATCATGACGACGGACACCTATCGCAAGCTCTCGACGCGCAAGGCAGTCATCGACGGCGAGACCGTGACGATCAACGGCATCGCAAAGGGCTCGGGCATGATCGCGCCCGACATGGCGACCATGCTCGCCTTCGTCGTCACCGATGCGGCGATCCCGGCGACGGTGTTG
The DNA here is from genome assembly GCA_036499025.1 of Parvibaculum sp. Classification (GTDB taxonomy): domain Bacteria; phylum Pseudomonadota; class Alphaproteobacteria; order Parvibaculales; family Parvibaculaceae; genus Parvibaculum. The sequence goes on along the minus strand of DASYEM010000105.1, from coordinate 27,790 downwards.
CAATCGCTGCTTTCGGAAAGCACGCAGTCGAGCTTCAACGCCATCACGGTCGATAGCGATACCTCGACCAGCGACACGCTGCTTCTCTTTGCGACCGGCACGGCGATGAAGAGCGCCGATCCGATTGCGAGCGCGAAGGATGCGCGGCTCGGCGACTTCCGTCTGAAGCTCGACGAGCTGCTGCTCGACCTCGCGCATCAGGTCGTCAAAGACGGCGAAGGCGCGTCGAAGTTCATCCGCATCCGCGTTTCGGGCGCCGAGAATTCGAGAGCGGCGCGCGCCATCGGCATGGCCGTCGCCAATTCGCCGCTCGTCAAAACCGCCATCGCGGGCGAAGACGCCAACTGGGGGCGCGTCGTCATGGCGGTCGGCAAATCGGGTGAAGCGGCCAACCGCGACAAGCTTGCCATCCGCATCGGCGGCGTCGATGTGGCGCGCGACGGCGAGGCGGTGCCGGGTTACGACGAAACGCCGGTCGCAAAACACATGAAGGGTCGGGATATCGACATAGATGTGGCCGTCGGCGTCGGCAGCGGCAGCGCGACGGTCTGGACCTGCGACCTCACTTACGAATATATCCGCATCAACGCGGATTATCGCAGCTAGGACCGTGCCGGATACTTGCGCGGTTACTTGCTCGGTTACTTGGCTGGTTACCGGCGTTTAACCACGTCCAAACGTACATCTTTAATAAAATGGTGGGACCATGACGGACGAGCGCGCACAAGACCCCGGAGCGGTGAAGCTTGTTCTGGTGGCGGCTTGCGCGCTTGTCGATGTCGATGGGCGGGTGCTGATGGCCCGACGTCCCGAGGGCAAGCCGCTCGCGGGGCTCTGGGAATTTCCGGGCGGCAAGGTCGAGCCGGGCGAGTTGCCCGAGGAGACGCTGATCCGGGAACTCCGCGAAGAGCTCGGCATCGAAGTTGCGAAGGCGTGCCTTGCGCCGCTCACCTTCGCGAGCCACGGCTATGAGACGTTCCATCTGCTGATGCCGCTCTATATCTGCAGGCGTTGGGAGGGAACGGTTCAGGGGCTCGAAGGTCAGGCGCTGGAGTGGGTACGGCCTGCAAGAATGCGGGAGTATCCGATGCCACCCGCGGACGAGCCGCTTGTGGCGGTGTTGCGCGACCTGCTCTGAGAACAAGAGCGGGGAAGCGAAGTCGGGAGCAGGTTGATGGCTGGCAAGATTTTCGAAACGCTGAAATCCTTTTCGCGCGACGAGCGCGGCGCGACGGCCATCGAATACGGATTGATCCTCGCCGGCATTTCCGTCGTGGTGGCGACCGCCGTCGAAACCATCGGCATCAGCATGAACGGCATGTTCCAGAAGATCGTCGATATATTCGCCGCCTAGCTCGGGCGCGGCGGCTTTTCACCCGCGGGCCGTTCCGCCGTGCCCAGGGCATCGGCGAGTTTACCCGTGGCGCTGCCGGGCCTTAGCGGTTTTTGCTGGCTTTCATGCGGCGCCCAACCGGTCAGCGTGACGATCTCGAATGTCGCGGGAATGCGCCCGTCCGGCAATCCGAATTTCTCGCCATAGATTTCGGCGGCGCGCGTTAGCGTTCCGCGTTTCAGCGGCGTGCGGCGGCGTTCGATCAACGCATTGGTCTCGCCCATGCCGCGCAGTTCCGCCAGCAGCCGGAAGACATTGGCATAGCGCACCGTCACGCGGTCGGTATCGACGACCGGCAGCGCGAAGCCGGCGCGCTGCATCAACGCGCCCATGTCGCGCAGATCGGCGAAAGGCGAAACGCGCGGGCTCAATCCACCTTCGCATTCGATCTCGGCTTCGGCCAGCGATTGCCTGAGTTCGATCAGCGTCTCGCCGCCGAAAATCGCCCCCAGAAAAAGTCCATCGGGTTTCAGCGCGCGGCGAATTTGGATCAGCGCGCCGGGCAGATCATTGGTCCAATGGAGGCTCAGGGCGCTGGCGACGAGATCGAAGCTCTCGTCGCGGAACGGCAGACGTTCCTCGTCGGCGGCGACGCGCGGTCCTTCATTCTCCGCGAGCATCGCCGGCGACAAGTCGGCGGAAATGATACGTCCGATCTTGCCCGGCTCGACCGACACAAGTTTCAGAGCGCCCCGATGGCTGCCGAGATCGAGCGCCAACGGAAAGGCGCGGGTGACGGCGGCAAGCCGGTCGGCGAACTCCTCGGCGACGCGGCGGATCAGGAAATCATGATCGCCGAAATGCGCAGCCGCCCGGCTCCGCCGCCGCGCATGAAGCGCGCGGTCGAAAATCTGCATGGGGGCTGCGTCTTTTGACATGGCGCGCATCATGGTTTGCGGAAGGCTTGCCCGCAAGGGTGGCTTCCGCTTGTCTCCGGCGAGGGCTAGGCTTTCCATGAACTTCGGGGGAGGGGAACGTGGCGACATTTCTGTTGGTGCATGGCGCATGGCATGGAGCCTGGTGCTGGGCGAAGCTCATTCCGGCGCTCGAAGCGCGGGGCCACAAGGCGGTCGCCATCGACCTGCCGGGGCACGGAAAAGATAAAACGCATCTGAAAGACGTGACGCTCGAGACTTACGGCAAAGCCGTCGCCGATGCGGCGGCGCGACTGCCTGAGCGTCCCTTCGTTGTCGGTCATTCGATGGGCGGGGCGGTCATCGCGGCGACGGCGGAGCGCGCGCCGGAAGCGATGAGGGGTCTCGTCTTTCTCTGCGCCTTCCTGCCGCAAAACGGCGACGTGATGTTTGCGCTGGCCGCGGGCGATGCAAAGTCGATGATCGCGGGCGCGCTGATTCCGTCCGCCGACGGTTTGGCCACGAGCTTCAATCCTTCGGTGTTGCGCGACGCTTTCTATGCCGATTGCTCGGACGCGGATATCGAGGCGGCGAAAGCGCAACTGAGCCCGCAAGCCGTCGCGCCGCTCGCCGCCGCGATCACCTTGACCGCGGCGCGTTTCGGCAGCGTGCCGCGCGACTACATCATCTGCGAGCAGGACCGCGCCATCAGCGCCGGCTTCCAGCGCGAGATGCTGAAGGCGACGCCTTGCGCCCGTATAGCGGAACTTGCGACCAGCCATTCGCCCTTCTTCTCCGCGCCGGAAAAACTTGCCGACGTGCTGCACGGTTTTGCCGCTTGAGGGACAAGCTCGTCCACATCGCCATGGCCGCGCGGCGCTGGGCAAGCCGCAGCGCTGACATCGTGCTGCCGCCGCTCTGCATCTCTTGCGGCAAGGGCACGGGCGCGCATGGCGTGTTGTGCGGATCGTGCTGGGCCGAGATCGAATTCATCGAGCGGCCTTTTTGTCCCGTCACCGGCGTGCCCTTTCCTTTCGATCCGGGCGAGGAAATCGTCAGTGCCGCCGCGCTCGCCTCGCCGCCGCCATATGCCAAGGCCCGCGCGGTCATGCGCTACACCGATGCGAGCGCGAAAATCGTCATGCGGTTCAAATATGCCGACCGCATGGACGCCGCGCCCGCTTTCGCCCGCTGGATGGCGCGTGCGGGCGCGGATATCCTGGCCGATGCGGATATCGTCGCGCCGGTGCCGCTGCATCGAAGCCGGCTTTTTTCGCGCCGCTTCAATCAATCGGCGGAACTCGCTCGTCACATCGCGCGCGCCTCGCGTCTCCGCCTCGCGCCGGATTTGGTGACGCGTGTGCGGGCGACGCGGCCGCAGGTCGGGCTGTCGGGCGATGCCCGGCGGCGGAATGTCGCGGGCGCTTTCAAACTCGGCAAGGCAGGGCGGGCGCGGGTCGAGGGCCGTGTGGTCGTGCTAATCGACGATGTGGTGACGACGGGGGCGACGGTCGAGGCATGCTGCCGCGCCGTCAAAGCCGCGGGCGCGGCAGAAGTCCGGGTGCTCTGCCTCGCGCGGGTTGTCCCCAGCGAGGGCGTATCTATATGATGGGGAGCCAGTTTTTCCCGAGGAGTTCCCGCTCATGGCGGAAGTCACCATCTATACGACGATGATGTGCCCCTATTGCCACCGGGCGAAATCGCTGCTGTCGAAGAAGGGCGTCGCCTTCAACGAGATCGATGTCGGCATGGATGCGGCCAAGCGCGCAGAGATGGAAAAGCGGGCCAATGGCGGCTACACGGTGCCGCAGATTTTTATCAACGATCAGCATGTCGGCGGCTGCGACGATCTCCATGCGCTCGACCGCGCGGGCAAGCTCGATCCGCTGCTCGCGGCCTGAGGCATGAGCGCCGCCATTCAGCCCTCGTTTCTCGCGGCCTGTGTGCAACTGCGCTCGGGCCGCGACGTCGCGCCGAATGTCGATGCGGCGGTGGCGCTGATTTCCGAGGCGGCGGATGCAGGCGCGCAGTTCATCGCGACGCCTGAAAACACCTCGCTGATGGAAGCCAATCGCGAGTTGCTGTTTCAGAAGATGAAACCAGAGGGCGAAGATGTGGCGCTTGCCGCTCTGCGCGCCGTCGCCCGCGAGAAGAAAGTCTGGCTGCTCATCGGGTCGCTGCCGATCCGCATCGCGGCAGAGAAACTCGCCAACCGATCTTTCCTGATCGCGCCGGATGGCCAGATCGCCGCGCGTTACGACAAGATCCATATGTTCGACGTCGATCTCGGCAGTGGCGAAAGCTATCGCGAATCGCGGAATTTCGAACCGGGCGCGGAAGCCGTCACCGCCGATCTGCCCTGGGGCGGATTGGGCATGACCGTCTGCTACGATCTGCGTTTTCCGCATCTCTATCGTGCGCTGGCGCAGAATGGCGCGCGCTTCCTTACCGTGCCCGCCGCTTTCACCAAGCCGACCGGCGAAGCGCATTGGCATGTGCTGTTGCGCGCCCGCGCCATCGAGACGGGCTCCTTCGTCATCGCGCCCGCGCAAGGCGGCCGTCATGAGAACGGCCGCGACACGTTCGGCCACAGCCTCATCGTCGCGCCCTGGGGCGAGATCATCGCCGAAGCGGGCGTCGAGCCCGGTATCGTCATGGCTGAAATCGATCCGGCCAGGGTCGATGAAGCGCGCGGCAAGGTGCCGAGCCTGCTGCATGACCGCGCTTTCTCGACGCCGGTTGCGCCCGCCGCCGTCAAGGCCGCGTCATGATCCGCTACGCGCTGCTCTGCGAACAGGAGCATGAATTCGACGGCTGGTTCAGTTCCTCTTCCGCTTTCGACGAACAAGCGGCGGCCTCTGAAGTGGCCTGTCCCTTCTGTGGCAGCGCCAAGGTGCGCAAGGCGCTGATGGCGCCGAGCGTTAGCGGCACCAAGAAAAGCGCCGCGATCAACGTTCCGTCGCCGCAGGCGCAGATGGCGCAGAAGATGGTCACGATGATGACCGCGCTCAGGAAGCACGTCGAAGAGAATGCCGATTATGTCGGCGACAAATTCGCCGAGACGGCACGGCGCATTCATTATGAGGAAGAGCCGCAGCGCGAGATCTACGGCGAGGCGACGTTGGAAGAAGCGAGCGCGCTGATCGAAGAGGGTGTCGAGGTTGCGGCCTTGCCGGGTTTGACGCCGAGGCAGACGAATTAGCGAAGGCCCTCACCCAACCCTCTCCCAGAGGGAGAGGGCTTAAAGGAATTTGACTTCGCTTTCTTCGCCCCTCTCCCTCTGGGAGAGGGAGGGACCCGCGCTGAAGGCGTGGGAGGGTGAGGGCCTTACCTCACGCCACCCCGAACACCTTCTTCAAATACGGATTGAGGAACTTGCCAGTCGGGTCGAGTTCCTGCCGCACTTCCAGAAAATCTTTCCACTTGGGATAAATCGCGGCGAAATCCGCCGCGCTCAAAGTATTGAGCTTGCCCCAATGCGGGCGGCCTTCATGCTTGCGGAAGATCGGTTCGATGGCCTTGAAATAAGGCTTGTAGTCCCATTCGTGAAACTGATGCACGGCGATCGAGGCGCTCTCGCGGCCATAGAAGGGGCTCAGCCAGATGTCATCGGGGGCAGTGGTGCGAAATTCGATGGGGAAGAAAACCTTGATGTTGTTCTTCTCGATCGTCTCGATGATTTCGCGCAGGGCGGCAGGCGCCGCTTCGCGCGGCAGGTGATATTCCATTTCGTTGAAGCGCACGCCGCGCTCGGTCGAAAGCGTCTTGTGCGAATAGTCGACGCGCTCTTCCGCCGCGATGCTGCCCAGCGCCTTCTGGATCGCCCAGCGGCGCAACGAAGGCGACCAGCCGAGCCAGTCTTCCAGCATCTTCAATTGGCGCAACCCGTCATCATCCTCGTTGACGGGCACGGGCGTTTCCGGCTCATCCGTCTCGTTGTTCGAAATGCCGAGGGCCATGCCGGAATAAGGGATGTAATAGAATTCGAAATTGCGGTTCTTCGTTTCGAGAGCGGCGACCTGCGCCAGCATTTCCTCAACCGGCACGACCCATGTGCGGCGCTTGAGTTTGTAGAGCGGGCGCGCCTGCACCCGCGCCTTGGTGATGATGCCGAGCGAGCCGATGGAAACGCGCGCCGCCTGATAAATCTCCGGCTTCGTCTTGTCGTCGCAATCGATCACATCGCCGGATGCCGTGACGAGGCGCAAGCCGCGCACGAAGGTCGAGAGCGAACCGATCTTCGCGCCGGTGCCATGCGTCGAGGTCGAGATCGCGCCCGCCAGCGACTGCTTGTTGATGTCGGGCATGTTGTCAAAGGCGAGGCCGCGCTTGGCGAGTTCGTCGCCCATCTGCCCGAGGCGCGTGCCCGCCAGCACATCGGCCTGATGCGTCTTCGGATCGTGCGCGGTGACGCCCGCAATGCGGTCGAGCGTCACCAGCGTGCCGTTTGTCGGCACCAGCGGCGAAAAAGAGTGGCCGGCTCCAACGGCGCGAATGGGCGTGGCGGCTTTCGCGATAAGTTCCGAAAGCTCGGCTTCATCGGCAGGCGCGACGCGCATCGCGGGCTGGCAGGATTGCCCGCCCGACCAGTTGTGCCAGGGCAGCGTCGTCGCGGCTGTGGCGGGCGTCACGGTGACATCGGCAAAGGCCGACTGCACCAGCGCCGGGATCGTGCCGGTGGCGGCGAGCGCCGAGGCGGCGGTCGCGAATTTCAGCAGGTTGCGGCGCGAGGGCCGGGACAGGGAAGCGTTCATTCGGTGGCCCCTTCTTTTGTCTTTTGGTCCGGCGCGGGCGCGGCCATGAAATGCATCAGGTTTTTCAGATCGTCGGCATCGCATTCGACGCATTGGCCGAGCGGCGGCATGCCGTTGAAGCCGTCGGCCATATGGGTGAGCAAAACCTCGTCGCCTTGCGCGAGGCGCGGCTTCCAGGCGGCAATGTCATGGACTTGCGGCGCGCCGGTTTCGGCATTGGCGTGGCAGGTGGCGCAGGTGCGGCTGTAGATGCCTTGCAGGCGAGCATCGAGCGTTACCGGCGCGAGGCGCGTCTCCTTGCCGTCGCAGCCGCTCAGGGCGAGCGTGAGAATTGCTCCGATGATCGCTATCGTCATTGTTCTGGGCACGCGCCATCCTCCGCCCTTGCTCGCCGGTCGGGCCAGAATGGCCAAACGGCGGGGTTCCGTCAAGAAAGAATAGCTATGACTATTCTTTCAAGTCCGGTCATAAGAAGCCGCGAGCCAGTCCCGCCAATAGGCCTGAATCTGGGTGCTGGTTTCGCGGGCGACCGTTTCGGCATCGACCAGCGGTTCCTCCAGCGCCATTTCGATGGCGGCATAGCAAAGCTCGACGGAGAGGCGGATGCGCGGCCAGAGGATTTCGCGCGCCACATGGGGCAGGCGGGGCATCAGCCGGTCGACCACGATGTCGCTCATCATGCGGTGCGAACGCAGGCGCACGTCCTGAAGCGTCGGCACGGCGCGCAGCGCCAGCATGATCGTCAGCGCGCCGGGCGCGGCCTTGGTCGCCGCGATGGTGCCGCCGATCAGGAAGTGAATGTCGTCGATCAGCGCGTCGGGCTTTTCCGCTTTGTCGGAGCGCGCCAGCCATTCGACGATGATGTCGTTCTGCCGCGCCATCAACCGGTCGCCCAGCGCCATCAGCACTGCATATTTGTTCGGGAAGTAGCGATAGAGCGTCGGCACCTTGATGCCGGCCTCCGCCGCGATCAGGTTCGTCGAAATGCGTTCGACGCCGATTTCGGTCAGCAGCCGCGTCGCGACGTCGAGAATGCGCTCATAGGTTTCGACGGCGCGTTTCTGGCGCGGTGCGCGCTTGATGGCGAGATCGACAGGTTCGCTCGCCATTGGCGTCAACTCGCCTCGGGCTTTGCCGCCAGCACCATGTAGTTGACGCCGGTGTCGCGGCTCAGCGACCAGGTGTCGAGCAGCGGATTATAAGCGACGCCCGCGATTTCGGCGACGTTCAGTCCCGCTGCCGCAAGGCCCGCTTTCATTTCATCGGGGGTCACGAATTTCGACCAGTCATGCGTGCCGACCGGCAACCAGCGCAGAATATATTCCGCGCCGATGACGGCGAGGCCCAGCGCCTTCAGCGTGCGGTTGAGCGTTGCGACAAACATGATGCCGCCGGGCTTCAACATCTCTGCGCAGCAGGCGAGGAAGGCGTCGCGGTCGGCGACGTGTTCGATTACTTCCATGTTGAGGATGACGTCGAAGCGTTCGCCCGCCGCCGCCAGCGCTTCCGCCGTCGTCGCGCGGTAGTCGATGGCGAGGTCCTGTTCGACAGCATGAACCGAAGCGGTGGCGATATTCTTTTCGGAGGCGTCGGCGCCCACCATCGTCGCGCCGAGGCGGCACATGGGTTCGGTGAGCAGGCCGCCGCCGCAGCCTATGTCGAGGAATCGCAGGCTCTCGAAAGGGCGCATGCCCTTCGGGTCGCGGCCGTAACGAGCGGCGACCCGCTCTTTGACGAAGCCGAGCCGGGTCGGGTTGAATTTATGCAGCGGGCGGAATTTGCCCACGGGGTCCCACCATTCCGCCGCCATGGCGGAAAAGCGGGCCACTTCATCCGGGTCGACCGTATCGATGACCGTATTGCCTTTGGGGCTAAGACCCATATGCCCGGCGCTGCTCATGCTTGAAACGCGTCCCTTTACGCATGCGTCAATACGGACTTCGGGGAAATCCGGCCGCCGGTTGCGGGTCCGGTGCCATCCGAGTATGTATCGCGCCATATGATATAGGGCGTCCAAAGGCTCCCGGTCCAGCCGGGTCGGCTACCTCCATGCGTCTTATGTCGCTTGTGCCGTGTGCGTTAATGAAGAAGGCCTTCGAGAAGGCCCCAAGCAGGAATTTTCCCTATGGCCAGACTGGTCATGAAATTCGGCGGCACGTCGGTGGCCGACATCGAACGGATCCGCAATGTCGCGCAGCACGTCAAGCGCGAGACGGACGCCGGCCATCAGGTCGCCGTCGTCGTCTCCGCCATGTCGGGCAAGACCAATGAGCTCGTCGGCTGGGCGCGCGAAGTCGCGCCGCTGCACGATGCGCGCGAATATGACGCCATCGTCGCTTCGGGCGAACAGGTGACCTCGGGCCTCCTCGCCATCGAGCTTCAGCGCCTCGGCATTTCGGCGCGGTCCTGGCTTGGCTGGCAGATCCCGATCCGCACCGACAATGCGCATGGCGCGGCGCGCATTCAGGAGATCGACGGCACGGCCCTCATCGAGCGCTTCGAACGCGGCGAGGTCGCGGTCATCGCCGGCTTCCAGGGTCTCGCGCCCGACAACAGAATCACAACGCTCGGACGCGGCGGCTCGGATACGAGCGCGGTGGCGATCGCGGCAGCGGTGAAAGCCGATCTTTGCGACATCTACACAGACGTCGATGGCGTCTATACGACGGACCCGCGCATCGTTGCGAAGGCCCAAAAGCTTGATAGGATCAGTTACGAGGAAATGCTGGAAATGGCGTCGCTCGGCGCCAAGGTGCTCCAGACCCGTTCAGTCGAGCTCGCCATGGTTTATCGAGTGCGCCTTCAGGTTCGCTCAAGCTTTGACGCGCCCGACGCCGCCCCGAGTTGTCTGGGGAAAGACGGGTCTGCGAACTTCTATCCCGGCACCCTTGTTTGCGACGAGGACGAAATCGTGGAACAGCAGGTCGTTAGCGGCATCGCCTATTCGAAGGACGAGGCCAAGGTCACGCTTGTCAAGGTAGAGGACAAGCCCGGCGTCGCCGCGCGCGTCTTCGGACCGCTGGCTGATAATTCGATCAACGTCGATATGATTATCCAGAACCTCTCGGACGACGGAAAAAGCACCGACATCACGTTTACCGTGCCTCAGGCCGAACTCGCCCGCGCTGAAGACGTGATCCGCAAGGCGCAGTCCGGTCTCGTGTTCCAGCAGGTCAAGACCGATCTCAACGTCGTCAAGATCTCCGTTATCGGCATCGGGATGCGCAGCCATTCCGGCGTCGCCAAGACGATGTTCCAGACGCTCGGCGAAAAAGGCATCAACATTCTCGCGATCACCACAAGCGAGATCAAGGTGAGCGTGTTGATCGCGGCGGAGTATACTGAGCTGGCCGTTCGCGCTCTGCACACGGCTTATGGGCTTGACGGCGAATAGTGGAGATCGTGTGACCTTCCAGCTTCCCTCCCTCCGCGTGCTGCCGGTGCCTCGCTCGCGAGCCCCGGTTTCGCACGTTTGCGAGAGGGATTTTAGCTGATGGCGGGCGCCGTGGGCGGTCCGCGCGTCCTGCTCCGCCGCTTACGCGAGGTCATGGCGGAGCCGGAAGCGGCGCAGAAGCGGCTCGACAAGATCGTCGTTCTGATCGCGGCCAACATGGTCGCCGAAGTGTGCTCGGTCTATCTGATGCGGCCGACGCAGGAGCTTGAACTTTTTGCGACGGAAGGCCTGAAGCACACCGCCGTTCACAAGACGCGGTTGAAAGTCGGTGAAGGTCTCGTTGGCGACATCGCTTCTCATGCGCGCCCGCTTAATCTCGCCGATGCGCAGTCGCATCCGGGTTTTGCCTATCGCCCGGAAACAGGCGAAGAGGTTTATAAATCGCTGATGGGCGTGCCTGTGCTGCGCTCGGGCCGCGTCGTCGGCGTACTCGTCGTGCAGAACCGAACCAAGCGCAATTACACCGAAGAAGAAGTCGAGGCGCTGCAGACGGTCGCCATGGTGCTGGCCGAAGTCGTGGCGTCGGGCGATCTCATCAACCTTTCCGAACTCGACGGCCCGGCGCAGGCGACGCGCCGTCCGTTCCATATCTCAGCCGGCTCCTTCGCCGAAGGTATCGCGCTTGGCCATGCGGTGCTGCATGAGCCGCGCGTTCATGTGACGAAGCTCATCGCCGAAGACGTCGATGTCGAACTCAATCGCCTCGAGCAATCCGTCTACGAGCTGCGCGGTTCCATCGACGACATGCTGGAGACGGAAGACCTGTCGCATGCGGGCGAGCATCGCGAGGTGCTTCAGGCCTATCGCATGTTCGCCAATGATCGCGGCTGGCTTCAGCGCATGACCGAGGCGGTCCGCACCGGCCTGACAGCCGAAGCTGCCGTCGAGCGCGTGCAAAACGACACGCGGGCGCGCCTGCTTCGCGCCGCCGATCCTTATCTGCGCGACCGCCTGCATGATTTCGACGATCTGGCGAACCGGCTCCTGCGCCAATTGACCGGCGTCAAACTTTCGTCGGCCAGCGGCAATCTGCCGAATGACGCCATTCTCATCGCCCGCAACATGGGCCCCGCCGAACTTCTCGATTACGACAAGGCGCGTCTGCGCGGCCTCGTGCTCGAAGAGGGCGCGCAGAACGCGCATGTGGCCATCGTCGCCCGCGCGCTCGGCATCGCCACGGTAGGCCGCGCCGACGCCATTCTCGATCACATCGACACGGGCGATGCGATCATCGTCGATGGTGATGCGGGCGAGGTTTATGTTCGTCCATCTCAGGACATTATCGACGCCTATTCCGAAAAGGCCCGCTTCCGCGCTCGCAAGCAGGAGCAGTATCGCGCCATCCGTCACGAGCCTTCGATCTCGCTCGATGCCGAGAAGGTGGCGCTCTACGTCAATGCCGGCCTCCAGGTCGATTTGCAGCATCTGCATGAATCGGGCGCCGAAGGCATCGGGCTGTTCCGCACCGAATTGCAGTTCATGGTGGCGGCGAAGCTGCCGAGCCTGAAAGAGCAGATCGAACTTTATTCCGCCGTTCTCGACACGGCGGGCGATCAGCCCACGGTCTTCCGTACGCTCGACATTGGTGGCGACAAAATACTGCCCTATATGGATATTTCGGCCTTCAAGGAAGAAAATCCGGCGCTTGGCTGGCGTGCCATCCGCATCGGCCTCGACCGCCCGGCACTGTTGCGCCATCAGTTGCGCGCGCTGCTTTCGGCCGCCGCAGGGCGCAGCTTGCGCATCATGTTTCCGATGGTTGCCGAAGTCGCCGAGTTCAAGAAAGCCCGCGCCCTTGTCGACAAGGAATTGGCGCGGCTTGAAAAATTCGGCAAGCCGAAGCCCGCGCATCTTGAAATAGGCACGATGCTCGAAGTGCCTTCGCTCGTCTGGCAACTTGACACTTTGCTGCCGCTCGTCGATTTTGTCAGTGTCGGGAGCAACGATCTGATGCAGTTCCTGTTTGCGACCGATCGCGGCAATCCGCGCGTTGCGAGCCGGTACGATCTGCTGAGCCCCGCCGTGTTGAGCTTCCTGCGCTTCATCGTCGTCAAATGCCGTGCGCATAAAGTGCCTGTCACCCTGTGCGGCGAGATGTCGGGCAAGCCGCTCGAGGCGATGGCGCTGATCGGCCTGGGCTTCCGCCGCATTTCCATGTCGCCCGCGGCCATCGGTCCGGTGAAAATGATGGTTCGCTCGCTCAATGCGGGTTCACTGGAGGCTTACATGGAGGGCCTTTACGGTCTGGCCGACCAGAGCGTGCGCGAACAGCTCCGCGTTTTTGCCGAAGACCATTCCGTCATCGTCTAACCGCGCGCCGGTCCGGGTTGCCCAACGAATTGATCGATTCTGGCACGAGCGGACCAATCTATGGTTGCGATTGATCAACACTTTTGATTTATTCTGTGGCAAGGCTGCATCGCAGGGGGCGTGCAGGCTAGGCAGAATTTACGGGTGTCTACATCGACTTAGATCGGCTGTGTCCCAAATTGGAACATAGTTGCTCTTTGCCACAGGCCAGGGGCGGTCGCGGGCAGTCGATGTATCTCGCCAGGCGGTGAAACGCATATGGGGACGGGTCAGCCCGGGGAAGATCCCAAGACGATGACGAATGTAGCGAAGCTCGCGACCGAGGACCGGTCAGAAGCGCGCCGGCGGTTGCACCTCCGCGATATCACCAACGAACTCCCGACAGCCGACGAAACGGCCGGCTCCGATCTGCGGGCCGCGCGCGAGCGGCGGGGCGAAGACCTGCGCAGCATCGCCCAGTCGCTGCGCATCCGGCGCGAGCAACTCGAAGCGATCGAAGAGAGCCGCTATGAGGATCTGCCGGGCCGTGCTTATGCCGTCGGCTTCGTTCGCTCCTATGCCGAGTATCTCGGTCTCGATAGCGCACACATCGTCCAACGCTACAAAGCCGAAATCGATCAGAGCGAAAAAACGCGGACAGATCTCGTTTTCCCGAAGCTTTCCGAGGAAACGCGTTTGCCGCGCGGCACCTTCCTCATCATCGGCCTCATTGTCGCTGCCGGCATTTACGGCGGCTATCTGTTGACCCGCTCCGCCGACCGCATGATGGCGGAACGCGTGCCGCCCGTTCCAGCCCGCATCGAAGCCCGTGTCGCGGGCGCCGATGCACCCGACGAACGCCCCGTCGGTCTCAGCGGCGATCCGGCTTCCGCGGCCACCCGCCCGACCGGAAATGCAACGCCCGCGCAGGTTCTCGGCGCCGGCGCCCCTGCCGATCCGGCCAGCGTTTATGCCGTCGCGCCGTCCCAGACGCCGCCCGCCGTCACCGGCACAACCGAGATCGCGGCGCTGACGCCTCAGACCGGCGACACGATGAACGCCGTCGCGCCGGAAGCCCCCGCCGCTGCCATTCCCGGTCTGCCGCCAATCGCTCAAGGTCAGGTTTACGGCGCAGAAAACGCGGATGGCCGTGTCGTCATTCGCGCCCGCAAGGACGACGCCTGGATCCGCGTCGAAGATGCGCAAGGTCATGTTCTGATCGAGCGCACGCTCAAGGCCGGCGACACCTATCGTTCGCCGAACCGCGCCGGCGTCATCCTGGTCGCCCGCGACGCCAGCGCTTTCGAGCTTCTGGTCGACAATGCTTCGCTCGGCCTTGCCGGTCCGCCGACGCTTGTTCTGACGGGCAAATCGCTCGACGCCGCCGATCTCATCGCCGCCATGCCGCGCCCCGCGCCCGCTCCCGCCGATGAAGCCGCCGCCGTGGCCCCGGCTGCTAGGCCTCAGGTCGCCGCGCCTGCCACGACGCCTTCGGCGGTTCGGTAGCCTCGCTCGCTTCAATAATGGCTGTTATTCCGGCACGAGGCCGGGGACGGCGGCTGTGATATGGAGAAAGGCGAGGTTTCGCCGCATTGCCTTGTCACTTGTTCGTGCCCAAATTCTGCTATGAATGAGGCCTAGAAGGTCTCAGATCGGCCGGGCTTGTCCGGCGAGACCAACGGAACCCTGCAACGGAACCCCGATGAGCAGCATTCGTCCCTGGCGCGATATCGCCCGCAGGCCGAGCCGGAAGATCCAGGTCGGATCGGTGCCGGTGGGCGGCGATGCGCCGATTTCCGTTCAGACGATGACGAATACGCTGACCTCGGATGCGCAGGCGACCATCGAGCAGATCAGACGCATCGAGGAAGCGGGTTGCGACATCGTTCGCGTTTCCTGCCCTGACGAGGCATCGACCAAGGCGCTGCATGAGATCGTGCGGGCGGCCAAGATTCCGATCGTCGCCGATATCCATTTCCACTATCGCCGCGCCATCGAGGCCGCCGAAGCGGGTGCTGCTTGTCTGCGCATCAATCCCGGCAATATCGGTTCGGCGGCGCGCGTCAAAGAAGTCGTGCAGGCAGCGAAGGATCACGGCGTCTCCATGCGCATCGGCGTCAATGCCGGTTCGCTTGAGCGCGATCTGCTCGAAAAATATGGCGAGCCTTGTCCCGAGGCGATGGTGGAAAGCGCGCTCGACCATGCGCGCATTCTGCAGGACCACGACTTCCATGACTTCAAGATCAGCGTCAAAGCCTCCGATCCGTTCCTGACCGTCGCCGCCTATCAGCAACTGGCAGAGGCCATCGACTGTCCGCTGCATATCGGCGTCACCGAGGCGGGCGGGCTGATGACCGGCACGATCAAATCCTCCATCGGTCTCGGCATGTTGCTCTGGGGCGGCATCGGCGACACGATCCGCGTTTCGCTTTCCGCCGATCCGGTGGAAGAAGTGAAAGTCGGCTTCGACATTCTGAAGTCGCTGGGGCTGCGCCATCGCGGTGTCACGATCATTTCCTGTCCCTCCTGCGCGCGTCAGGGTTTCAACGTCATCGACACGGTGAAGAAGCTCGAAGAGCGCCTTGCGCATATTCCGACGCCCATGACGCTTTCCGTCATCGGCTGCGTCGTCAACGGTCCGGGCGAGGCCGAGCAAACCGATATCGGTTTCACCGGCGGCGGCGCGGGTTCGGGCATGGTCTATCTGGCGGGCCTCACCGATCACAAGATCAAGAACGAAAATATCGTCGAGCATCTCGTCGAGCTTGTCGAAGCCAAGGCGAAAGAGATCGAAGCCGCGCGCGCTCTCGAAGAGAAAGCCGCCGAAGAGGCGATGCCGCGCGCACTTGCCGGAGATTAGCGACGCATCTTTTCGAGATGCCGCCCGCTTTTCCATTCTCCATTCCGCGAAGACAAAATGATTTCCCAGGATCGCCTGCACAAGGTTCTCGATCGTTTCGAGGCCGTTCAATCCGAGATGAATTCCAACGTGCCGCGCGAACGTTTCGTCGCGCTGTCTAAGGAGTTCGCCGAGCTTTCGCCGGTTGCCGAAGCGGTGACGATGCTTGCCGCCGCGCGCGAGGCGCGGGAGGAAGCGCAGGCGATGCTCGCCGACAAGGAGATGGCCGAGATCGCGCGCGAGGAGCTGGACCGGCTCGATGCAGAGCTTCCCGCGCTTGAGCATCAGGTGCAATTGATGCTGCTGCCGAAAGACGCGGCGGACGAGCGCAACGTCATTCTCGAAGTGCGCGCCGGCACGGGTGGCGACGAAGCGGCGCTTTTTGCGGGCGATCTCTTTCGCATGTATGAGCGCTATGCGTCAAAGCAGGGCTGGTCCGTCGAGCTGATGAGCGCTTCGGAAGGCGAGGTTGGCGGTTACAAGGAAATCATCGCCGAGATTTCTGGCCGTGGCGTCTTTGCAAAACTGAAATTTGAAAGCGGTGTCCATCGCGTGCAACGCGTGCCGGTCACCGAAGGCGACGGGCGCACTCATACCTCCGCCGCGACGGTTGCCGTGCTGCCGGAGCCCGAAGAAGTCGATATCGTCATCGAGGACAAAGATCTCCGCATCGACGTCTATCGCGCCAGCGGCGCGGGCGGACAGCACGTCAACAAGACAGAAAGCGCGGTGCGCATCACGCATTTACCGACCGGCGTCGTCGTCGCGCAGCAGGACGAGAAATCCCAGCACAAGAACAAGGCGCGCGCGATGCAGATATTGCGCGCCCGCATCTATGAAGCCGAGCGCGAGAAGCTGGCGCGCGAACGCGCCGCCGACCGCAAAGGCCAAGTTGGATCCGGCGATCGTTCGGAGCGCATTCGGACCTATAATTTTCCGCAAAGCCGCGTCACCGATCACCGCATCAATCTGACGCTGCACAAGCTCGATCAGGTCCTCGAGGGCGAGGCGCTTGACGAAATGCTATCCGCTCTCGTCGCCGAAGATCAGGCGGAGCGTCTGGCCGCACTCGGTGAAGACGCGTGATGACCCGCGACCACGCCTACCGGACGCTGGGCTGGCGTCTCAAACAGGCGGGCATCGCCAGTCCCGAACTCGACGCGCGGCTGCTGACGCGGGCGGCTTGCGGCTGCGACGAGATCGAGATGATTCGCGAACCGGGGAAAAGGCTGTCCGAGCCCGAAGAAAAGAAACTCGCGGATTTTGAAACGCGCCGTCTCGGCGGCGAACCCGTTTCGCGGATTCTGGGGCGGCGCGAATTCTGGGGATTGTCTTTTCGCGTCACGCCCGCGACGCTCGACCCGCGCCCCGATAGCGAAACGCTGATCGAGACGGCGCTGGGGCTGATGGGTGGGGACAAATCGCCCTCTATTCTCGATCTTGGCACCGGCACCGGCTGTCTGCTGATCGCGCTCTTGCATGAACGCCTGGATGCACACGGAATTGGGCTCGATCTCTCGCAGGAGGCACTCGAAATCGCGCGGCAAAACGCCGTGCATAACCATGTCGAGACACGTGCGTCCTTTCGACACGGGGTATGGGCGAATGGTATCGACGAGCGTTTCGATCTGGTGATTTCGAATCCGCCTTATATCCCCGCGCCGGATATTGCCGGTCTCGACGTCGAGGTTCGCGACCACGATCCGCGTCTCGCTCTTGATGGCGGCGCCGATGGACTGGATGCCTACCGCGCCATCGGCGCGGCGCTGCCGGGGCTTCTGACGCCGCGGGGTCACGCGGTCATTGAGCTTGGACAGGGCCAGGACGGTGCGGTTCGCGCGATCTTCGAAGGCGCGGGTCTTGATGTTTCCGGCGTGGTCTCCGATCTCGGAGGCATACCCCGCGCCCTCGTGGCGAGCTTGCAACGGGGCTGATCTTCCTTCGGAAAGCAGAAAAAACGGTTGGAATGGGTGTGGTTAGAGGTTAGGTTGAGCTCAGGGATATGAGCCAAAGGAACACCACCTCGCTCTTCAAACCGCTTCGTTACAATCTGGTTTTTAGAGAGCTTGAGGTGAACCTGAAGGCGGGCGCCCCGGCGAAACGCTCAGGAAGAGCGGGTTGCAATGGCGCCGGGGGCCGGAACTTCTGAGCATCCGACATGACCAATCCGGCGGGGCCGGATGGCGCGATTGATGCGGAAGATCGTCATGCGGAATGCGCATGCCGGTGATTGGAACCGGTTTTATCGCCATTCGGAGCCGCGCCTTTTGCGCTCGCCCGAAGAGGAGCGGAATCGCTTTTTGAACTTTCAGTTTGAACTCGGTTGAACAAGCAGTAGCGAGATCATGAATCATATAAGGCAGGGGCAGAACAACAATAACTCCAAGCGTTCGCGTGGACGCGGGAGGAAGCCCCAGAGTTCCGGCAATCGCGCTTACGACAGCAATGGCCCCGACGTGAAAATCCGCGGCACCGCGACGCATGTCTGCGAGAAGTACCAGCAGCTTGCCCGCGACGCGATCACTTCCGGCGACCGCGTCATGGCCGAGAACTACTATCAGCACGCGGAACACTATTACCGCCTGATCATGGCGTCCCAGACGCCGAATGACGGTCAGCCCCGGCCGCAAAACGCGCTGGGCTATCGCCCGGACGAGGATCAGGAAGAGGACGAGGACGATTTCGGCGGCGATCAGCCCCAGCCTAACTTCCCCAATCAGCCCTATCATCAGCAGCAGCCGCAGCAATATGATCGCCAGCAGCGCAACAACAATAATGGCGGCGGGCGGAACTCCTATCAGCAGGATCGCAACCAGAATTCGAATCAGACCCAGAACCCCAATCCGGCTCAGCCGGATCAGGCTCAGCCGCCGGTTCAGGTCGCTTCCGAGACTGTTGCGGTCGAAAGCAGCCAGCAGCCTGCGGCCGGTGAAGGCCAAGCCGAGGGCGTTCCCGTTGAAGGCGCGCGCCGCCGTCAGGGCCGCCGTCGTCGTCCGCGCCACGAAGCCGGTGCGGCGGGTGGAGAGGGTGGAGAAGGTGGCGGCAATGACGCACCGTCGGATTCCGGCGGTTCGGATGAAGTGCCTGCGACCTGAGGTTCGGCACCGACATGAAATGAAAACGGCGTCGCCCTCGGGCGGCGCCGTTTTGCTTGAGAGGTCAGACGAGCTTGATCGCGTCGCCGGGATGCACCGCGCCCGCTTCCGTCACTTCGGCATAAATGCCGAGATCGACATGGCCATAGACTCGCTGCAGGGCTTTTGGAATTTCCATGTCGCGCGCCGCCGTCACCGGATCGACATTCGTCGCCGCGCAGCGCGGGATTTTGTGAAAGCCCTTGAGCGTCGCCGCGCCAAGGCGGATCGTCTTGCCGATCCAGTCATGGTCTTCCCAGGGCTCCAGGCCCTCGACATAGACGTTGGCGCGAAAGCGAAGCGGGTCGATGGATTTGCCGATCAGCTTTTCCACTTCGCGAACCGTCGCCAGATTGATGATCGAGACGAGTTTGAAGGGCGCGTCGGAATGCGAGAAGCCCGGCGCATAGACGACGCGTGGGCTACCTCTGAGTTCCTTCTTCATATAGGACGACATGAAGTCTTCGATGGCGGCACGGCCGCCCGGGGCCATCAGATCGCCGCGCGCGAGTTCGCGCTCGCCATCCGAGATCGTCAACACCTTCGTCGTGTCGTCGAAGCGGGTGCGTAAATGCGCGAGGCGTTCGTCGCGCATCAGCATCAGGAATTTGATCTTGGGAAAGTGCTTCGGATTGGCCGGGTCGAAATCATGTTTGCCGTTCTCGATTGCAAATGCGCGGTCCCAGGCCAGGCACCCGCCGGGCTCAAGGTCGGCGACGCTCAGCGCTTCCGGCGAAAGGCCTTTCACGGGATAGCGATAAATACTGGTTATTTTTGCCGTGCCGTTCATGGCGAAACCTTTGAAAGACGAAATTTCCGGCGGAACTCCGCCGATCCTCTTGTGTGGCGCTGAAGCAACACCATATCCCGGAACAAGGCGGTGCCTCCAAGAGGGCCGCGTGGCGCTATGCTCCATGAAAGGAGCCTTGCGCGATACTCGATTATGAGACGCTCGAACAGGGCCAGTTTGCTCCTTGAGGGGGTATGGACTTTCGGTGCGTGCTTGAAAGGACAAGGCATGGATCTGGAAAAATACACCGACCGGAGCCGGGGATTCGTTCAGTCGGCGCAAGGTCTGGCGGTGCGCTCGGGTCACCAGCGTTTCACACCCGAACATCTTCTGAAAGTTCTGCTCGACGACGAGGAGGGTCTCGCCGCCGGGCTCATTCGCGCCGCGGGCGGCCGCCCGGATCAGGCGCTGACCGGTGTCGAAACGGCGTTGAAGAAGCTGCCGAAAGTCGAAGGCTCGTCAGCGGGCCAGCTTTATCTCGCGCCGGAGACCGCGCGCGTTTTCGAAGCCGCCGAAGGGCTCGCCAAGAAGGCGGGCGACAGCTACGTCACCGCCGAGCGCCTGTTGCTGGCGCTGCTGATCGAGCCCGGCACCGAATCGGGAAAAATCCTGAAGACGGCGGGCGTGACCGCGCAGACGCTCAATGAGGCCATCAATACGGTGCGCAAGGGCCGCACGGCGGACAGTTCTTCGGCTGAAGACGGCTATGAGGCGCTGAAAAAATATACGCGCGATCTCACCGCTGAGGCGCGGTCGGGCAAGCTTGACCCGGTGATCGGTCGCGACGAAGAAATTCGCCGCACCATTCAGGTTCTGGCGCGGCGCACGAAGAACAATCCCGTGCTGATCGGCGAGCCTGGCGTCGGCAAGACGGCGATCGCCGAAGGTCTTGCGCTGCGCGTCGTCAATGGCGACGTGCCGGAGAGCCTCAAGAACAAGCGGCTTTTGTCGCTCGATCTCGGCGCATTGATCGCGGGCGCCAAGTATCGCGGCGAGTTCGAGGAACGGCTGAAGGCCGTTCTGACCGAACTCAGCACCAGCGAAGGCGGCGTCATTCTCTTCATCGATGAACTGCACACGCTGGTCGGCGCAGGCAAGACCGATGGCGCGATGGATGCGTCCAACCTGTTGAAACCGGCGCTGGCGCGCGGCGAGCTTCATTGCGTCGGGGCGACGACGCTTGATGAATACCGCAAATATATCGAGAAGGACGCGGCGCTCGCCCGGCGGTTCCAGCCGATTTTCGTCAACGAGCCGACGGTCGAGGATTCGATCTCGATCCTGCGCGGCTTGAAGGAGAAGTACGAGCTGCATCATGGCGTCCGCATCACCGATTCGGCGATTGTGGCGGCGGCGACGCTTTCGGACCGCTATATCTCGGATCGTTTCCTGCCCGACAAGGCCATCGACCTGATGGACGAGGCGGCGAGCCGTCTGCGGATGCAGGTGGATTCGAAGCCCGAGGCGCTGGACGAAATCGACCGCCGCGTCATCCAGCTCAAGATCGAGCGCGAGGCGCTGAAAAAGGAAAAGGACGAGGCTTCAAAAGACCGGCTCGAGAAGATCGAGACCGAGTTGTCGGAGCTTGAGAAGAAGTCCGCCGATCTCACAGCCAACTGGCAGGCCGAGAAATCGAAGCTTGGCAGCGCCCAGAAGATCAAGGAACAGCTCGATGCCTCGCGCAACGAACTTGTACAGGCGCAGCGCGCCGGCAAGCTCGAGCGCGCGTCGGAGCTCGCCTATGGCATCATTCCCGAGCTTGAGAAGAAGCTTGCGGAAACCGAGAAGCAAAGCACAACGGGCGCGCTGGTCGATGAAGCGGTGACGGAGGCGCATATCGCGCAGATCGTTTCGCGCTGGACCGGCATTCCGGTCGACAAGATGCTCGAAGGCGAGCGCGAGAAGCTGCTTCAGATGGAGAAGGAGTTGTCGCGCCGCGTCATCGGCCAGGACGAAGCTGTCTCCGCCGTTTCGCGTGCCGTGCGGCGTGCGCGTGCAGGCTTGCAGGATCCGAACCGGCCCATCGGCTCGTTCCTCTTCCTCGGGCCCACGGGCGTCGGCAAGACGGAGCTGACGAAAGCGCTGGCTGACTTCCTGTTCGACGACGATCAGGCCATTTGCCGCCTCGATATGTCGGAATATATGGAGAAGCATTCGGTCGCGCGTCTGATCGGCGCGCCGCCGGGCTATGTCGGCTATGAGGAGGGCGGCGCGCTTACCGAAGCGGTCCGCCGCCGGCCTTATCAGGTCGTGCTTTTCGACGAGATCGAGAAGGCGCATCCCGATGTCTTCAACGTGCTGTTGCAGGTGCTTGACGACGGGCGGCTGACGGACGGGCAGGGACGCACGGTCGATTTCAAGAACGTGCTGATCATCATGACGTCGAATCTCGGCGCTGAGTTTCTCGCCGATGGCGGCGACGTCGAGGAGGTGCGCGAGCAGGTTCTGGATGTGGTCCGGTCGCGTTTCCGGCCGGAGTTCCTCAACCGCCTCGACGAGATGCTGATCTTCCGGCGTCTGACGCGCGAACAGATGGACGTCATCGTCGACATCCAGATCGGGCGTCTGCAAAAGCTGCTCGACGATCGCAAGATCTCGATCCACCTCGACGAGAGCGCCCGCACCTGGCTTGCCGACAAGGGCTATGACCCGGCCTATGGCGCGCGGCCTTTGAAGCGTGTCATCCAGCGCAATGTGCAGGACCGGCTCGCCGAGCTGCTGCTTGAAGGCAAGATCAAGGATGGTGAGACGATCACCGTCTCGGGCGGCGTCAATGGCATCGTCATCAACGGCCATGACGCCGCAGGCGATGAGCCTGCGGAAGGCTTGCGCGTCGTCCACTAAGGGCGATGGCCGTCAGAAAACGAGGGGCCGGTGCGAACCGGCCCCTTTTGTTTTCCGCAGCCGCACCCCTATCATGCGCATTATCGCGTCGGGGGGATTCAATGACAAAGACGAGAAAGATCATACTGGCGGTCGTCGCCGTGCTTGTCGTGGCGCTGGGCGGTGGTTTTTATGCCGTCAACAAGGCCGCTATCGGCATTCCGGCCTTTTATGTCTGGAAGGCGCTGTCGGGAAAGTCGCATGGCGGGCAATATGCCGAGATCAACGGCGTCCGCATTTATTACGAGACTTATGGCGAGGGGCCGCCCGTGCTGGTGCTGCATGGAGGAACGGCTTTCCTCGAAACGATGCACTATCAGATCAGCGCCCTGGCCAAGAATCACCTGGTGATCGCGCCGGACAGCCGCGGTCACGGGCGCTCGCAGGATGGAGACGGGCCTTTGCACTACACGCAAATGGCCGACGACATGCTGAAGCTCATGGATCTTTTGAAGATCGGGAAGGCCGATGTCGTCGGTTGGAGCGATGGCGGCAATATCGGGCTTATCCTTGCCATGCAGCACCCTGATCGCATCGGACGCGTTGTGACGAGTGGGGCGAATTTCGATGTCGCGGGGCTCAATTCTCCACCGGAACTCGATGCCGATCCGAACGGCGCGAACATGGCGCCCGAGCGCGATTTCTACAAGCGCCTCGCTCCCGATCCCCAGCATTGGCCGGTTTTCTACCGCAAGGTTCTGGCCATGTGGGCGAGCGAACCGCATATCACGCTTGCCGAACTCGCGACGATCAAGTCACCCGTGCTGGTCATGGCGGGCGAGCATGACGGCATCAAACGCGATCATACGGACGCGCTGGCGAAGGCCATTCCCGGCGGGCAGGAATATATCGTTGCCGGGGCGAGCCACATGGCGCCGATCGAAAAGCCCGGCGTGGTCAATGCGGAGATCGTGAAGTTCCTCGAGACGCCCGCGCCTTAAGCGCGGGGCATTCCAAGTTCGCGGTTCTGCGCCCATGACAAAGTGAGAAGACCGGCGACGGCGCCGATAAACGCCGTCGCCATATCTTTTTGCGTGTCCCAGACGTCGCCTTGCGTGCCGAGGAAGGCGTCGGCGCTTGTGCCGGTATTGACGGCCACCAACCATTCGACGAGTTCATAGGCGGCGCTGATGCCAAGACAACCGAGCACGATGATGACAAAGAGCCATTTGCCGGGCTTCAGCGGCGATGTACGCAGCAGAAGCTCGCGGCCGATCAGCGCTGGAACAAAGCCCTGCACGAAATGGCCGAGCTTGTCATAGTCGTTGCGCCCCAGCGCATATTTGTCCCGCAACCAGTCGAAGGCGGGTACTTCGGCATAGGTGTAGTGGGCGCCGACAAAGAGGATCAACGCGTGCAAACAGATGAGGCAATAGCTCAGGCGCGTCAGCGGAAAGCGCCGCGCCGTCAAGAGCAGAAGCGGGAAGGCGATGAACGCCGGCATCGCTTCAAGCCACCATGTGAAGCGGTCTTTGGGGGCGATTCCCGACCAGACGAGCACAGAGAAAAAGATCGCCAGCAACAGGGCGATCTCTATCCGTGACGGTCGATGAATGGAGAGGGGCAGAGCTTAAGCTCCCGCAGCGATCAGTTCGCCTTGCTTCCCGCATCGGCGACGCCGACTTGCGCGACCTTGCCGAGCATCGGGGCTTCGGCCATCTGCGAGGCGACCTTGGCGCGGTTCGCCTTGAAGCCCGCAAGCTGCTTGCCTTCGAGCTTCATGCCGGTCGCGACCTTGACGCCGAGCGGGTTTACTTTTTTGCCGGCGATGTGGATTTCGTAATGGAGATGCGGTCCGGTCGAGCGGCCCGTCGAGCCGACAAAGCCAATGACCTGACCTTGATGCACACGCACGCCGGGGCGGATGCCCTTGGCGAAAGCGCTCATGTGGCCGTAGGCCGTTTCGTATTTGTTGGCATGGCCAAGTTCGACGAAATTGCCGTAGCCGTTGACCCAGCCCGCGATCTTCACGACGCCATCGCCGGCAGCGTAGATGGGCGTGCCCTTGGGCGCAGCGAAATCGACGCCTGAGTGGAATTTGGTGAAGCCGAGGATCGGATGCTTGCGCGCGCCGAAGCCGGAGCTGATGCGGGCGCCATCGACCGGCGTCTTCATCAGGAACTTCTTCATGCTGTTGCCGCCCTCGTCGAAATAATCCCACGAGCCGTCGGCCATCTTGTAGCGCCACAGGCGATGCGGCTTGCCCAGCACCGTCAGCGAAGCATAGGCGATGTCGCCTTCCTTCACGGCGACGCCTTCTTCGTTGTACTTGCGGTCGAAGAAGACTTCGAAGCTGTCGCCGGGATGAATTTCGCGCTGGAAGTCGATGCTGTAGGAGAACATGCGGATCATCTCGACGATGATCGGCGCCGGAATGCCGGCCTGGTCCGCGTCGAGGAAGAGGCTCGAATTGATCGTGCCCTTGGCGTGCGCGAAGCCGCTGGTCAGCTCTTTCTGGATTTGTTCGGTCGTGTAGCTGCCGTCATCGCCGCGCTGCACTTCGATTTCGCGGTCGAAATCGGGCTGCAATGAAATGGCGGTCAGCAGCTTCGACGGCGCGGTTTCGTCTGTCGATGTCGCGGGCGTCGTCAGGAAGGTCAGCGAGATTTCCTGGCCGCTGCGCAGTTTCGACGGGCTGTAGATCGGGCGGAGCGCGGCGATCGCATGATAGGCGTCGACGCGGTCGGCACCATTGTCGGTCAGCACCTGCATCAGCGTTGCGCCATCGTCGAGCGCGATACGGGTGCGAACTTCCTTGGGCAATTCAGGCACGGCCGGCGCGATCGACGCCGTCGCCATGGTTGCATTTGCGGGCAGGGGCTCGGCGGGAGCGGCGGCTGCTGCCTCTTCGGTCGTAGACGTGCGAAGCCCGGGCGTTTCCACTTTCGCGGTTGTCGTCTCCGTGGCCGCAGCCGTCTGCTGCGGCGCTTCCGGTGCCGCTGTCGCGGCGATTGTTTCGTGTTCGGTGCCGCTATCGGTATCGAGAGCGACGATCTGGGGGGCGTCTTCGGCGGTCAGGGCCGCAGTCTCGACACCCGAATAGGGCGCAACCAGCGCGACAATGCCCGCGCCGAGAAGGCCAAAGGAGAGCGCGCCCGCCACGCCGGCCGCCGCCAGCCAGCGGCGCTGGCCGAGGCTTTGGCCAAGCGCCAGACGGCTTGCGGAACCATATAGCTTCAGGGTGCGTTGGAATGTCAGGCGGAGATCGGAGAGCTTCACGGAGGCTGTCTGGCGCGCGGAGGCGGGAAGCGGGCGAACAACCGCATCCGGCGCCTGTATAAGCGCGTCTTCGTCTTTAAGCGTCCCCGTATCGAACAAACTCTATCCCCTTAACCATCCCGGCCTGCCAACCGGCGCTTCGCTTGCCCGTTTCCGGGCCCCCTTAAACGAAGCGTAACGAACTGAAATGTGCCGTGATCGAACGATGCTGCCTTGAGACACGCATGTCAACGCGCAGTACGTCCATATCTGTCGTCATTTGCCCATTTTAGTGGCGGCATCCTGCAGTTTTAAGACTGCCGTCCCATAACGCTCCGAAAAATCGGAATAAGCGTCTCCCTCCGCATGGAGCTCTGCAGGAAGGGGACCACGTTTAGAACCTCTCGCGCCATATAGAGTGGGGAATCGGGTTTGCAGGAAACCCTTGTCCCGCAATGCAAATTGGACGCTGAGAGTCAACTGGATAGGCCCTCAAGATTTTTCGAAAAAACTTCAAAAAAGGGTTTGACGGGGCAGGATGACCCCCCTATAAACCGCCTCCACGAACGAGGCCACGGCGGCCACCACACACCACGGTGTGCCGCTTACCACCTCGGTAAAAAGATCAACTTCTGGCCTTGCTTGTTGATGATCTTTGTGGCCTAGTGAGCGATCCAATGATGGATGACAGCTAGCCCCCGACTTCTTCGGAAGCGGTGGTATCGCTGTCCTTCGGGTCGGTTGCGACCCTCGGTTTCAGGATGCGAAAGCATCAGGAAGCTCAGGTGCTCTTTGACATTGTGGTTTGAGAAAGAGAAACGTGGACGGCGGTGTCCTGGCGAGCTCGCCCAACTTAGGTTGGGATCTGCGAGCAAACCAAATACCGACTGTCTGACGTTTCAAAACACTACTCCGTCATGCGATCTTCGGATCGTTGACTAAGAGAGTGTCTTGCGTCGCGTCTTCCGGTTTTCCCCGGAAGATGGATAAGTCGGATCAACTCAACTTGAGAGTTTGATCCTGGCTCAGAACGAACGCTGGCGGCAGGCTTAATACATGCAAGTCGAACGGTTGTAGCAATACAGCAGTGGCAGACGGGTGAGTAACACGTGGGAACCTACCTAGGGGTACGGAATAACTCAGGGAAACTTGTGCTAATACCGTATACGACCTTCGGGTGAAAGATTTATCGCCCCTAGATGGGCCCGCGTTGGATTAGCTAGTTGGTGAGGTAAAAGCTCACCAAGGCGACGATCCATAGCTGGTCTGAGAGGATGATCAGCCACACTGGGACTGAGACACGGCCCAGACTCCTACGGGAGGCAGCAGTAGGGAATCTTGGACAATGGGCGAAAGCCTGATCCAGCCATGCCGCGTGAGTGATGAAGGCCTTAGGGTTGTAAAGCTCTTTCGCCAGGGAAGATAATGACGGTACCTGGATAAGAAGCCCCGGCTAACTTCGTGCCAGCAGCCGCGGTAATACGAAGGGGGCTAGCGTTGTTCGGAATTACTGGGCGTAAAGCGCACGTAGGCGGTTTTCCAAGTTGGAGGTGAAATCCCCGGGCTTAACCTGGGAACTGCCTCCAAGACTGGGAGACTCGAGTCCGAGAGAGGTGAGTGGAATTTCCAGTGTAGAGGTGAAATTCGTAGATATTGGAAAGAACACCAGTGGCGAAGGCGGCTCACTGGCTCGGTACTGACGCTGAGGAGCGACAGCGTGGGGAGCAAACAGGATTAGATACCCTGGTAGTCCACGCCGTAAACTATGGGTGCTAGTTGTCGGGCAGCTTGCTGTTCGGTGACGCAGCTAACGCATTAAGCACCCCGCCTGGGGAGTACGGTCGCAAGATTAAAACTCAAAGGAATTGACGGGGGCCCGCACAAGCGGTGGAGCATGTGGTTTAATTCGACGCAACGCGCAGAACCTTACCAACCCTTGACATGTCTAGTATGGTTTCCAGAGATGGATTCCTTCAGTTCGGCTGGCTAGAACACAGGTGTTGCATGGCTGTCGTCAGCTCGTGTCGTGAGATGTTGGGTTAAGTCCCGCAACGAGCGCAACCCTCGCCTTTAGTTGCCATCATTTAGTTGGGCACTCTAGAGGGACTGCCGGTGATAAGCCGGAGGAAGGTGGGGATGACG
>DASYEM010000104.1:0-16242 GCA_036499025.1 Parvibaculum sp. | reverse complement strand
TGACGTGTCGGCGTCCGACAAGGACGGCATCAAGGAACGCGTCGGGTCGCGGCTTGAGCGGATCGAGGCGGCCGCAGGACGGCGGATGATGATCGGCACGGGACTGCTCGCCACCATCGGCGCGACGGCCCCCTTTGTCGGTCTCTTCGGCACCGTCTGGGGCATCATGAACAGCTTCATCGGCATTTCGCAGTCGCAGACGACGAACCTCGCCGTCGTCGCGCCGGGCATCGCCGAAGCGCTGCTCGCGACCGCCATCGGTCTCGTCGCGGCCATTCCGGCGGTTGTGATCTACAACATGTTTGCGCGCGCCATTGCGAGCTATCGCGCGATCATCGCCGATAGTGCCGCCGAAGTGCTGCGTCTCGTCTCGCGCGATCTCGACCGTCAGGCTTCGTCGCTGCGCAAAGCCGCGGAGTGAATCATGGGTGTGCGGCTCAATCACGGTATCGGCGACGACATCGAAGAAGCGCATGAGATCAACGTCACGCCCTTCATCGATGTGATGCTCGTGCTGCTCATCATCTTCATGGTGGCGGCGCCGCTTGCGACCGTCGATATTCCGGTCGATCTTCCTGCCGCCGCCGCGCGTCAGGCAGCGCGTCCCGACAAGCCGATCATGCTGACGGTGAAACAGGATTTGTCGCTCGCGGTCGGCAATGATGTGATCGCAAAAGACGCTCTGGC
Organism: Parvibaculum sp.; assembly: GCA_036499025.1. GTDB lineage: Bacteria > Pseudomonadota > Alphaproteobacteria > Parvibaculales > Parvibaculaceae > Parvibaculum. Next base: position 15,555 of record DASYEM010000104.1, on the reverse strand, counting down.
ACAGGCACTGGATCGTGCATCGGGTGGCGACAAGGAGCAGCGTATTTTCCTGCGCGCCGACAAGAGCGTCGAGTATGGCGACATCATGAATGTGATGAACGGTTTGCGTGAGGCCGGTTATCTGAAAGTCGCTCTGATCGGGCTCGAAGCACCCACGCCATGAGCGTTGCGGACACATCCACTTATTTTCCCGGCGACGATCTTGCCGCGCGCAAGCGTTGGGGCGGCAGCTTTGCCGCCGTGCTGGCGCTGCATCTGGGCGTCGGCTTGTCCGCGATGACATGGGCGGTGCCGCTTGCCGCGCCCGAAGCGGCGTTGCCGCCCGCCGTGCTGATCGACATGCTGCCGACGCCGCCCGCGCCGCCGAAGCCCGCCGAGATCGTCAAGCCGGACGTCAAACCGGACGTTCTGCCGATCATCAAGAAGGCGGAAGTGGTCATTCAAAAGCCGAAGCCCAAACCGAAGCCGAAGGTCGAGAAGCGCAAAGAGCCCGAGCCGGTGAAGACGCTCGACAATCGCCCGGAAGCGGCCGCACCGAAAAAGGCCGAGTCCACGACCGAAGCGCGGCCCGGCGTTCCGCCGACCTATCTGAGCGAGCTGCTGGCGCATATCTATCGCTACAAGCGTTATCCGGCCTCGGCGAGACGGCTGCACAAGGAAGGCACCGTCTATGTCTGGTTCACGATCGACAGGACGGGGCATGTGCTCTCGTCGCGCATCGACCGGAGCTCGGGCGTCGATACGCTCGACGAGGCAAGTCTTGCCATGCTGGGACGCGCCGATCCCGTGCCGCCGATCCCCAAGGACATGGACCGGGACAGGATGGAAATCATCGTCCCCGTGGTGTTCGATCTCAAGAAATAAAGGCGGCGTTCGCGTGTTGCCGCGCTGTCGGAAAGTTGCCGTCAGTCGCCGGCGGTTGCCGGACCGGACGCCTGCACGCGCGCTTTGGGCGCCGTCATCCGCATCAGGCCGACGATGACCGCGACGACCAGCAGATAGGCGATGAGCTGCATGCCGTTCGGGCGCGCCGAGTAGCCGATCAAGGTGTGGAGAAGCTGACCGACGAGGCTGTGCTCGTCGAGGAGCCAACCGGTGTTCCAGAGCGGCTTTGTCAGCACCCGCAGATAACCTGCCTGCTGCAGATAGACCACGGACTGCGCGGCGAGGCCGGCGGCGAGCAGCGTGATGAGGCCGGAGGTGACGGTGAAGAGTTTGCGGGTGGGGATGGCGAGAAGGCCGAAATAGAGAAGCGCGGTGACGAGCGCGCCGCCGGCGATGCCGATGAAGCCGCCGATCATCATCGACCCGGTGCTGGTGCCGCCCGAAGCCGCGATGCCATAGAGGAAGAGGACGATCTCGGAACCTTCACGCAGAACGGCGATGCCGACGACGATGGCGAGAGCGGTCAGCGAACGCGTGCCGGCGGAGACTTCCTCGCCGATGTCTTTCATTTCCTGCGCCATTTCGCGGCCGTGGCTTGCCATCCAGACGTTGTGCCAGGTGAGCATGCAGACGGCGAGAAGCAGGATGGAGGCGTTGAAGAGCTCCTGACCCGAACCTTCGAAGAGGCCGGCGATGGCGCCTGCGAAAAGCGCAACGACGCATGCACCCGCGACGCCGCCCGCGATGCCGTAACTGACCCATAATCCGCGGTGGAAGACGCCTTTGGTGGCTGCGAGCACGATGCCGATGATCAGACCGGCTTCGATGATTTCGCGGAAGACGATGACGAGGGTCGCAAGCATGGGGGCGCACTCCGGGGATGGTGAGTGCGCCAGTCTATATGCAAATTGTTCTCAATGACAAATGCTCAAGCCAGTGGCGACCGGCTTGAGCATCGTTATGCGTGCGGCGCTTTCGCACAGTCAGCTTGTGAGGTGAAGGCCGTCGAGGTCTCCCTTTTCGCGCCATTCCGCAAGCAGGGCGTTGAAGGCATTGATGCCCGGCGCATAGGACTCGCTGGTCACGGCGCCGTTCTTGTTCTTGCCTTCATTGTTGTAATAGCCGGGTGTGCAGGCTTCCAGAAAGGCCGCGTTGCTGACCGCGAGTTTGCGGATGGTCGCCACCCATTCGGCCTCGGCCTCGGGCGTCGGTTCGACGACCAGCGCGCCACGGTTCTGCACTTCCTTGATGATGTAGGCGACATGCCTCGCCTGATCGTCGAACATGGCGGTCATGTTCACCGACAGGCCGTTCTGCGAGATGCCGATATAGAACCAGTTGGGGAAGCCGTGCGAGGAGTGGCCATGCAATGTGCGGTGGCCGTCGGCCCAATAGTCGTAGAGCGAGCGGCCGTTGCGCCCGGCGATGTCGATGCCGATGCGGCGACGGAAGGCGGTGCTGATTTCAAAGCCGGTGGCGAAGACAATGCAATCGACTTCATATTCGACGCCGCCCGCCACCACGCCTTTTTCGGTGATCTTCTCGACGCCCTTGCTCGCGCTCGTATCAACCAGCGTGACGTTGGGGCGGTTGAAGGTGGGCAGATAGTCGTCGTTGAAAGTCGGACGTTTGCAGAACTGGCGATACCAGGGCTTCAACGCTTCGGCGGCGGCCTTGTTCTCGACCATCTCGTCGACGCGCGCCCTGATCTGGTTCATCTTGCGGAAGTCGGCGAGTTCGACGCGACGCCCGATTTCCTTTCCCGACAGCTTCTCGTCGGACGGCATCGGGCCGATATTCTGCAGGCTGCGGAAGATGTCGGTCCATGAATCGTTGACGAGATCTTCCTCGAACGGGCGGCCGACGACGATGTCGGCAAAGTTCTCGCGCCGCGCCCGCTGCCAGCCGGGTTGCAGCGTCCTCACCCATTCGGGATCCGTCGGCTTGTTGCCGCGCACATCGACGGAAGAGGGCGTGCGCTGGAAGACGAAGAGTTCCTTCGCATCGCGCCCGACATGGGGCACGCACTGGATCGATGTCGCGCCGGTGCCGATGATCGCCACGCGCTTGTCGGCGAGCTTGTGCAGGTTCCCGTTGGTGTCGCCGCCGGTGTAATTGTAATCCCAGCGGCTGGTGTGGAAGGTGTGGCCTTTGAAATCTTCGATGCCGGGGATGCCCGGCAGCTTGGCGCGGCTCGCCGTGCCGAGCGCCATGATGACGAAGCGCGCCTTCATTTCGTCATTGTGATTGGTGTGGATCAGCCAGCGCTTGAGATTTTCATCCCAGTGCAAATCCGTTACGCGCGTCTGGAAGCAGGTGATGTCGTAAAGATCGTAGGCTTTGCCGACGCGCTGCGAGTGCTCGAAGATTTCGGTGACGTAGGAGTATTTTTCTTTCGGGATGTAGCCGAGCTCTTCGAGCAGCGGCAGGTAGCAGTAGGATTCGATGTCGCATTGAGCGCCCGGATAGCGGTTCCAATACCAGGTGCCGCCGAAATCGCCGCCGGCCTCGATGATGCGGATGCCGGTGACGCCCGCTTCGCGCAGGCGGGCCGCCGCCAGAAGGCCGCTGAAGCCGCCGCCGATGATCGCGACTTCGACTTCATCCGTCAGCGGCGCACGCGTGAAGCCCGGCTTGACGTAGGGGTCTTCGTCCGAATAGCGGGCGAAGTCGCCGGTTAGTTCGATGTATTGGCTTTCGGAATCCTCGCGCAGGCGCTTGTCGCGTTCCTCGCGGTATTTTTTACGCAGGGTATCTGGATCAAAATCCAGATTCTCATCCCCGATCGGGCTCGCGTCGTTCATTTTTCATCCCCGGTGTCTCAATGTCTGATTTTCTATGCGGCTATAAAAGCGCATGAATGCTGGGAATACCAGCGATCAGACAGCCGGGGCGGAAGGCTAACCGAAGCGGCCCGTCACGTAATCGCGCGTGCGGACATTGGAGGGATTGGTGAAGATCTTTTCCGACGTGTCGAATTCGACCAGTTCCCCGAGGTACATGAAGGCGGTGTAGTCGGAGGCGCGCGCTGCCTGCTGCATGTTATGCGTCACGATGACGATGCAGAATTCCTCGCGGAGTTTTTCGATCAGCTCCTCGAGTTTCGCGGTCGAGATCGGATCGAGCGCGGAAGCCGGTTCGTCCATCAACAGGATTTCGGGGCGCACGGCGATGGCGCGGGCGATGCAGAGGCGCTGCTGCTGACCGCCGGAGAGGCCGGTGCCGAGCTGGTTGAGCTTGTCCTTCACTTCATTCCAGAGCGCGGCCTGGGTCAGCGCCCAATAGACGCGCTCTTCCATGTCGGTGCGCGACAGCTTTTCGTAAAGCCGGATGCCGAAGGCGACATTTTCGAAAATCGACATCGGGAAAGGCGTCGGCTTCTGGAAGACCATGCCGATTTTGGTGCGCAGCTTCGTCAGGTCGAGCGTGGTATCGAGAATGTTCTCGCCATCGACCATAACTTCGCCGGTGGCGCGCTGGCCCGGATACATTTCATAGATGCGGTTCAGGGTGCGCAGCAGCGTCGACTTTCCGCAGCCAGACGGACCGATGAAGGCCGTGACGCGGCGGTCGGGGATCGAGATGTTGATGTTCTTCAGCGCCTCGAAGCCGCCGTAATAGAAACGCAGATCGCGCACGCCGATTTTCTCGGGATGGGCTTGTGCAATTTCTCCGCGCAAGGCGCCGGTCAACGGGGGCATGGATTGAGTGGTCACGGGCGGCTTGTCCTTTTCCTGGTCAGAACGCGGGCGACGATATTGAGCATCAGCACCGTGGCGGTGATGAGAAGCGCGCCGCCCCAGGCGAGCTCACGCCAGTCGGCATAGGGGCTCATCGCGAACTGGAAGATGACGACCGGCAGATTGGCCATCGGGGCGTTGAGGTTGGTGCTCCAGAACTGGTTGTTCAGAGCGGTGAAGAGAAGCGGCGCGGTTTCGCCGCTGATGCGGGCGACGGCGAGCAGCACACCGGTGAGAATGCCTTGAAAGGCGGCGCGGTAGCTGACCTTGACGATGATCTGCCATTTGGGCGCGCCGAGTGCGGCGGCGGCTTCGCGCAGCGCGTCGGGGATGAGGCCGAGCATGTCCTCGGTGGTGCGGACGATGATCGGGATGGCGATGATCGCCAGCGCGACGATGCCCGCGAAGGCCGAGAAATGGCCCATCTGGATGACGACGATGCCGTAGACGAAGAGGCCGATGATGATGGAGGGTGCGCTCAGCAACACGTCGTTGATGAAACGCACGCCTTCGGCGACTTTGCTGCCGCGGCCATATTCCGAAAGATAGGTGCCCGCGAGCACGCCGATGGGCGTTGCGGCGAGAATGGCGAGGCCGGTCATCATGGCGCTGCCATAGATGGCGTTGAGAAGCCCGCCGGCGCTGCCGGGCGGCGGCGTGCTCTCGGTGAAGAGAGAGGGCTTCAGGGCGCTGACGCCGTTGCTGACCAGCGTCCAGAGGATCGCGGCGAGAACGGAGAGAATGAGCGCGGTGATCGCCAGCGAAAGGACGGTGACGACCAGGTTGACGAGGCGACGCGACTGGACGCGGGTCATTTGCCGCCTCCCTTGCTGCGTTCGGCGCGGAGCAGCAGCCGTCTGCCGATGGCGAGCACGATGAAGGTCAGCAGGAAGAGAACGAGGCCGAGGGCGATCAGCGCCGACGTATAGGTGTCGCTGACGGCTTCGGTGAATTCATTGGCGAGCGCCGCCGAGATGGTCGTCGCCGGATCGAAAAGCGATGTCGGCAGACGGTGCGAATTGCCGATGACGAAGGTGACGGCCATGGTTTCGCCGAGCGCGCGACCGAGGCCCAGCATGATCGCGCCGACGACGCCGGTGCGCGTATAAGGCAGCACGACTTTCCAGACGACTTCCCAGCGCGTCGCGCCGAGCGCATAGGCGCTTTCGCGCAGCACGGGCGGAACGCTTTCAAAGACGTCGCGCATGACGGCGGTGATGAAGGGCAGGATCATCAATGCGAGAATGAGGCCCGCAAGCAGAATGCCGATGCCGATGGCGGGGCCGGAGAAAAGCTGTCCGATGATCGGGATCGGACCCAGCACATTGGCCAGTGCCGGTTCGACATGCGACTGGAAGAAGGGCGCGGCGACGAAGAGACCCCAGATGCCATAGATGATGCTCGGCACGGCGGCGAGAAGCTCGACGGTGACGCTCAGGAAGGCGCGCAAGCGATAGGGGCAAAGTTCCGTCAGGAAGAAGGCGACGGCGAAAGCGCAGGGCACGCCGATGAGAATGGCGATGGCGGAGGTGATGAGCGTGCCGACCAGCGGCACCAGCGCGCCATATTGATCGGTGACGGGATTCCATTTCGCGGTGATGAGGAAGTCGAAGCCGAAAAGCTTCAGCGCCGGAGCGGCCCCTTGAACCAGAACGACGATGACGCCGCCGAGGATCACCAGCACCAGGATCATGAAACTCCAGGTGAGGCCCTTGAAAACAACGTCACCCATTGCCGCGCGTTTGATGCGGCGAAGGCGGTTCAGTTCGGCAATGTCGGTCGCGGTCATCACAAGGAACTTTCCGGGACGGCGGAAGAGAGAGCCAGTCTCTCTTCCGCGCTATCGAGGATCTCATTTCGCAAAACAGAGCGTCATTGCGAGCGAAGCGAAGCAATCCAGTCTTTACTTTGCGGCTTTCTGGATTGCCACGCCCCTTCGGGGCTCGCAATGACGGGCTGGAAAATGCGCCAGAAACAATCGTGTACAGGTTTTAGAGAACGGGCTTGCCCGCGCTATCGACAATCTGCTTCCAGCTGTCTTCGACAAGTTTCACGACATTGTCCGGCATCGGGACGTAATCGAGATCCTTCGCCATCTTGTCGCCGTCGGCATAGGCCCATTTGAAGAAGGTCAGGACTTCCTTGCCGTTGGCGGGATTGTCCTGCGTCTTGTGGAGCAGGATGAAGGTCGCCGCCGTCATCGGCCAGCTTGTCGCGCCGGGCTGGTTTGCAAGGATCAGGTAGAAGCCGGGAGCGGTCTTCCAGTCGGCATTCGCGGCCGCGGCCTGGAAGGCTTCGTAGCTCGGCTTGACGAACTTGCCGTCCTTGTTTTCAAGCTGGGTGTAGATGAGCTTGTTCTGTTCGGCATAAGCATATTCGACGTAGCCGATCGAGCCCTTCGTGTGGCCGACCATGGCGGCGACGCCTTCATTGCCCTTGCCGCCGAGACCGGCGGGCCATTCGACGGCGGGAGCGACGCCGACTTCGCCCCAGGCGGGCTCGGTCGCGTTCAGATAATAAGTGAAGTTGAAGGTCGTGCCCGAACCGTCGGAGCGGTGGACAACGGCGATGTCGGTCGCAGGCAGCTTCACGTCCTTGTTCAGGGCGACGATCGCCGGATCATTCCATTTGGTGATCTTGCCGAGATAGATCTTTGCAAGCAGGGAGCCGGTGAGCTTGATCTCGCCCGGCTTGATGCCGTCGAGGTTCACGACCGGGACGACGCCGCCCATGACGGTCGGAAACTGGATCAGGTCGGCCTTGGCCAGTTCGTCGGCGGTGAGCGGCTTGTCGGAGGCGCCGAAGTCGACGGTCTTGGCGTTGATCTGCTTGATGCCGCCGCCCGAACCGATCGACTGATAGTTCATGCCGATATTGGTTTTCGCCTTATAGGCTTCGGCCCATTTCGCATAGACGGGGTAGGGAAACGTGGCCCCGGCGCCCGAGATGTCGCCGGCTTGCGCGGCGGTGGCGACGGTCAGCAAGGCCGCTGCGAAAAGACCCGCCTGGCCTAGTTTTCCAAGAGATTTCAGCATTTTGGGATATGTCCGTTGTTGGTCGGCGGTGCCCATGCACCTGACTACGACGATTGGGTGACAGTTTTATGACGGCTTGTTCTGGAGGGTTTGGGAGAGGAGCCGAAGGCATGGCCCGGGCCTGCATCGCGAGGACGGGACCATGCTGGTTCGCCAACCTTCTTTCAGCTTCGCGCCGGAGGCCCGTTCGGGAAGGGAATGACGTAAGAGGCCATGCGCACCGGTGGCCGCGACGCCGCGATCCCGGAAGAAAGCGGGTGCGGAGACACCAGAAACGGTGCGGAAGAGAAGAGTTGGAAGATCGCGGCGGGCGGGACCGCGCCGAGAGACGGGCGGCGGGAAGGGGCCAGAGTGTCGAGCGTGGCAAGCCTGATCGTGTCCTCAAAGCTCTGCCAGACGAACCGGGGGCGGTGCCCATGCTCGTCGCCATGAAGGGTCATCAGGAGGACAATGGCGCCGCACAGGAAAAAGGTCAGGCGAGGAACAATGCGGAAGCAGGCGCGGCGAGAATCGGGGCCTTGCCTCTGTCGAGGCGGGGCCACCAATAAAATTGCTCTCGGAGACGTCATGGGCGAGAGAAAAGCCGCCTGACGCCCCGAGGGTCAAATCATGGTTTTATTACAGCCCGGGCCTAGCGCGGAGCGCGACGCTGCAAATGTTCGACGTTTTTCGCGCCCGTCCGGGTTCCGCCGAAACGGTCGGCGCCTTTTTCGTCGGGGGCGCCCTTCTTCTTGTGATTGCCGGTGTTCTGCTGACCGCCGGTGTGTTTGACGGTTTCTTCGGTATGGGCCTGTTTCATCGCATGCCTCCTTTGCCGGGATGACAAAAGAAAAACGTCAGGCGCGCGGATGCGTTCCTGACGTTTGACGGAGCGAGGCGCGAGTTTTGTAGGCCGTTCTGGATTGTTTCGCTGCGCTCGCAATGACGAGGAAGGAAGGCCCTCACCCAACCCTCTCCCAAAGGGAGAGGGCTAGAAGTGGTTTCAAGCGAAGGCGTAGGGCCCGCCTTTTTCCAATGCCGTCTTGTAGGCCGGGCGCGCTTGCAGGCGCGTCAGGAGGTCCAGAAGGTTCGGGTAGTTGGCGAGGAAGCCGCGCAGCTTTCCGGCTTCCAGCGTGAAGGAATTCTGGATGTCGGCGGCGGAGAAGTCCGGCCCAAGAAGATAGCCGCCTTTTTCGACGGCGTTGTTCATGTAGGAGAAGTGGTTGTCGATCTCGGACATGATACGGGGGCCGAGCGGCGCGGCGGCGTCGCCGAGGCGGCTCGTATAGAGCGCGAGCATCAGCGGCAGCATGGCCGAACCTTCGGCGAAGTGCAGCCATTCGATGTATTTGTCATGGGCCTCGCTCATCGGATCGGGCGCGAGGCGGCCTTTGCCGTATTTGCGCGTCAGGATGCCGATGATCGCGCCGGATTCGGCGATGACCCGATCGCCGTCCTCGATGACGGGCGACTTGCCGAGGGGATGGATGTTCTTCAGCTCCGGCGGGGCGAGGTTCGTCACCGCGTCGCGCTGGTATTTGATGATCTCGTAAGGCGTGCCCAACTCTTCGAGGAGCCAGAGGATGCGCTGCGAGCGCGAATTGTTGAGGTGATGGACCTTGATCATGGCGCGTTCCCGTTTGGTTGCTTTTATTTCGGCAGATATTTTTTTACGAAGGCGACGATGTTCTGGATCGCTTTTTCGCCTTCGGGCAATTGATCGGCCATGAGCTGCCAGACGTGCCAGACCTTGGGCCAGACCTCGAGCGTGACCGCGATGCCTGCCGCCTTCATCTTCTCGGCCATGCGGGTGCTGTCGTCGAGTAACATTTCCGTGGCGCCGACCTGAAAGAGCGTCGGCGGCAAGCCCGCGACGTCGCCATAGAGCGGCGAGAGATAGGGGTTGCGTGCGTCGCCGCCCGGAAAGTAGCGCGCCTCGACGGTTCCCATCATCTCGGGAATGAAGAGCGCGTCGGCCTTGGCGTTTGTCGTAAATGAAGAGCCGGTGGAGGCGAGATCGGTTGCCGCCGAGAGGCAGACGAGGGCGGCGGGCAAGGGCAGGCCTTCATCCTTGAGACGGAGCGCGAGAGCGAGCGTCAGGTTGCCGCCCGCACTGTCGCCGCCGATGACGATGGAGGAGGCGGGGAGGCCCGTGTCGAGCAACGCGCGCCAGGCGGCGAGACAATCGTCGAGACCGGCGGGAAAAGGATGCTCGGGCGCGAGGCGATAATCCGGCGCGTAGACGGGAACGCCGAGCTGGCGCGAGAGACGCCATGTCAGGGGGCGGTGATTTTTGGGCGAGCCCGCGACCCAGCCGCCGCCGTGAATATAGAAGATCGCCGCATTGGCGCGTGAGCCCGGCGCGCTGATGCGTTCGGTCGGAACGCCGCCCAGCGTCGTCTGATCGAAGGCGATGTCGGCGGGCGGGGCCTTCTGCATCCCCAGCGCTTCTTCCATGATCGGACGCAGCAGAAAGACGTCCGGGTTTTTCTTGAAGCGGCGTTTGATCTGGAAGCGCAGCAGCGGGCGCATGAGATAGAGCTGGATGCTCATAGGGCCTCTCGGGTTTGAATTTTCCGGGCCCGATGCAATCGGTCGGGCGGCGCGGAGTCAAGGACAGAAGGGGTTCAGGCCGGGGCCGTCGCGGCCGAGCGGCGGATGACGCGGGTGAGCAGCAGGGCCGAACCGAGCTCCAGCACACCGGCGGCAAAGAAGGCCGCGCCCGGAAAATGGACGGGGGCGGAAGGCCCGGTGAAATAGCCAAAGAGCTGGGTCATGAAGACCGGGGCGATGATCGCGGTGAGCCCGCTGATGCTGCCGAGCGCGCCTTGCAACTCGCCTTGCGCGTTGGCGGGCACGAGCGTCGAGATGAGGCCGTTGATCGAGGGGAAGGCGAGGCCCGCAAGGGCGGCGGGGACCATGAAGGCATAAAGCGCCCAGCCGTTGGGCGCGAAGGCGTAACCGAAATAGCCGACGGCGGCGAAGATCAGCCCGACATAGGCGGCGCGCTGCGGGCCGATGCGCGGGATCACCTTGCGGATCAGGCCGCCTTGCACGAGCGCCATGGAGAGGCCGGCGAAACCTAGCGAATAGCCGACCTCGCGCACCGACCAGCCGTATTTTTCCATGACGTAGAAAGACCAGACGCTCGGCAAAACGAAATGCGCGAATTGATGGAAGAAGAGCGTCGCGGCGAGCATGACGGCGGCGGGCATGGTGCGCAGATGAGCGAAGGCGCCGAGCGTGTTGGCGCGCTTCCAGGAGAAGGCGCGGCGGCGTTCGGGGGGAAGCGTTTCGGGAATGATGAAATAGCCGTAGGCCGCATTCGCCAGCGCGAGACCCGCCGCGGCGAAGAAAGGCGCGCGGGCGCCGTATTCGCCGAGGAAGCCGCCGACGACGGGGCCGATGATGAAACCGAAGCCGAAGGCCGCGCCCATCAAACCGAAATTCTGGGCGCGGCGTTCGGGCGGCGTCACGTCGGCGATATAGGCGTTGGCGGTCGAATAGCTCGCGCCGCAGATGCCGGAGATCAGGCGTCCGACGAAGAGCCAGACGATGGTGGGCGCAAAGCCCATCAATATGTAGTCGAGGCCCATCGCGAAGAGCGAGAGCAGCAGCACGGGACGGCGGCCGAAACGGTCGGAAAGATTGCCGATGACGGGCGCGCAGAAGAATTGCGCCAGCGCATAAAGAAAGAGCAGCCAGCCGCCATAGCGCGCGGCTTCAGCAAGGCCGCCGCCGGTCAGATCTTCGATCAGCCGCGGCAGCACAGGCAGGATGATGCCGAGGCCGATGGAGTCGATCAGCATGGTGACGAAGATGAAGGCGATGGCTTTTTTTGTCGGCGGCATCGTAGGTTTCCGTATTTGGATTTCTTGCTTGTTGCGGCGCAGGTTCAGTCCCTCATTTACCAACCTAACTCCTCAGGATGAGGAGAGAGGGGGTGATGTGCGGCTTCTGGCATTTTTATTGATAGAGCGCTTTGGCGCGCTTTTCTATTTCCTGCGGCGTGACGTCCTCGATCTGCTGGGAGATTCTCCAGCGATAGCCGTAAGGATCGGTGATCTGGCCCGAGCGCGCGCCGTAGAACTGGTCGGCGAGGGGGCGGAGCGAGGTTGCGCCCGCCGCGATCGCCTGATCGAAGACGGCCTTTGCATCGTCGACATGGATGGTGAGCGCGATGGGTGTGCCGCCCAATGTTTGTGGGCTCAATATGTCCATCTCGGGGTGTTCGTCGGAAATCATCAGCAGGGTTTCGCCGATTTTGAATTCGGCATGGCCGATGCGGTTCTGCGGATCGAGAATGCGGGCGCCGGTTTCGACGGCGCCGAAGGCTTGTTTGTAGAACTCGATGGCGGCGGCGGCGCCTTTGGCGCAGAGATAGACTTCAACCTTGTTGCCTTTGACGGTCATCGGTTTTCTCCCTCTGTGTGTTTCCTGATCGCGACGAAATGATCGGCCCACCATTGCGAGCGGAAGATGCGGAAGGCGTCGCCGGTGAGGCCGTGGCGGGCAGGGTGATCGGGGCGGAGGATTTCCCAGCCGCGATGTTCGAGCGTGACGCGCGTGCCGGCCCTTGTAGGTTCGAAAGTAATTTCGACTTGCGTGATCTCGCCGGGCGCGAAGTTCGGGATGCGCCAGTCGAAGACGAGGCGGCGGCCCGGCTCCCAGACATGGATGCGGCCGACTTCGTAAATGTCGTTCGTGTCCTCGTCGTAGATTTCGATGAGACGCCCGCCGATGCCGGGCTCGAAGCGCATGAGGCCTGCCCAGGGCGCGCGGAAACTGTTCTTGCGACCACGCGCCCACCAGGCATCGACGTCTTCGGTGAAGATGGTGAAGGCGCGCAGCGGATCGACGGCGAGTTCGATCGAGACGCGGACGGTTTCAGATTCGCTCATCGGCGCCCGCCTTTCGGCTTCTGCGTCTTGCGTTCGACATGGGCCTTGAAAGCGTCGAGCTGACCGGCCCAGAAGCCCTGCACCTCTTCGAGCCATGACTGGAGGTTTGCGAATTGTTCGGGACGGAGACGGTAGAGGCGCACGCGGGCGTCGCCGGGGACTTCGGTTTCTTCGATGAGGCCGCTGGCGCGCAGGATGCGCAGGTGGCGGCTCATGGCCGGGGCGCTGATCGTGGAGGAGGCGACGAGTTCGCCGGCGCGGCGGGGGCCCTGGCGCAGGAGTTCGATGACCTGACGGCGCGTCGGGTCGGCCAGCGCGATCAGCGTTTGATCGAGGTTTGCTTGCGTCATCGGCTCCGTCAGATGATTAACTGTTGGGTTAATAATTAGCGTATTGGTTAAATATCGTCAAGCGGCGTGAAGCTCTGAAAAGCAAATGGCCGGGCTTGAGGCCCGGCCAAGAATTTCGTTCGTGAGGGGGGATGCAACCGTGAGGTTTATGCAACCGTGAGGTTGGCGGCCGAGGTCTTGCCCTTTTCGGTCACCAATTCGTAGTTGATTTTCTGGCCTTCATTCAGCGAGCTGAGGCCGGCGCGTTCAACGGCGCTGATATGCACGAATACGTCCCGGCCGCCATCGCCCGGCTGGATGAAGCCGTAGCCCTTTTGCGCGTTGAACCACTTCACAGTACCAGTAGCCATATGCGTCTCCTTGCGCACTTGCGTGCGGAAATAACCACGCGCCAATCGCGCGGCGGATGACAACCTGATTTTGGGAAGTGTCTTGAGTGGCCCGAAGGGCAACGCAGCCAAGGCAGGCCAAAACGTCGATTGCCCAGAAATCTGACAGGATTAATTCCGGGGAGTCAATCGGTTTTGGGCGAATTGACGCATGGCTTCGCCGCGCTCGGCGACGCCAAGTTGCTGTAGTTACAGGTGAATTACGATGGCCAATTCCGGGGCTATCCCGGAGGGGGATGGCCGCGGGCTACTTCTCGATGCCTTTGCGCACGAAGGTGACGGCGTAGAAATATTCGCCGTCGAAGAGGTCTTTCGGCGCGCCGAGGCCCTCAATCATCTGGAACTTCCGTTGAACGATCTGGCCTTCCATGCGGTAGCCCTTCTCGCTCATGTTGCGACGATGAAACTCCATGGCCGCCGGCGTGAAGTCTTTGGCGAGCACGGTGATGCGCTCGGGATCGCTGGTTTTCGTCTCGTCAGCCATGCCGGATGAGGTCCTTGAATGAGGCGGTATATACGCGTGCGCAGTATGCGGCGGAGGGGCTTATTTGTCGAGTAAGGGGGGACTGCCCACGCGGGCGCGACGTCAGATCAGGGGCTGGGGCGGCAGGTAGAAGGAGCCCGCCAGCATGAAGAGGCCCATCAGCAGAATGAAGAGCCCGCCGGCGACCTTGAGGCCGCGCTCGATGCGGATGGTCCAGGGATTGTCGGCTGTGCCGGCGACGCGAAGCGCCAGGTTTTTCGAGATCAGCGTCAGGACGGCCAGCGCCGAGACGGTGATCGCCGTGCCGACCGACATGGCGAGCGAGGAGAGCACGCCGACGACAAAGGCGCCCTGCGTCAACGCGAAGAGAAGAACGAGGATCGCGCCGGTGCAGGGGCGCAAGCCAACGGCGAGGATGATCGCCGCCATGTCACGCCAGCCATGCGCCGCGCGCATTTCCTGCGGGGTCGGCATGTGAGCATGGCCTGCATGATCGTCATGATGATCGGAGCTGTGGTCATGCGCGTGGTCATGGTGTTCATGTGCGTGGCCATGATCGTGCGCATGAGCGGGGCGCAGCGCGCGCCAGAGCAGGGCGGCGCCGACGGCGATGACGAGGACGAAGCTCGCCCGTTCGATCAGAGGCACGGCTTCGGCGACGGCGCGATGGGTGAGGCCAAAGAGGATGGCGAGCGCGCCGACGGCGAGGATGGCCGTGACGGCTTGCGCGAAGGACGAAAGAAACGCCATCAGGACGCCGCGCTTCACGTCGCGCTCGTCGGCGAGAAGATAAGAAGTGACGACGATCTTGCCGTGGCCGGGGCCGACGGCGTGGAAAATGCCGTAAGCGAAAGAGAGCGAGATCAGCGTTTCGGCGGCAGCCAGGGAATGTTCGAGATTGAAAACGCGGAAGGCTTTGGCGAGACCGCGATAATATTGCTGCTGCATGCTCATGGCGCGATAGACGATGCGGCTGACGAGGCCGGGCTGGTCGAGCGTTTCCGCTGTCGCGGCGACGCTGGCGTCGGGGCTTGTCGGCATGGGCGCGGCGCTCTGCGTTGCGTTTGGGGCTGCGCTCTGGCCCGGCATGGCGAATGGCTGCGCGGCTTGCGCGGGAAGATGTCCGGCGAGCATGGCGAGGAGAATGAACAGAAAGGCGCAGATGCGGAGCGGCGCTTTTGGCATCGCGGTCAACTTTACTTGCAAATCAGCGTTGCGGTGGTGGCGAAATTCTTGCCGAGCGAGACCGCCTTGGGGCCGGTGAAGGCGCTTTCCGGCAGGCTCGACCAGATTTTTTCGGCGTTGGGAATTCTTGTCGAGACGGCGCAGCCATCGTGATTGCCGCTGGTGAGATGGATGGCGTCTTTCTTCACGTAGTCGATGGCGATGTAGAAGCTCGGATCGTAGATGCGAAACTGCACGGGCACGACCTGCGTCGCGGCGACGGGCGTGGCGAGCGGCACGGTGAAGGCCATTGTCAGCATGCCCGTCTTCGCGTCGTAGGACGAGGCGCCGCGTGCCGCGAGGCCGAGCTTCAGGGGTTTGCCGTTTTGCGTAACCTCGGTGAAGTAATTCCAGTCCTTGAGGTTCGTCAGGTTCACATCGACGAGTTTTGCGAGATCGGCGGGATCGTAAGTCCCGTCGGGGCGCTTCTTGAAATCCTGCACGGCGAAGGCCGAATAGAATTCGTCGAAGGACCAGGTGATCGTCAGCGCCTCAAGTTTCTTTGCATCGTCGAAGGCGAGATCGGTTTTCATGTCGATCCAGACATGCGGATGGGCGAAAGCGGGCG
>DASYEM010000103.1:0-37623 GCA_036499025.1 Parvibaculum sp. | reverse complement strand
CCCTCGCGGGGAGGTCGAGAAATACGCGCTTGCGGATTTCTCGGGTGGGGGGCTCGGCGCCAAAGCAAACCGAAGTCTCAATGTTTGGCGAGCCCCCCACCCGAAACGCGTTCCGCGTTTCGACCTCCCCACAAGGGGGAGGTAGATCCCCTCACTTCAACGCATAAGCCACAACCTCATCGCCGATCTTCGTCCCCGCCCGCGCATGACCACCGGCAGAGATCACGACATATTGCTTGCCCTTCCACACATAGGACATCGGCGTCGCCTGTCCACCTGCGGGCAAGCGACCCTTCCATAGTTCCTTGCCGGTCGCCGTATCGAAAGCGCGCAGATAATTGTCCATCGCCGCGCCGATGAAGATCAACCCGCTTTCCGTCACCAGCGGCCCGCCGACATTCGGCACGCCCCAGTTGAGTGGCAGCGGCACGGGCGCGAGATCGCGGATCGTGCCCAGCGGTTCGCTCCATTTGATCGTGCCGTCATTGAGATCGACCGCGACGAGCTTGCCCCACGGCGGCGGTGTGCAAGGCAGACCAAGCGGCGACATGAAGACATCGCGCCGCATCCCATAGGGCGTGCCCGCCTGCGGCGAAATCTCCGCGTGCCCGTCCGCATCCTTGCGGCCCTTGAACTCGCGCGCCGGAAACAGCGTCACGATATGCGCCGCGATATTGACGTTGACGACCGCGATCTTGCGCTTGGGATCGAAAGCCATCCCGCCCCAATTCGCGCCTCCGCCCGTGAAGGGATAGATGACCGTGCCCTGCAAAGACGGCGGCGTGAAAATCCCGTCGCTGCGCGTTTTTTCGAGTTTTTCGTTGCAGACTTTCTTGTCGAAATAGGCAACGCCCCATGCGCCGCCCTTCTCAAGCTTCTGCGGCACCAGCGCGGGCGGCTTCACGGGAAAGGGTTGCGTCGGCGAGAGCGCCTCTCCGGCAACGCCGCCTTGCGGTACGGGCCGCTCCTCGACGCCGAAGAAGGGTTTGCCCGTGTCGCGTTCGAGCACGAACATGAAACCCGTCTTCGTCACCTGCACCACGACATCGACGGGCTTGCCGTCGCGCGTCAGCGTGGCCAGCGTCGGTTGCGCGGGAAGATCGTAATCCCAGACATCGTGATGCACCGTCTGGAACGACCATGCGACCTCGCCGTTGTCGATCTTCAGCGCCACGACGGAATCGGCATAGGCATTATTGCCCTTGCGCAAACCGCCGAAGAAATCCGGGCTCGGGCTCGTCGTCGGCAAAAACACAAGCCCGCGTTTTTCATCCACCGACATCGGCGCCCAGACATTCGCCTGTCCCGTATGCGCCGCCGCTTGCGGCACCCAACTGCCGGGCTTCTCCGCCGCGCCGCGTTCCACCGGATCGAAATTCCATTTCAGCGCGCCCGTCCGCGCATCGAAAGCATGCACCGTTCCCTTCGGCGCATCGGCGCGCCGGTTGTCGCTGATCGCCGAACCTATGATGACGAGGCCGTGGGCAACGACCGGCGGCGAGGTGATCTGAAACTCGCCCGGCCAGACCAGCGTCCGGTCCGAACCGGCATGGACTTCGCCCGGATGCGCCGGGTCCTTGCCAAAATCCGCGCAGGGCTTTCCGTCTTTCGCATCGAGCGAGATCAGCCGCCCGTCATTCGTGCCCATGAAGATGCGCGAGGCGCAAACCGCATCGGCTTTCGCCGCCGCATCTTTCCAATAGGTAACGCCCCGGCAGATGAACTGATTGCCCGGCTTGCTGTCGAGCGAGATTTTCGGATCGTGACGCCAGCGCACCGCGCCGCTCGCCGGATCGAGTGCCATCACCTCATTAAAGGGCGTACACAGAACAAGTTGACCGCCCGCGAGGATCGGCGTCCCCTCGAAGGCGTAGCGCTTGCGCACCTCGGCGGATTTGCCGGTGAGCGCGCCTGTCGAAACCCGCCAGGCTTCGGTCAGCCCGCCGACATTGGCAGGCGTGATCGCGCTCGCCGCCACGTAGCGCTCTCCGCCTGCGTCGCCGCCGTAATGGCTCCAGTCTTCGGCCCTCACCAAACCGGGCATAAGAAAAAGCGCCGCCGCGACCAGCGCCCCGAATAATCCCCCGCCCCTCATGGCCGACCTCCCAGTGTTTTATAACTGAATGGTTCATTCATAATCCGAGACAAGCCGATACGCAAGCAGCCTCGCCCCCGAACCTGTCGTGCGGGGCGGGACTACTTTACGGACAACTCAGTGAGGCGTCTGGTTCGGCAACCGCGGCAACTGTCCGACAACTTCGGCAGCTACCGGCAACGAGGGGTTTAGCCCTCGTTCTGGACCTGCGCCTTCGCTTCTGCGAAGAGCTCTTCCATGGTCCGGCGGATCTGATGGTCAGACTGGACGACGTTCTTGGCGTCGAGGTCGCCACGGATCTTGCGGAACACGTCCTCGTCTCCCGCCTCGGCGAGATCGGCCACCACCACCTGCTTGGCATAGGCGTCGGCCTCGGCGGCGCTCAGGCCCATCAGGGCGGCGGCCCAAAGCCCGAGCATCTTGTTCCGGCGCGCGGCGACCTTGAATTGCAGATCGCGGTCATGGACGAACTTCTTTTCGAAACTGTCTTCGCGCTTGTCGAAGGTGGACATGGACACTCCAGAGGACGGTCTTGAAGGAGGCTTAGGCATAGCCGCGCATCGCTTCCAAATCAACCGCCAAGCGCTCTTGAGCCGGTTCCTGCGACGAATTGGTTAAGTACCTGATTCAGCGCCACATTACTCGCCTGAAGATGTTCCGCCAGCCAGCCGCGCAGTCGCATTGTATCGCCGGGATGCTTAGAGTAACTTGCGCGCGAGCCGGCGGGGCGATTCCATGCCCTCAGATTCCCCCGACGCCTTGTGGTACCGACCCGAAAGCTTCGCAATCTCGGGCCAACCGATTGGAATCATGACATGAGCCGTCGCAGACGCGTGTACGAGGGCAAGGCCAAGGTCCTTTACGAAGGACCCGAACCGGGCACCCTGATCCAGCATTTCAAGGACGACGCGACCGCAAACAACAATCAGAAGCGCGCGACGATCGAGGGCAAGGGCGTCCTCAATAACCGGATTTCCGAGTTCATCTTCACGAAGCTGAACGATATCGGCGTGCCGACGCACTTCATCCGATCCATCAACATGCGCGAGCAACTGATCCGCGAAGTTGAGATTATTCCGTGCGAAGTCGTGGTCCGCAACGTCGCCGCCGGTTCGCTGTCGACCCGTCTGGGCATCGAGGAAGGCACCGCCCTTCCCCGCTCCATCATCGAGTTCTATTACAAGAACGACGAGCTCGGCGACCCGATGGTTTCCGAAGAACACATCACCGCTTTCGGCTGGGCCACGCCTCAGGAAATCGACGACATGATGGCGCTCGCGCTGCGCATCAACGACTTCCTCTCCGGCCTCTTCCTCGGCATCGGCATCCGTCTCGTGGACTTCAAAGTCGAGTTCGGCCGCCTATATGAGGGCGACATGGTCCGCGTCGTTCTCGCCGACGAAATCAGCCCCGATAGCTGTCGTTTGTGGGACATCCGCACCAACGACAAGCTCGACAAGGATCGCTTCCGCCGCGACATGGGCGGATTGATCGAAGCCTATCAGGAAGTCGCGCGCCGCCTCGGCATTCTCTTCGAGAACGAACCGAAACGCCGCGGCCCCACTCTGGTTAAATGATTTCTTTCTGAAGGATACGCAGATCTATGAAGGCCCGCATCAAAGTGATGTTGAAGAATGGTGTGCTCGACCCGCAGGGAAAGGCCATCGAAGGCGCGCTCGGTTCGCTTGGTTTCCCGAATGTCGCAAGTGTCCGTCAGGGCAAATTCTTTGAAGTCGAAATAGCCGAAAAAGACGTGAGTAAGGCCCGCGCCGCGATCGACGAGATGAGCAAGAAGCTGCTCGCCAACACGGTCATCGAGAACTACACGATCGAGCTCGACGAGAAGTAAGCATGAAATCCGCCGTCATCGTCTTTCCGGGATCGAACCGCGAGCGCGACATGCTTTCCGCGCTTGAGAAAATCACCGGCACGAAACCCATCGCCGTCTGGCACGCCGAGAAGGAATTGCCGAAGGTCGATCTCGTCGTCCTCCCCGGCGGTTTTTCCTACGGCGACTATCTGCGCACCGGCGCGATTGCCGCCCGCGCCGCCATCATGGGTGACGTAAAGAAGAAAGCCGAACAAGGCGTTCATGTGATGGGCGTTTGCAACGGCTTCCAGATGCTCTGCGAAGCGGGCCTCCTGCCCGGCATCCTGATGCGCAACGAACATCTGAAATTCGTCTGCCGTCACGTGAAGCTTGAAGTCGCCAATGCGAACACCGCCTTCACGCGCAAATACAAGCAAGGCGAAGTCTGGCGCTGCCCGGTCGCGCATGGCGATGGCAACTATTTCACCGACGCGGAAACGCTCGCCCGCCTCGAAGGCGAAGAGCGCGTCGTCTTCCGCTATGCCGAAGGCACGAACCCCAACGGCTCGCTCAACGACATCGCCGGCATCATGAATGCGCAAGGCAACGTCATGGGCCTGATGCCGCATCCCGAAAATGAAATCGAGGCGTTGAACGGCGGCACCGAAGGCCGCGCCCTGTTCGAAAGCCTGTTGGAGGCCGTGGCGTGATTGCGAACGACGTGAAGATTACCGCCAAGCTCGTCGCCGAACACGGCCTGAAGCCCGACGAATACCAGCGCATTCTCGACCTCATCGGACGCGAGCCGACGCTGACCGAACTCGGCATCTTCTCGGCGATGTGGAACGAGCACTGCTCTTACAAGTCCTCGAAGAAGTGGCTGCGTACTTTGCCGACGACGGGCCCGCGCGTCATCTGCGGCCCCGGCGAAAATGCCGGTGTCGTCGATATCGGCGACGGTCAGGCGATCATTTTCAAGATGGAAAGCCACAACCATCCCTCTTACATCGAGCCTTATCAGGGCGCGGCGACAGGCGTCGGCGGCATTTTGCGTGACGTCTTCACCATGGGCGCGCGTCCCATTGCGGCGCTGAACGCTTTGCGCTTCGGCGCGCCGGATCATCCGCGCACGCGCCACACGGTGGCGGGCGTCGTCGCCGGCGTCGGCGGCTATGGCAATTCCTTCGGCGTGCCGACCATCGGCGGCGAAGTGAATTTCGATGAGAGCTATAACGGCAATTGCCTCGTCAACGCTTTCGCGGCGGGCCTTGCCGACACGGACAAGATTTTCTATTCGGAAGCCAAGGGCGTCGGGCTGCCGATCGTCTATCTCGGCTCCAAGACCGGCCGCGACGGCATTCACGGCGCGACGATGGCCTCCGCCGAATTCGACAAGGACACGGAAGAGAAGCGTCCGACCGTCCAGATCGGCGATCCCTTCTCTGAAAAGCTGCTGCTCGAAGCCTGTCTCGAATTGATGGCGACGGGCGCGGTCATCGCCATTCAGGACATGGGCGCGGCGGGCCTCACCTGCTCCGCCGTCGAAATGGGTGCCAAGGGCGGCCTCGGCGTCGAACTCGATCTCGATAAAGTGCCCTGCCGCGAAGAGGGCATGACTGCCTACGAAATGATGCTCTCCGAAAGTCAGGAGCGCATGCTCATGGTTCTCGATCCGGCAAAAGAGAAACAGGCCGAAGCGGTCTTCCGCAAATGGGGGCTCGACTTCGCGGTGATCGGTTACACGACCGACGATCTGCGGTTCCGCATCAAACGGCACGGCGAAGTGATGGCCGATCTGCCGATCAAGGAACTGGGCGACCAGGCTCCCGAATACGACCGCCCCTGGATTGCAACGCCGAAGGCTGCGATGCTCGCATCCGCCGATGTCGCCACGCCGAACGACATCTCCGAAGTGCTGGTGAAGATTGTCGGCCTCCCGGACATGGCTTCGCGCCGGTGGGTCTGGGAGCAATACGATCATCTCATTCAGGGCAACACCGCCATCGGGCCGGGCGGCGACGCCGCCGTCATCCGCATCGGCGATGGTCCCAAGGCGCTCGCCTTCACGCTCGACGTCTCCCCTCGCTATTGCGCGGCCGATCCGCAAGAAGGCGGCAAGCAGGCGGTCGCCGAATGCTGGCGCAATCTCACTGCCGTCGGTGCCGAGCCGCTCGCAGCCACCGACAATCTCAATTTCGGTAACCCGGAAAAGCCCGAGATCATGGGCCAGTTCGTCGGTTGCATTCAGGGCATCGGCGACGCCTGCCGGGCGCTCGACTTCCCCATCGTCTCCGGCAACGTCTCGCTCTACAACGAAACCAACGGCAAAGGCATCCTGCCGACACCGGCCATCGGCGGCGTCGGCCTTCTGCCGGACATTGCTAGCCGCATGACCGTCGCCTTCAAAGCGGCTGGTGAAGCGATTGTCGTCGTCGGCGAAACGAAGGGCCATCTCGGCCAGTCGATTTATGCGCGCGACATTCTCGGCCGTCGCGGCATTGAAGCCCCGCCGCCTGTCGATCTCGCCATCGAGCGTCGCAACGGCGACTTCATCCGCGCGGAAATTCGTGCGGGCAACCTGACCGCCGTGCATGACGCCTCGGATGGCGGGCTTTTCACCTCGCTCGCCGAAATGGCGATGGCGAGCGGCATCGGCGCGACCTTCGAAGCACCCAAGGATTTGCCGCTCCATGCCTGGGCTTTCGGCGAGGATCAGGCTCGATATGTCATCACCCTACCGGAAGCGATGGTTAAGGCGCTTCTTGACCGTGCCGCCAGGGCTGGCGTCCCCGCCTCGCGCATCGGCGCGACGGGCGGTAACGAATTGACACTGGCGGGCAGCGCCCCCATATCATTGACGCGGCTCAAGGCAGCTCATGAAGGTTGGTTCCCGGCTTATATGGCCGTTCCCGACCTGATGGACGCCTGAACGATTTTTGGAGACCGTTACGACATGGCCATGAGTGCCTCGGATATCGAAAAGCTCATCAGGCAGGCGTTGCCCGACGCGAAGATCGACATCCGCGACCTCGCCGGTGACGGCGATCATTACGCCGCCAACATCATCTCGGCTGCGTTCAAGGGCAAGACGCGCGTCCAGCAGCACCAGATGGTCTACAATGCGCTGAAGGGCGGCATGGGCACAGAGCTTCATGCCCTCGCGCTGCAAACCGCAGCACCGGAAGATTGAGACTAACGAAACGATCAGGCGCTCGCGAAGCGCGGAAGGATATCAGATGAGCGAAAATCCGGTCTTCGACCGCATCCGTCAGGAAGTGAACAGCAGCGACATCGTGCTCTTCATGAAAGGCACGCCCGTCTTCCCGCAATGCGGCTTCTCGAATGCCGTCGTGCAGGTGCTGACCTATCTCAACGTGCCCTTCAAGGGCGTCAACGTGCTTGAAGACGGCGAGATCCGGGACGGCATCAAGCAGTTCTCCGACTGGCCGACCATTCCGCAGCTCTACGTCAAAGGCGAATTCGTCGGCGGCTGCGACATCGTCCGTGAAATGTTCGAACAAGGCGAGCTCCGCGAATATCTCGCCGCCAAAGGCATCGCGACGGAAGCGGCGCAGGCTTAAAAGATTCGACGGAAGCGGCCCAGGCATAAAGCCTTCCGCATCGGCACAACAAAAAAGGCCGCTCGAGAGAGCGGCCTTTTCGTTTGTCTGATGCGCGAGAACTAGCTGCGCGAATAAAATTCGACGACCAGGTTCGGCTCCATATGCACCGGATAGGGCACATCGGTCGGGCCGGGAACGCGAATGAGCTTCGCGGTCATCTTGTTCTGATCGACTTCAAGATAATCCGGCGTGTCGCGCTCGCCGCTCTGCAGGGATTCGAGAACCACCGCGAGCTGCTTCGACTTCTCGCGGACTTCAACAACGTCGCCTTCGCGCAGACGAACGCTGCCGATGTTGACGCGCTTGCCGTTGACGAGCACATGACCGTGATTGATGAACTGACGCGCGGCGAAAACCGTCGCCACGAACTTCGCGCGGTAGACAACCGCGTCGAGACGGCGCTCCAGCAGGCCGATCAGAAGGGCGCCCGTGTCGCCGCGAAGGCGCGAGGCTTCCTTGTAGATGCCGTGGAAAGCTTTCTCGGAAATATTACCGTAATAGCCCTTCAGCTTTTGCTTCGCGCGCAGCTGCACGCCGAAGTCGGAGAGCTTGCCCTTGCGGCGCTGACCATGCTGGCCCGGACCGTATTCGCGCTTGTTCAGCGGGCTTTTCGGGCGGCCCCAGATGTTTTCGCCCATCCGGCGGTCGATTTTGTATTTAGCTTCAATGCGCTTTGTCATCGCAGTTTCCTGTCAAAAACAATGGAAACGCGCCCTCCTTTGCCCGTTAAGGCCGACAGGAACTGGCTACAAGCGTCGCCTTTTCCACGGGTGCGTAAAAGTGAAAAACGGCCCCAAAGGGCCGGTTTCGATGCGGGTTCTACCCCGAGGGGGGCGAGCTGTCAAATCAAGGGCTTAACCCTTCATTCGCCCGTCGGCCCCTCCCCTTTTGGGGTTCGCCGCGTCAGTGAGGCGACGATGCCGCGAAAGGTCCGAACCTCCTGCTCGGTCATGCCCGCACGCTGGAAGAGATTGCGGATATTGCGGATCATCGAGGGGCGTTTCTCGATGGGTTTCAGAAATCCGAAACGATCGAGTTCGCCTTCCAGATGCTCGAAGAGGCCGAGAAGCTCTTCCTTGGTCGCGGGCCGCGTCGCCAGATAATCCATTCTTTCGGGCGGTGTCGCGTCGCTCGCCTTGAACCATTCATAGCCGAGCAGCAGCACCGCTTGGGCGAGGTTTATGGACGCAAAGGCCGGATTGACCGGCACCATCAGAATGGCGTCGGCGAGCACCACATCGTCATTGGTGAGCCCGGTACGCTCGGGCCCGAACAATACGCCTGCCTTGCCGCCGCCCGCGATCACCTCGCGCAGCTTCGCCGCCGCCGTCTCCGGTGTCAGCACGGGCTTCACCATGTCGCGGGGCCGGGCCGTCGTGGCGATGACATAATCGAGGTCGGCCACCGCCTCCTCGGTACGCGCGAAAAGCGCCGCCTTGTCGATAACGACGTCAGCGCCTGACGAAACCGCCCGCGCGCGTTCGTTCGGCCAACCGTCGCGTGGGGCGACGAGGCGAAGTTCAGTGAGGCTGAAATTGAGCATCGCGCGAGCGGCAGTGCCTATATTCTCGCCCATCTGCGGCGCAACCAGAATCACCGCCGGACCGGGCGAGGCATCTGTGAGATCGATTTTGGTCTGGTCGGTTCCGGCCATCTTTGGGTAACTTCCGCTACGGCAATATATGCGCCGCTGAATAAGCGATTGCCTGTCTTTAATCAATTGGCGTGCAATGTTATAGGATCATATCCGTCCCCGCGCGCCAGCGCATCGCTTGGGACAACTACACCCGCCCGCTCACGCCTCGAAGGGTTTAAATCCGCATGTCGAAGATCAAAGTCAAAAATCCTGTCGTCGATCTCGACGGCGACGAGATGACCCGCATCATCTGGAAGATGATCAAGGACAAGCTGATCTTCCCCTTCCTCGACATCGACATCGAATATTACGACCTCGGCATGGAGCACCGCGACGCCACCGACGACAAGGTGACGGTCGAAGCCGCCGAGGCGATCAAGAAACACGGCGTCGGCGTCAAATGCGCCACCATCACGCCGGACGAAGCCCGCGTGAAAGAATTCGGCCTCAAGAAGATGTGGAAGTCGCCCAACGGCACGATCCGCAACATTCTCGACGGCACCGTCTTCCGTGAGCCGATCATCTGCCGCAACATTCCCCGCCTCGTGCCAGGCTGGACCGAGCCCATCGTCATCGCCCGCCACGCCTTCGGCGACCAGTATCGCGCCACCGACTTCCTCGTCCCGGGCAAGGGCACGCTCACCGTCAAATGGGTTTCCGAAGACGGCAAGCAGACCATCGAACATGACGTGTTCGATTTCCCCGGTGCGGGCGTCTCGCTGTCGATGTACAACCTCGACGCTTCGATCCGCGATTTTGCGCGCGCCTGCCTGAAGTTCGGCCTTGACCGCAACTTCCCGGTCTATCTCTCGACCAAGAACACGATCCTCAAAGCCTATGACGGTCGCTTCAAGGACATCTTCCAGGACGTCTTCGAGAAGGAATACAAGGCTGACTTCGACAAGGCGAAACTCGTCTATGAACATCGCCTGATCGACGACATGGTTGCCTCATCGCTGAAATGGTCCGGCGCCTATGTATGGGCCTGCAAAAACTACGACGGCGACGTGCAGTCGGATTCTGTTGCGCAGGGCTTCGGTTCGCTCGGCCTGATGACCAGCGTGCTGCTGACACCCGACGGCAAGATCATGGAAGCTGAAGCGGCGCATGGCACGGTGACGCGCCATTATCGTCAACATCAGCGCGGCGAGCAGACCTCGACCAATTCCATCGCGTCGATTTTCGCCTGGACGCGCGGCCTCGTGCATCGCGCCAAGCTCGACGGCAATCCCGAGCTCGACAACTTCGCCCATACTCTGGAGA
This sequence comes from Parvibaculum sp., assembly GCA_036499025.1. Taxonomy (GTDB): domain Bacteria; phylum Pseudomonadota; class Alphaproteobacteria; order Parvibaculales; family Parvibaculaceae; genus Parvibaculum. Next base: position 27,196 of record DASYEM010000103.1, on the reverse strand, counting down.
AGGTCTGCGTCTCCACGGTCGAGAGCGGCCACATGACGAAGGATCTCGCGCTTCTCGTCGGCTCCGAGCAGAAGTGGTTATCGACGGAAGGTTTTCTCGACAAGGTTGCCGAGAACCTGACAAAGGCGTTGGCGAAAGCCTGACGCCCCTTCACGGCCACCCGATGATGAGACGCAACGAGCCATCGAAAGAAGGCTTCTGCCGCCATGCGCCATAGCGCGCATCCCACGCTCCGCTTTCGATATCGCCCGACAGTGTGCAAACGAAACCGGCCTTGATCCCCTCCTCCACGAAGCCCCATGCGGATTGGGCGGCGCGCACCTGCGGATCGAGAAGTCGCTCGGGGCGAGCATAAAAGGCTTCGCAAAATCCATCGACGCAATCGATAGGAATGGGAACCGCGTGGACCTCTGTGCGCCCACCGAGCCCGGCGCGGATCGTCTCGACCGGAGGCATGCGGCGGCGCTCGACCGCGATCAGCTCGGGCACGTAATCCCCAAGCCAGTAGCGATCCATCGCGTCGCCGTCGAAAGTCATCACGACAACGGGACCGCGGGCAACACGTCGCAATTCGCGTAATCCTTTTTCAAGGTCGGGCCATTGATGAACGGTGATCATCGCCATCGCGGCGTCGACTGACGCATCGTCGAAAGGCAAGGCATCGGCAACGCCGCGAATGGCGGGCGCGAGATGAGGAGCGCGCTGCGCCCGCATCGCTTCGGAGGGCTCAACAGCGAGAACATGGCGGTCGCCCGGCTCATAAGAGCCGGCTCCCGCACCGACATTGAGGACGGTATGGACGTCGCCCAACGCCTCATGCACCGATGCCGCAATCCGCGGATCGGTGCGGCGCTGCCGCGCGTACCCGTTTCCATGAGTTTCGTAATCGAAATCGCCCGCTCTGCGCATCATATTCGTCACCTTTATTCACGATTCATCTGTGAATGAAGGAGATACAACGCAGTAATTAGATTGAAAATTGAGTTCGGGTCGGATTATATGTGATAAATATTCACGATATGGATTGCACGGTGAAGCGCCGCCTTCCTCCCCTCTCGACCTTGCGTGCTTTCGATGCGGTCGCCCGGTCAGGTTCCGTCACGCGGGCTGCGGATGAGCTCGGCCGCACCCACGGCGCGATCAGCAAACAGTTGCGCGCCCTGCAAGAAGATGTTGGCGCCTCTCTTTTCGACAAAGCCGGCACCGGCGTGCGGTTGAACGAGCGCGGTCGACAACTCGCCGCGACCGTCAGCAAGGCACTGGATCTGCTTTCGGAAGGCTACGGAAAGATCATCGGCGATGCACGAACGCCAAGCATTCAGGTCGCTTGCAGCGCCACCTTCGCCATGTGCTGGCTGGTGCCTCGCATGTCGGCCTTCTCGCGTGCGCACCCGGATGTGCGCATTCGCCTCTCGATGACGTCAGCCCGCGAGATGCGAGAGGAAGCCGACGCCGATCTCGTATTGCTATGGGACCGGCACGCATACTCGCCCGACGATCAGGCCCGTGCGATCCGCGTCGCCGACGTAAATTTCGGCCTCGTCTGCGCGCCGGATTATCCTCTCGGCAAGGATGCCAAAGGCAACCTCGCGGCCCCCTGCCTCATCGTTCATGACCACACGTCCCAAGCCTGGGACGCCTGGCATCGCCAAAGGGGATTACGCCTGACAACGCGGAAGGTCTTGTCCTTTCCGCACACGCATCTCTGCGTCGAGGCCGCGATAGCCGGCATGGGTGTGGCGCTCGTCGATCGGCGGCTGGTCGCCAAGGAACTGTCGCAACAAACACTTGTGGCGAAATTCGGCTTTACGAAATTCGAGCCGGGATTTGCAGCCATTCCATCGGCGCGCAAGCCGATGACGGCGCAAACGCGACGCTTCCTCGACTGGCTGACCGACGCGTTGAACGCAGACGATTAAGCCGCGACGGCCGCGAGCGAAGCCTTTACCGCATCGAGAGCGGCTTCGGCCTTGTCGCCATCGGGCCCGCCGGCTTGCGCCATGTCGGGCCGCCCACCGCCGCCCGCCCCGCCCATCGCCACGGATCCGGCTTTGACGAGATCGACAGCATTGTACCGCGACGTGAGGTCGGCGGTCACGCCGACCGCGATGGCGCCTTTTCCGTCATCGCTCACCGCGACTAGAGCAACGACGCCAGAGACAATCTGCTTCTTCGCCTCGTCGATGAGACCGCGCAAATCTTTCGGGTTCACGCCGTTCAGCACGCGGGCCACAATGTTGACGCCGCCAACGCTCTGCGCAGGCGATGCTTCCGCCGCGCCGCCGCCACCCATGGCGAGCTTCTTTTTCGCATCATTCAGTTCGCGCTCAAGACGTTTGCGCTCGTCCATCAACGAAACAACGCGCTCAGGCAAATCCTCGGCGGCAATTTTCAAGGCACCCGCAGCTTCGCGGACGAGGCGGTCCTGCTCGACAAGATAGCGTCGGGCACCTTCGCCTGTCAGCGCTTCGATACGACGAACGCCGGAGGCAACAGCCGTCTCGCTGATGATCTTGAAGATGGCGATGTCGCCGACGCGGCGCACATGCGTACCGCCGCACAGCTCGACCGAATAGGTCTTGCCGTCCGTATCGTCATTGAGGCCCATTGAAAGCACACGGACTTCGTCACCGTATTTCTCGCCGAAGAGCGCCAGCGCACCGGCTTCGATGGCTTCGTTCGGTGTCATCAACCGCGTCGTCACATCGTGGTTCTGCCGGATGACGCGATTGACGATGTCCTCGACGCGCGAAATTTCGTCTGGCGTCATCGGCTTCGGATGACTGAAGTCGAAACGCAGACGTTCCGGCGCAACCATCGAGCCCTTCTGCGTGACATGCGGACCGAGCACACGGCGCAGCGCCTCGTGCAAAAGATGCGTCGCCGAATGATTGGCGCGCGTCGCCGTTCGACGAAGGCCATCGACCTTCATCTCGACGATGTCGCCGACTTTGAGCGTGCCGCGCGCAAGCTTGCCGGAATGAACGATCATGTCGCCGAGCTTTTTATGTGTGTCGGAGACGGGGAATTCAGCACCCGTGCCCGAAAACAACACGCCTGAATCGCCGACCTGACCGCCGGACTCACCATAGAACGGCGTCTGGTTGGTGATGATTGCCGCGTCCTGCCCGGCCGTCGCCTTGTCGACCGACGCACCATCGACAACGATGCCGACGATCTTGCCTTCGGCATTTTCGGTTTCGTAGCCGAGGAATTCGGTCGCGCCGAGTTTTTCGCGCAGCTCGAACCAGACGGTTTCGGTCGCCTTCTGACCGGAACCGGACCAGGCTTTGCGCGCATCGGCACGCTGACGTTCCATGGCCGTGTCGAAGCTCGCCTGCTCAACCTGAATACCTTTCGGACGCAGCGCGTCCTGCGTGAGGTCGAGCGGAAAGCCGTAAGTGTCATAGAGGCGGAAAGCCACATCGCCCGGCAGCACCTTGGCGCTGCCGATCTTGTCGAGCTCTTCATCAAGCAGCTTCAATCCACGCACCAGCGTCTCGCGGAAACGGCGTTCTTCAAGCTTCAGCGTTTCGGTGACAAGCGCTTCGGCGCGGCGGAGTTCAGGATAGGCATCGCCCATCTGACGAACGAGGGCGGGCACAAGCTTCCACATCAGCGGCTCGGAAACGCCGAGCAATTGCGCATGGCGCATGGCGCGGCGCATGATCCGGCGCAGCACATAGCCGCGGCCTTCGTTGGACGGCATGACGCCGTCGGCGATCAAGAAGCAGCAAGCGCGCAGGTGGTCGGCTATGACGCGATGGCTAACGGCATGGGCGCCGTCGGGATCGGTATGCGAGGCCTCGGCGCTCGCAACGATCAACGCCCGCATCAGATCCGTCGCGTAGTTGTCATGCGTTCCCTGAAGCACGGCAGCAACGCGTTCGAGTCCCATGCCGGTATCGATCGACGGCTTGGGCAACGGACGGCGATCGCCTTCGGCGATCTGCTCATACTGCATGAAGACGAGGTTCCAGATTTCGATGAAACGGTCCCCATCCTGATCGGCACTGCCAGGAGGACCGCCTGGAATCTTCGGGCCGTGATCGAAGAAAATTTCCGAGCACGGACCGCAAGGTCCCGTCTCACCCATCGACCAGAAATTATCCGCTGTCCCGATGCGGATGATGCGATCGTCGGGTAGACCTGCGATCTTCTTCCACAACCCATGCGCTTCGTCGTCATCGGCATAGACGGTCGCGATCAGACGGTCTTTCGGCAGCCCGAATTCCTTGGTGATCAGCGTCCAGGCAAACTCGATCGCATCTGGCTTGAAATAGTCGCCGAAGGAGAAATTCCCGAGCATTTCGAAGAATGTGTGATGGCGGGCCGTATAGCCCACATTGTCGAGGTCGTTATGCTTGCCGCCCGCGCGTACGCACTTCTGCGCCGAGGTCGCGCGCACATAGGGCCGCTTTTCCTGCCCCGTGAAGACGTTCTTGAACGGCACCATGCCGGCATTGGTGAAGAGCAGCGTCGGATCGTTGGTCGGCACAAGCGGGCCAGAAGCCACAATCTCATGGCCATTCTTGCCGAAGTACTCCAGATATTTGGTGCGGATCTCGTTAAGCCCGGCCATTCCGTCGTCTCGCTTCAAAACGCGTCTGCGCATCGGGGCGCATACCCAATCTATATGGGTTCGCCCGGAAAAGTTAAAACCGTTCCAGCTTTTACCGCCCGCCCTCTTCCCTGTCTAGGAAGCCCCTTTGGGCTACGCAGAATAGCAAAACGGCGCCGGTGGGGTCCCCGGCGCCGCGTCTTGCACTTCAGGCAGAGAAAACTAGAGAAATCGCATGTCAGGCAGTGGCTTCAATGTCGTCGTCATCGCTATCGGGCTCCGGCTCGCCCTGCAGGATCTGATCGGCGATCAGCCCGGCATTTGCGCGGATGGACTTTTCGATTTCGGCCGCCATGTCTGGATTATCCCGCAGGAAAATCTTGGCGTTCTCGCGGCCCTGGCCGATACGCGTGCTGTTGTAGGAGAACCAGGAACCCGACTTTTCGACGATGCCGGCCTTGACGCCGAGATCGACAAGTTCGCCGGTCTTGGAAATGCCTTCACCATACATGATGTCGAATTCGACCTGCTTGAAGGGCGGAGCCACCTTGTTCTTGACGACTTTGACGCGGGTCTGGTTCCCGACAACCTCTTCGCGATCCTTGATCGCGCCGATGCGGCGGATGTCGAGGCGGACCGAAGCATAGAACTTCAATGCGTTGCCGCCCGTCGTCGTTTCCGGGCTGCCGAACATGACGCCGATCTTCATGCGAATTTGGTTGATGAAGATGACCATGGTGTTCGACTTCGAGATCGAACCCGTGAGTTTGCGGAGCGCCTGGCTCATCAGGCGAGCCTGAAGACCCGGCAAACTGTCGCCCATCTCGCCTTCAAGTTCAGCCTTGGGCGTCAACGCCGCGACACTGTCGACCACGATGATATCGACCGCGCCGGAACGGACCAGCGTGTCGCAGATTTCGAGCGCCTGCTCGCCGGTATCGGGTTGCGAAATCAACAGATCGTCAAGCGCCACGCCGAGCTTACGCGCATAGATGGGATCGAGCGCGTGTTCCGCGTCGATGAAGGAGCAAACGCCGCCCTTCTTCTGGGCTTCGGCAATGGTTTGAAGCGCCAATGTGGTCTTGCCGGATGATTCAGGGCCGTAAATTTCGATGACGCGGCCACGCGGCAAACCGCCGATGCCAAGCGCGATGTCGAGACCGAGAGAGCCCGTGGAAATGGACTCGATCTCGACCATCTGCTCGTTCTTGCCAAGCCGCATGATCGAGCCCTTGCCGAAAGAGCGTTCGATTTGGCTGAGAGCTGCTTCAAGGGCTTTCTGCTTGTCCATATCCGACTTATCGCCCTTTTCAACAACGAGCTGCATGACGTTCTTGGCCATCTACCGGTTCCCCTTATTTCATACGGGCCGCGCCCGAGCAATTGCGGTTAATGTACCGGTTTTGTTCTCTTCGACAAGGGAAAATTTAAACTATTGATATTAAAGAGAAATTCTTACCATGTTCCGCTGACGTTCACCCCGGCATGCGCATGGTGAACGCCGCCGGCGGGGAATCGCTCAGCCGGCGTTCATCACTTCCTTGACGGCCGAAGCCAGCTGCTTCAGCGAGAAGGGCTTGGGGAGGAAGTGGAACTCCTGCTCCGGGTCGAGGCTCTTGGCAAAAGCGTCCTCGGCATAACCCGAAACAAAGATGATTTTGACGCCCGGCAACCGGCCCGCGAGCTCTTTGATAAGCGTCGGCCCGTCCATATTGGGCATGACGACGTCGGAAACGATGAGGTCGATCTTGCCCTCGAAACTGTCAACGATGGCAAGTGCCGCCTCACCGCTTTCAGCCTGCAGAACGTCATAGCCGCGCGTGGCAAGCGCCCTGGCGGCGAAGGTACGAACCGCGTCCTCGTCCTCCACCAGAAGGATCGTGCCCTTGCCGGTGAGATCTGTGGGCTCGATGACGGCGGCTGCAACAGCCTCGGCTTCAGCCTTCGCTTCCGCCGGCGTTTCAAAGTAACGCGGCAGATAGATGCGGAAGGTCGTGCCCTTGCCCATCGTCGAATAGGGAAAGATGAAGCCGCCTGTCTGCTTGACGATGCCGTAAACCGTCGAAAGACCAAGGCCCGTGCCCTTGCTCGGATCCTTGGTTGTGTAGAAAGGCTCAAAGATCTTGCCGAGGTTTTCCTTTGGAATGCCGCTGCCTGTATCTGCGACCTCGATCAGCAGATAATCCGCAGGCGGCATCAGCGCGTGATCGAGCGCCCGGGAATCCTCTTCCGAAACATTGGCGGTACGGATCGTCAGCTTGCCGCCGTCCGGCATCGCGTCGCGCGCGTTGACGGCGAGATTCATGATGACCTGCTCGAGCTGGTTCTGATCGACCTTGACGAGACCCAGATCGCGCCCATGAACGATTTTGAGTTCGACCTTCTCGGTCAGCAAACGCGACAACAGATTTTGCAATTCGGCCAGCGCGTCGGTAAGCGACAAGACCTTGGGCCGCAGCGTCTGACGACGCGAAAAGGCCAACAGCTGACGCGTCAGATTGGCGGCACGGTTGGCATTCTGCTTGATCTGCATGACGTCGGCAAATGACGGATCGCCAGCCTGATGGCGCGACAGCAGCAGATCGCAAAACCCGATAATGGCGGTCAGAAGATTATTGAAGTCATGGGCGACGCCGCCGGCAAGCTGGCCGATGGCCTGCATCTTCTGCGACTGTGCGAATTGCAACTCCAACGACTTCTGTTCGGTCGCATCGATGAGATAGGCGACGGTCGAACTCGCGCCCTCGTCCATATCGACGCGGCTGACATAGAGAAGTCCTACCCGCTCCGACCGATTGACAAGCCTGACTTCGATGGCCGGGCTCGCGGCCTTGCCGGGCCGCGTCTTGGAGAGACTGTCCAACACGCCGGGACGATCCTCCTCGATGACGAGATCTGTCAGCTTGATCCCGCGCTCTACGCGATCGCCGACATAAGAGAGAAAGGCGCTGTTGGCATTGTCGATGCGGCCTTCGCCATCGACCGTCGCAATACCGATAGGAGCGTTGTTGAAGAAACGCGCAAATCGCATCTCCGCATCGCGCGCGGTTTCCTCTGCCTTGTCGCCCGTCGTGCGATCGAGAACAATGCCCCAATTCGCGAGATCGCGACCGGGCCCGCCGGGGACCAGCGTCTGCACGATGCGCACTGGAAAGACCCGATTGTCGGCTCCGCGCAAATCGGCGTCGACGACAATGGTGCCTTCAAAATCGGAAGCGCGAGCAAGCCCGCCAATGTCACCAAAGGCGAAATCGGCGAGTTTGGAGCGTTGCGCCGTGATGCGGCCTGCTTCAAGACCAAGCCAGCCCGCAAGCTTGGCATTGATGAAAGTAATCTCGCCGGTCGATTGGGTTGCATAGAAGCCGAAAGGCGTTGCCGACAGGAAAGACAGAACACGCTGCCAGCCTTGCTCGGCTATCTCCACGCGCTCGCGTTCGATGGTAAGGTCGCGCAGAAGCCACACAGCGCCGCCCGCCTGTCCGCTCAGGGGCCGCACCACGACCTTGTAGACGCGTTCGATAGCGCCGGAACGGGGCGCAAAACGAATATCCTCTTCGGCGGCAAAGCCGGTCCGAGCGGCTTGCGCAAGGCGGAACACCGTATCGGCAAGGCTCTCGCGTCCAGCCAACAGCCGTTCCAGCGGCACGGGGCGCTCAGCATTCACCGCCCCAAGCAGATTGCGATAGGCCTCGTTGGCAAAGAGAACCGCACCGCGCTTGTCGGTCACATAACAAGGATCGGGAAGCGTATCGAGCGCGTCGCCCGCAGCCGCATGCGTCTGCGAGAGGTCTTGTCCTAAGGAGGAGCTCAAACCGAACAGCAGAACGAGAGCGGCGGTCAACACACCGATAAGGGTCAACGCGCCGCTAGTGTCGAAGGCATGAAGTCCGAATGCATCGAGCAGAGTTGCGCCAAGGCCGACGATCACACCCGCGAACAAAACAATGCGCCGCCGAGAAAAAGGCGCTGTCTGTCCACTGGGCTTGTCCCGCCCAAGGCTGTCCGACAATTCCACCGGCATCTCACTCATCGGCAATGCCCCCAAAGCCGCCTTTTACATCACTCAACTTCAGCCCGATCTATCTCCAGTTCATGACTTTTCGGTTGTGTGAGCGGGCGAATCATCAGGCTCTGCCACGCCGGGTGATCTTAGCCTTAAGACGCATGACATAGCCAATGACCTCGGCGACCGCCTTGTAGTGCTCCGGCGGCACTTCCTGGTCGAGTTCCACCGAGGCATGCAACGCGCGGGCAAGCGGCGGATTGACGACAACCGGTACGCCGCTCTCCTCGGCCAGCGAACGAATGCGCAGGGCGACCGCATCGAGGCCCTTGGCGACGCAGATCGGCGCGCCCATGCCCTTTTCATACTTTAGCGCGACGGCGTAATGGGTTGGGTTCATGATGACGACGCTCGCCTTCGGCACCTCGGCCATCATGCGGCGGCGGCCACGCTCGATGCGCAACTGGCGCAGCTTCGCCTTGACCTTCGGATCGCCTTCCATCTGCTTGTGTTCGTCTTTGATTTCCTGGATCGACATCCGCTGCTTCTTCATCCACTGGAAGCGTTCGAAGAGATAATCGACAGCGGCGACGATGGTCATCACGGCGATGACGCCACCGAACATCTTGAGAGCGAGCGAACGAACCAACGGCAGCAGCATGCCGACGTCCCAGGTCATCATCAGCGGAAGCTGATCGCGCTCCGGCCAAATCAGCGAAAAGATAACGCCGCCGACGACCCCGAATTTGATGAGGCTCTTGACGAGATTCATCAAACTCTTGGCGCCGAACATGCGCTCCAGACCCTTCATGGGCGAGAGCTTGGAGAAAGACGGCTTCAGACTTTCAGATGAAAAGACCGGCGCATGCTGCACGAGGTTGCCGGCAATCGCCGCGACCACAAGCACGCCGAGCGGCATCGCCATGGCCCCGAACACGACCGTACCGAGATGCAAAACCAGATGACGCAGATGATCGCGGTCCATCGGAATGTCTTGCGGAGAAGCAAGAAAGACCTTGAGCGTATTCATCATCGTGCCCGCGAGCGAATTGCCCATCAGGCCGACAGCCATGGCGCCGCCCAACATCACGAACCAGTAATTGATTTCCTGGCTTTTGACGACGTCGCCTTGTTCCTGGGCTTTTTGAAGTTTTTGCCCAGTCGGTTCTTCTGTTTTTTCTTGATCGCTGCCCTCAGCCATTGAGCATCATCCTATGCGTCAATGAATGAAAACAGAGATCGCCTGTTCGAACCCGTTCAGAAACCACGTCATCATGGCGCCGAGGATCAGGAACAGAAGCGCAAAGCCGAGACCGATATTGGCGGGCATTGCGATAAAGAAAATCTGGATTTGCGGCATCAGCTTCGAGAGAAGCCCCAGACCGATATAAAAAACGAGACCGAAGACCACGAAAGGCGCCGAAAGCTGGACGCCGAGCACAAAAGCGCCCGACACGTCCTTGACGGCCATTTGCAGAAAATCGCCGACCGGAAAAATATCGCCCGGCTTGAACAGCACATAGCTGTCGCGCATCGCGGCGATCAGCAAATGGTGGAGGTCGGTCGCGAAAATCAGCGTCACGGCAAGCATGGAAAGAAAGCTCGCAACGATGGCGCTTTGCGAACCCTGCGTCGGATCGACGTTCTGCGCGAAGGCAAGACCTGTCTGCATCGCGATGATGTTGCCCGCGACATGCAGAGCACTCATCACGATCTGGGCCGTCATGCCGATAAAGAGACCGATCAGAATTTCATAGATGACGGCCATGGCGAGCCCCGGCACCGTCAGCGGAATCGCCGAATAGGTATCGGCGACGAGCGGCATCATAATGGCGGAGAGAAGCAGCGCGAGAGTGAGCCGGACGCGCGACGGCACGGAGATTTCGCCGATCGCGGGCATCAACATGATCATGGAGCCGAGGCGCGAAAAGACGAGCATGAACACAAAGCCCGTCTGCGGCAGAAATTCGATGTTGATCATGCGCGAAGCTCCTTATCCGTGCAGGCCTAGCCCGCGACGATCTTCTGCGCGATGAGGTTCATGTAAGTCGCCATCGCCTGCCCCATGAAAGGCAGCGCCAGCAACAGCACGAGGAAAATAGCGACGATCTTCGGCACGAAAACGAGAGTCATTTCCTGCACCTGCGTCAACGCTTGCAGGAGCGCGATCACGACGCCGACGACAAGCGCCACGATCATCATCGGCGCGGAAATCTGAAGCATCACATAGATGCTTTGCCGCGCCACATCGACCACTTCAGGTCCGGTCATCTTCGTCCTATTTCTTCGAAAGCAATACGATACTGAACAGATTGCCGATCAGATCGGCATCTTGATGATGTCTTGATAGGCCGCGATGACCTTGTCGCGCACCGCCACAACGGTTTGCAGCGTCGTCTCGGCTTCGGAAACTGCCGTCACCACATCGACGATGCTGCTGTCCTTGGCGGCAGCGGTCGCCGCCATCTGATGCTCGCTCGCCTTACCGCTGTTGACCGTTTCGTTGATCGCCTTTTGGAGAAAATCGCCGAAGCTCCCGCCCGTCGTTTCTTTCGCCAGGCCCGCCTGCGCGGCGCCCGTGCCGCTGCCCATGCTGGCTGCCTGGGCGTAGGCATTCAATGCAACTGCTGGAATGGCCATGATGGTCTAACCCCTGAGCCCGTTATTTCTTCAAAATGTCGATGGTCTGCGAAATCATGCGGCGCGATGCCGAGATCAGATTGAGGTTCGCCTCGTAGCTCCGCTGCGCTTCGCGCATATCCATCGCTTCGACGAGTCCGTTGACGTTCGGCATCTTCACGTAGCCGTTGTTGTCGGCAGCCGGATGCCCCGGCATGTATTTAAGCTGGAAGTCGGTTTGATCGAGCATCGGACGGCCGAGTTGCACCGTATCGGTGCCGATCTCCCGGTCGAGACGATCCTGAAAGGTCGGAATTTTGCGGCGATAGGGATCGGCGCCAGGTGTCTTGCCGGTCGAATCCGCATTCGCGATGTTCTCTGCGATGATGCGCATGCGGCCGCTCTGGGCTTTCAGACCCGAAGCCGCAACCATCATTGATTTCAAAAGATCCATGGCAGCCATTTTGATTTTCCTTCGCTTAGCGGCCGAGCGCGATACGAACGAGGCCGAGGCCTTTGGAATAGAGTGTCGTGACCGCTTCATAATCCATCTGGGTCTGCGCGACTTTCACCATCTGGTCTTCGAGCGTCACCGAATTGCCTGACGGCGATGTTTCGAAATCTGCTTGCTTCACGACGTCGCCGCCGCGCGCGCGCCCAAAGGTGCCGCCTGCGCCCGCGAGCGGGCTGCCGATATGTCCAGGATTGGTGGCGACGGGCGCGAGCTTCGGACCGCTCGCATCGACCATCGCACCGAAATCCAGTTCTTTGAGATCCTTCGCCTCGTAACCGGGCGTGTTCGCATTCGCGACGTTTTCGGCAAGCACCTGCTGGCGCTCTGTCAGCCAATGCAGCCGCTGCTTCATCATCGAGAAGATGGGGAGTTCACCAATCGACATGGCCGTGTGCCCACTTTGAGAGACATTCGTCCGTCCCTTCTGGGAACCGGAGCGGTCGTCTCGCGAAATCTTCGGGCCACGCATTCCTTGGCGGCTAACGGGAGTTTCGGCAGGCAGAGTTAAGATCGTCCTAACGGCGGCAAATTTGACCTAGCGGTGTAAGAAAGGGGTAACCACCGAAGTCGAGCTTTTTTGCGGGTCTTAACCCGGCATTAAACATGACCCGGCAAATTGTGCCCTGTCGGCGGCCCGTCTTGGGACGCCTCGCGTTTCGGGCATGGGCATGGAATTCTCGGAAATCTTCCGCTTCGCGGCCTCTCTGGCCTTCATTGTCGGGCTGATCGGGGTCTGCGCCTTTATCGCCAAACGGCTGGGTTTGGCGACCGGCAGCATCACTTCGACGGGCGGGCAAAAGCGCCTGGCGATCGTCGAAGTGAAGGTCGTGGACGCAAAACACCGCCTTATCCTCATCCGCCGGGACGACCGCGAACACCTCGTATTGCTGGGCGGCGAACAGGATCTGCTGATCGAAACAGGCATCGAAGCGCCGGTTGTCGAGGCGGCCGAAGTTGTCGGCCGGTCGTCGTCGTTGCCGAACCAGACGCCTGCCGTGTTGTCCTTCCAGAAATTCGTTGAGTTCATCAAGGAGCGCCGCGCGTGAACCGGCCCGTTCGACTTATCCTCAAGCAAGCCCCCCTCCTCGCCGGCATCGCGGGCGCCTTCGTCGCCTTCGCTATCACCGGTCAGGCGCTCGCCGACACCATCAAGGTGGACCTCGCCGACAATTTCGGGCTGACGGACCACATCGTCCAGATCGTCGCGCTGATCACCGTGCTGAGCCTCGCGCCGTCGATCTTCATCATGGTGACGTCGTTCATCCGCATCGTCGTCGTGCTGTCGCTGCTGCGCACCGCCATCGGTACACAGCAGACGCCGCCGAACTCGGTGCTAATCAGCCTCGCTCTGTTCCTGACAGCTTTCGTGATGGCGCCGACTTTCACCAAGGCCTATCACGACGGCATCGAGCCGTTGATGAACAAGCAGATCGAACTCGGTGAAGCCTTCAACAAATCCGTCGATCCGTTCAAGGACTTCATGCTAACGCAAGTCCGCAAGCAGGATCTCAAACTCTTCGTGGATCTGTCGAAGACCCCGGAGCCGCAGGAAGCCAAGGATCTGCCGCTCCAAGTCATCGTGCCGGCCTTCATGCTGAGCGAACTCCGCCGCGCTTTTGAAATCGGCTTCCTGATCTTTCTGCCCTTTGTCGTCATCGACATGGTGGTCGCTTCGGTCCTGATGTCGATGGGCATGATGATGCTTCCACCGGTGACGATCTCGCTACCGTTCAAGCTGATCTTCTTCGTGCTGGTCGATGGGTGGTCGCTGATCGCGGGCAGTCTGGTGCAGAGTTTCGGGACTTAGACGCACACCGCTCGCGGCACCGGCCGGAACCTCATAGCGCCGTGACGGTTTTCCTCCATGGAGGAACCGTCATATGGCTTATGAACTTTATTACTGGCCTGCCATTCAGGGACGCGGCGAATTCGTCAGGCTGGCGCTGGAAGAGGCCGGAGCCGATTATGTCGAGGTCGTGCGCGGCGCGCAAAACAAGGGCCTCGGCCTTCCCGCCGTTATGTCCTTCCTCGAAGACGACGCCGTGACGCATCCGCCCTTCGCGCCGCCTTATCTGAAAAGCGGCCGCGTCATTGTCGGCCAGACATCGGCAATCCTGATGTATCTCGGACCGCGCCACAATCTTGCGCCGAAAAGCGAAGCGGGCCAGCTCTGGACGCAGCAGATTCAGCTCACCATCGCCGATCTGGTGGCCGAGACGCATGACACCCATCACCCTGTCGCGTCCGGCCTCTATTACGAGGACCAGAAACGCGAAGCAAAAAAGCGGGCGAAGGATTTTCGCCACGCCCGCATTCCGAAATTCCTCAACTGGTTCGAGTCCATTCTCGAGCGCAATCCGAAAGGCGGCGCTTTTCTTGTCGGCGGCCGCCTCACCTATGCCGACCTGTCGCTCTTTCAATTGGTGGACGGGTTGCGCTACGCCTTCCCGCGCGCCATGAAACGGCATCTCGCCGATGCGCCCCATGTCGCGAAACTATTCCAGAGCGTCGCGGATCGCCCGCGCATCGGAGCCTATCTCGAAAGCAGCCGCCGCCTGCCCTTCAGCGAAGAAGGTATCTTCCGCCACTACCCGGAACTCGATGGCTAATTGACCGCGACCGGCGCGGCAGGAGCCGCTTCGGCGGCTTTCGCCGGAGCAGGCGTCAATGTGTCCGCCTTCATGGACGAAACGAAACGTTCCATCATGTTGACGGAAGCAATGCGACTCGCCAGCTCGCGGAAGGCGATGCCCGATCTTTCGATAGGGTCGCTGACAATGGCAAAGCCGCTCGCTTCAGGCGTGTCGGCCATGAGGCTGCCGAACGAGTCCCGCAAATGACCAAGCCGGTCATTGTCGTCAGCCAGCGAATAGGCGATGGCGGCGCGCATCACCTCAAAGCGGGTATCGGCAGGCAAAGGCTTGCCGGGTTTGACGAGAGACTTCTTCGCTTGGGCGAGCTTCTCCGCCGCCTGCCCCGCATCGTCCCAGCGCTGCGCTTCCCAGAAAACATCGGCGCGGAGTTCGTCGGACTGCGGGCCTGTGATTTCCGACAGAAGATCGACCGACAGATCATATTGCTTCAGCGAGGCGAGAGCGCGCGCCTCGATCAACTGACGCTGACGGGCGAGATCTTCGGGCAACTGGTTCTGCGCCGTCGCCCGAATGGTCTGGAGCGCATCCTTGGGCTTGTCGTCGAGAAGATAGACGCCCGCGAGACGCGCCGCGACCTGCGCCTTGGCGACGCTGCCATAAAGACGCTGCTCGACCTGATAGCGCAGAAGCACTTCGGCCTGCGGCAGAAGATCGATGGAAACGAGACGTTCCGCGAGATGGCGAATGAGCTCGTCGCCCTTCTGGCCGATGGGCGTCAGGTCCTGGAAATTGTAATAGAAGGCAAGCGCCTGCACCGCCGTGAGGTCTTTGGACCCCTCGCCGATGAAATAATCGGCAAAAATGTCCGGCATCCGCGCGCCGAGCGCATGCGCATTGTCATCGAGCGGGAAATTGACCGTCACCGCGCGCATCGCGCCGAGCGCATCGACGACATTGCCCTTGGCGAGCTGAAGCTCGGCAAGCTTGGTCAGAATCCGGCGTTCGAGATCGTCGCCGCGCCAGGCCATGCGCAGCTTGTTCAATTCCTCGATCAGCTTGTCGTTGCTGAGCTTGCCGTCGCGGTTGAGCATCACCCCTTTTTCGAACCGGGCGAGGATTGCCGCCCCGCGATCATTGAGCGCAATCGCCTTGTCGTAACTCGCCGTGGCCTCTTCCGGCTTGTCGAGCGCATCGAGAAGCCGCGCTTCCATGATGAGCGACCGCGCAAACAAACTTTTGTCGGCAATGACCGGCGGCACATGGCCAAGCTGTACGCGGGCGCCCGCGATGTCCTTTGTCGCCAACGCCGCTTCCGCCGCCATCAATCGCGCTTTCAGCGTCCATTCCGGGTCGAGCCTCTCGATGGCAGGACCGGCGCGCTCGAAATCCTTGCGCGCTATGTCCATCTGACCGAGCGCACCGCGCGCCAGACCGCGCCAGACCGCCGCGTTGGGGTCCATCTCAAAGGCGTTGCTCGAAAGATCGGCGACGGCTTGCGCGTTTCGACCGCCGACGACTTCGGCAATGCCGCGGAGAGCCCGGAAACCCGGATCGTTTTCGAGCTTCTTTTCATCGTCCAACGCCATCTGGAGCTGCGTCAGCGTCTCCAGACCCATTCCGTTAGCCAGAAGAAAACGCGCAAAGGCGATGCGCGTCGGCGCCTTGTCTTCCGGCTTCGCCGTCAGCACGCGCTTCAGATGCGCCTGTCTGGCTTTGATGAAATTGTCCTTGCCGCGCCAGGCGGGAAAGTCCGAGGCGGCAGGCGATGCGCCGCCGCCATTGTCCACCATTGACGGCGCCGCATCGTTGTCGGCCGACAAGGTCAGACCTTCATGGCGCGAGACGACGACGGCATCCGGCGCCGCCGCGACATTGAGATCGTCGGCGATCCGCACAATGGCGATGCCCTGCGTCGTTTGCAGCGCCTGAAATTCGATGAAGCTGCGCGGCGCCTGCACCGATTGGACGGGACCGCGCGCCGTGGCGACGATCAGCGTGTCGCGGACCACCGGGTCGCGGACATGAAGGACATCGCGTGCGCCGGAAAGATCCATCGTGACGATGCCCTCGCCCGCCGCGCTCCAGCTGCGCGTAAGGGAGATGGCCCGGCCCGTGCTTCCGAGCGCCTCGGCGAGCGAGACGCGCCACATCGTTCCGTCTTCCGTCGCGCCGACGAGCAGACGCGCATTGGTCAGGGGAATGGCAAGCGCCGTGCCGCGATCGAGATCGACCGGAACGGGCCGACCGAGACCTTTCAAGAGAGCGGGATCGATGGCGGAAACGTCGAGCGGCACACGCCGGTCGAATACGATCCACAGAGTATCCGAACGGACGAAAACGGCGGCGCCTGTCGGTTGCGTCCACGGAAATTCGAGATCAATGCGCCCGTTCGCATTCTGCACCGCGACCTTGATCGGAGCGACCGACACGTCGCCGGCGGCGACAGGCGGCGCGACGGCCGCAACGGTAGCCGGCTTCGCGGCCGTATCTTCGGCAGCGGTCTCTTCATCCACCGCCGCGCTTGCGGGATCGGGCACCATGGTCGCAGCGGCAAGGGTCTCGGGTGAAATCGGCATCGGCGCATGATCGTTGGCGACGTCTTGCGCAGGCTCGGCCACCGCCGGTTGCGCCTGGGCAGGCTTGGCGGGCTTGGCGGGGACATCGGGCTTTGCCGGATGGTCGTCAGCCTTCGCGGCGTGATCTTCGGCTTTCGCGGTCCGCGCGTCCGGCGTCTTTTCGGCTTTCGCAACCGGCGCTTCCGGTTCCGTCACTTCACTGAGCGCGGTCTGTTCCGGCTTCAGATCGAGCACGACACCGAGGTCCTCGCGGAAGTCGGTGACGGTGACGCCGGATTTGAGCTTGAGGAAAATCGACAAGCGGCCATCGCGTTCGAGCGCGCTGATGGTTTCGAGATAAGGCGGCGGATCGACGCGGATCGGTGCGAGCGCGACCTTGGCGGTGCGGTCGAAAGTGATGGTCGCCGAACCTTCTTGCGCGGCGATCGAATAAAGGACCGGCTGGTTCCAGTCGAAGACGAGACGCGTGATGCCTTCATGCTTGGCGACGCGCACGACGAGACCGGGGATCGGCGCCGTCGGATCGACGATGCCGCGATCCTTGGCGAGCTTGTTTTCAGCAGCGGTTTTTGCCTTCGCGGCAGCGGCGGCGGCCATGCGCGCAACCACATCGGCGGGCAGCGGCGGCGGCGCACCAGCCCAGCCCGGCGCGAGCAAATCGATATAAAGCGAACTCTCCGCCTCGCGGACGTTCATCCAGTAATCGAATTTGAGCGCGAGGCGCAGGGTCTTGCCGTCAGGGTCCTGCCGCGCCAGCCCGACGGTGTTCGGCATCTGGCGCAGGAACTCGTCGAGATCGGTGGTGAAGGGCTTGTCGAATTTGACGACGAGGACGCCCGCCGTCACTTCCTGCGTGTGATGAGGCACACCGTCCGGCCAATTCAGAACGATGCGGCCATAGCCGCCTTGTTCGGAAAGCGTCGTCGAGATTTTGGTGGCGGCCTCGGCGGCAGGCGCAACGAGGAGCGCCGCGACGGCGAGGAACAGCGCAACGACCGTGGCGCGCGCAAACGGGCGCAGGGCGCCGCTGACGCTGCGCACCGGCTCGCGCCGTCTCCAACCATGCCATCCGGCATCGATCACGGTTGTCACTCATCCATCTACTGCGCGCGGCGCGCAGGCGCCGACGCGACGCCTGCCCGATCGCAAGCGGTTTGCCGTTCAAGTCTAGGTTCTTGGGGTTAAGAGACGTCTAAGGACGGGGGCGCGAAGTCGACCGAAATGCCGCAGAAGCGCGGTATTTCAGCCGGGCTGGCCGTTCTGGCCGGGCGGCGCATCCGCCGGCTTGGGAGCCGGGGCGGCATTGGCCGCCGTATTGGGGACTGCCGTATTGGGCGCCTTCAGGTCCACGGCATCCGGCAGCTTGTCGCCGGTGGCGAGTTCCACGGTGAGTTCCTGCGCCGCGACCGGGTCCATCACGGCGAGCACGGCCGATATTTTGCGCGGCTGCATGCGCTTGGCGACATCGATCAGCACGCCCATATCGAGACGCTCGAAGATGCGCGCCGCTTCCTTGGGCTTCATCGTCTCGTACATCTTGACGACGTTTGCGAGCCGCTCTTCGTTCTGCTTGTCGTTGTCCGCAATCTGGCCATTGATTTTGGCTTCGATGGCCTTGAGTTCGGTCACCCGGTCCTCGACGCGCTTTTCGGCGGCGCTCATCAGCTGCTCGCGCACATCGAGTTCCTTGGAACGCTTGTCGAGTTCCTCGCGGCGCGCCGTCAGGCTGCCGAGCACGGCGATTTCGGCCGGGCTGAGTTTGGTCTCGTTCAATTGTTGGGTCTGGGTCGCCAGCGCCGCCTTGTTGGCTGCGTTCTGGGCCGCGTTCGCATCTTCCGCCCCATGTTCGCCACCCTCGGCGGCGGCGCTTTCATGCTTGGCTCCGCCCTCTTCCGCCGCCGGAGGCTGCGAAGAACTGGCAAGCGCGGGACCGGCGAAGCCGCCGACCAGGTGAACGACCTTGAGGCCGAGCAACATCGCAGCGACGAGCATCACGGTCGGCAGAAGGCGAAGGCGGTCGAGCATCATTCGGGCCTAACTCGCGCGGGTCTTAACGGGCGCGCTTCAGAAGATCGAGCAGCGGATGCGGCTCGGCAGCGGGTTTGGCGACAGGCTTCTGTTGGGACGCCTGAACGATGCGGGGACCGGCGGCGGGCTGCGGAACGGGGGCCGCCACGGGACGGCGCGTTTCGATGCCGCCGAGGCGGTTTGCAATGTCGTTGCCTGCCTGAACCATCAAGGACAATTCATCGGCAAGCGCGCGGCCGCGCTTGACCTGTTCGGTGAGCGCGCCGCCCGTCGCGTCGCTGGCCTGACGAAGACGGGCAATCGCCCCTATCGCCTGCTCGGTCGCGCCGGAGAGATCGCGGATGAGGTCGCGCAAGCCGTCCTGACCGGTGCGCATGGCGCGCAGACGGCGGTCGAGCATGGCGCAATAGCCGATCGTCGCGACAAGCAGAACGCAGACGATGATTTCGAGCATCAGATCGATGGGCAGGTTCATTTACGCGCTCCAGCCTGTTTGGCGTCGTCGGCAGCGGCGCCGTCCGTTTCCGAATGAGTTTTCTTCCTGATGCCCTGCTCGATGCGCACGGCGACATTGTTGCTCATGCGGCCGATGCGGCCCTGAGCGAGCGAGACGCCGCCGCAACGCATTTCGACCAATGAATCCGGGCCGTTATTCAGCATCAGGGTCTGGCCGACCTTGAAATCCATGACATCGCGCAGCGTCATCTTCTGTTCGTCCAGCACCGCTTCGAGCGGCACTTTCGTCGACCACAATTCGGTGGCGAGATGGCTTTCCCAGATCGAGTCGCGGCCGAATTTCTCGCCCATGAACATCTGGAGCAGCAATTCGCGGATCGGCTCAAGCGTCGCATAAGGCAGCAGCATCTCGATGCGTCCGCCGCGATCTTCCATGTCGATGCGGAGCTTGATGAGAATGGCGGCGTTGGCGGGACGCGCGATGGCGGCGAAACGCGGGTTGGTTTCGATGCGGTCGAGTTCAAGCGTCACCGGCGACAAGGGCTCGAAAGCCGCTTGCGCATCCTGCAGCACGACTTCGACCATGCGCTGAACGAGGTTGAGCTCAATCGTCGTATAGGGGCGGCCTTCGATGCGCATGGCGGCGGTGCCGCGACGACCGCCGAGAAGCACGTCGACGATCGAATAGATGAGGTTCGAATCGACCGTGAACATGCCGTAATTGTCCCACTCCTTCGCGCGGAAGACCGCGAGAACGGCAGGCAGCGGAATGGAATTCAGATAGTCGCCGAAACGGATCGACGACATGTTGTCGAGGCTCACTTCGACATTGTCGCCCGTGAAATTGCGCAAGGACGTGGTCATCAGGCGGACAAGCCTGTCGAACACGATTTCGAGCATCGGCAGACGTTCATACGAGACCAGCGCCGAATTGATGATGGCGCGAATGCCGGTGCGTTCGCCGACCTGCTCGTTCTCGACTTCAAAGCCGAGAAGACTGTCGATTTCGTCCTGATTGAGCACGCGTTCGGGCGCGGGGCGGAAGGAGGCCTCCTTGCCCCCATCCTCTTCCTCGTCCTCAAGCGCCGCCATCGCGGCCGCCATCTCGTCCTGATCGATTTCGTCGACTGTAGCCATGAAACTCGCCGCGCTTTTCTAACTGGTGGTTCCGAACAAACCTTGCCGAACGAAAGGCTTACTGAACGATCACTTCTTTGAAGAGAATGTCGGTCGCCAGAGGCGGCTGAATGGCGAGATTGATGCGCCGCAGAAGCTCTTCCTTCACGCGCAACATGCCGGCGGAGCCTTCGACGTCTTCCGGGCGCAGCTCGCGCAGGAAGACCTGAAAGGCGTCGAGCACGCGCGGAAGCTCGGCGTCGAAACGCTTGGCCGCTTCGGCATCGACAAGCTGCAAGGTCACTTTCATTTTCAGAAAGTGCTGCGGCGCCGGGCCGCTCAGATTTACGAGGAAGTCCGGCAGATCGTAGAAGACGGGAACGGCGGCGACGGGCTTTGCCGGCTCATGGCTGCCGAGAAGGCCGGACATATAGACGCCGACACCCGCGCCGATGAGAAGAACCAGCGGAAGAACGATATAGAGGATCAGAACCTTGCCACTCAGCTTGCGCTTTGCCGGTCCTTCTTCTCCACCTTCCGCATCGGAAACGTCGGCGTCGATCGAAGCCATGTGTTTTGCCCACTTTACGCGCCGGCGAACCGCGCCGGTTTCATAGAGATCGCGCTCGCCCGACGCGTTTTGCCGGGTGCCCTGAGCACATTCAAATCTTTACCGATTTTAGTTAATGAAGCGTTGCCCGGACGCGGCCAAAGCGGCAATTCTTGCCCGGTAAAGGCTGCAATGCGCAGTCCCGGCCTTCCGCCGAAATCGCATCAATCCATTGTTTTTATTCGATTTTTTCTCTGGCACACCACCTGCACAGGAGGGTCCGGGCGCAGAACGCGTCGCACCGCTTGTCAGCATCGCTTCGGAACCGCAATGGAAAACGCACTTCTCATAGGCCTGTCGCGCCAATCCGCCATGATGCGGCAAATGTCCACGATCGCGAACAACCTCGCGAACATGAACACGACTGCCTACAAGTCCCAGAGCATGCTGTTCGACGAGTATCTGATGCCCGTCGCCAGCGAGAATAGTCCCGACAAAACCCTTTCCTTCGTTCAGGACTACGGCCAGGTCCGCAATCTCGCCGACGGCGAGATGCAGACGACCGGCAACCCGCTCGACATCGCCATCGCGGGCGAAGGCATGCTCAAGGTCCAGACGCCGACGGGCGACCAGTACACCCGCAACGGCCATCTCCAGCTCGACGACACCGGCCAGCTCGTGACATCGAACGGCTATCCGGTAATGACGACGGCCGGAACGACGCTCAGCTTCACCAATGACGAAGGCCAGATCACGATTGCGAGCGACGGCACCGTGACGACGGATAAAGGCCAGCGCGGCAAGATCGCCCTCGTCACCTTCCCCAACCTGCAGGCGATGAAGGCCGGCGGCGATAATCTTTATACGACGACCCAGACCGAGACGCCGGTGGCCGCGCCCCGCATGATTCAGGGTTCCATCGAAGGCTCGAACGTCAAATCGATCGTCGAGATGACCAACATGATCGACGTGCAGCGCAATTATGAAAGCGCCTCGAAGCTCGTCGATGCGGCCGACAACATGCGCCGTCAGGCCATTTCGCAAATCGGCGGCACGCAGTAAAGCGCCTCCCCACCAGACCCGAATTCGTTAGAGACACCAGAGACAAGGCCAAGGAAAAGATCAATGCAGTCGCTCAGCATCGCCGCCACGGGCATGATGGCCCAACAGCTCAATGTCGAAGTTATCTCCAATAACATCGCCAACATGAGCACGACCGGCTTCAAGCGTCAGCGCGCGGAATTTCAGGATCTGCTCTATCAGAACCTGCGCCGTGTCGGCACGAACTCCTCCGATAGCGGCACGATCGTTCCCTCGGGCGTGCAGATCGGCCTCGGCGTCAAAACGGGCTCGGTCTATCGCATCATGACGCAGGGCGACATGAACAACACCGGCGGCAAGCTCGACATGGCCGTTCAGGGCCGCGGCTATTTCCGCATCCAGATGCCGAGCGGCACCGACGCCTATACGCGCGCCGGCAATTTCCAGCGCAGCCCCACCGGCCAGATCGTGACCTCGGACGGCTACACGGTCGCCCCCGGCATCACCATTCCGCCGGAAGCCACCGACATCACCATCAGCCAGGACGGTCAGGTCCAGGCAACGATCCCCGGCCAGACCGCGCCGCAAATCGTCGGCCAGCTTGAACTGTCGAACTTCCAGAACGAAGGCGGCCTCGATCCGCAGGGCGACAATCTGTTCATCGAAACGGCGGCGAGCGGCGCACCGACGACCGGCGCTCCGGCCTCGACCGGCTTCGGCACGTTGCAGCAGGGCTTCCTCGAAACCTCGAACGTCAACGCCGTGACCGAAATCTCGGATCTCATCACCGCGCAGCGCGCCTATGAAATGAACGCCAAGGTCATCACCGCGTCCGACGAAATGATGTCGGTCACTTCAAACCTGAAGTAACGGAAACCTGAGTAACGGCACTCTTTAAGGATTAGCGCCAGATGTCCCTTCGTGTGAGCCTCGCCACTCTTTCCCTCGTCGCCGGTATCGCCCTGTCCGGCGCGGCGTCCGCCGCCGACCTCCGTCCCTCGACGATGGTGAGCGGCGACACGGTGACGCTTGGCGATCTCTTCAACGATGCGGGCACGGCGGCCAAGGTCATCGTCGCCGACGCCCCCGCTCCCGGCACCGCGCTCGACATTTCGGTGTCGCGCATCTCGCTCATCGCGCGCCGCAACGGACTTGCCTGGCGCAACACGACGAGCCTGACGCATGTCACCGTTTCGCGCACCGGCATCGCCGTTCCCGAAGCGGAAGTTTCGGCGAACATCGCCAGCGCCATCGCCGCGCAGACACCCTCCCTGCTCTCGACCGCCAAATTGCAGATCGATTATGCGGGCGGCACGCCGAATGTGCAGGTCGGTGAAAACGCCGCGCCAACCGCCAAGGTCGAGCAGATCGCCTTCAACCAGCGTACAGGCAACTTCGACGCGCTGCTGCGCGCACCCGCCAACGATCTTTCGGCGCCGCTGCGCCGCGTGTCCGGCCGCGCCTATCCGATCACCGACGTTCCGGTTCTCGCCCGCGACGTGACGCCCGGCGACATCGTGCATGCGTCCGACATTCAGTGGATCAAGCTGCCCTCCACGCGCATCAGCAACAACATCATCACCACCGAGGCTGGCCTTGTCGGCATGTCGCCGCGCTATCCGGTGCGCACCGGCGAACCGCTGCGGACATCGGACTTGCAGCCGCCGGTCGTCGTCGTCAAAGGTGCGACGGTCGATATGAACTACGTCGTCGGCGCGCTGACGCTGCTGGCCCGTGGCCGCGCGCTTCAGGCCGGCGCTGTCGGCGACACCATCGACATCGTCAACCCGCGTTCCAACCGCACGGTGCAAGGCGTCATTCAGGGACCGAACATGGTGCGCATCGACGCGATGACCGCGCCGCACATCACCGACCTGAAATCCTGAGCGACACGACACCGATACAAAGTCACTCGTAACACCGCGTCATTGAGAAGAGGCCCGTCATGTTCATCCGCCGCGCGCTTGGTTTTGCAGCCGCCGCCACTCTCGCCGCCGCCCTTGCGGGTTGCAGCGCGATGGATCGCATCGACCAGATCGGCGCGGCCCCCGCGCTTGCGCCCATCTCGAACCCGACGACGAGCCCCGGTTATCGTCCCGTGACCATGCCGATGCCCGCACCCGAACAGGTCGTCTATCAGCCGAATTCACTGTGGCGTGCAGGCTCGCGCGCCTTCTTCCGCGATCAGCGCGCTTCGAAAGTCGGCGATATTCTGACCGTCATCATCAACATCGCCGACAGCGCCAAGGTGGACAACGCCACGAAGCGTTCGCGCGCCAACAGCGAGACCGCCGCGCTGCCGAATTTCCTAGGCCTTGAATCGAAGCTGAAGAACGTGCTGCCCGACGCCGTCGATCCGACTGCTCTGGTCGACGCATCGAGCGGCGGTTCCAGCGCCGGCACGGGTTCGGTCGACCGTAAGGAAAGCGTCGAGCTCACCATCGCGGGCGTCGTCACGCAGGTTCTGCCCAACGGCAATCTGGTGATCGAAGGCCGACAGGAAGTGCGCGTCAACTTCGAAGTGCGCGAGCTGCTCATCGCCGGCATCGTGCGGCCCGAAGATATTTCGAACACCAACACCATCCTGCACACGCAGATCGCCGAAGCGCGCATTTCTTACGGCGGACGCGGACAGATCAGCGACGTTCAGCAGCCGCGCTACGGCCAGCAGCTCTACGATGTCATCATGCCGTTCTAATTTCCCGGCAGGCTAAGTTGATGGGGGCTTTCGGAGCCCGGATGTACGGCTCCGAAAGGCAAAAACGCGGCTCTGGAAGGGGCCGCGTTTTTCTTTTTGGGGTGGCAATGGCATCACGCTACCTCACCACCACCTCTCTCCTCATCCTGAGGAGCGGCAAAGCCGCGTCTCGAAGGGCGAGGCCACGGCGCTCACGGGCCTCGTCCTTCGAGACGCATTCGCGATGCGAATGCTCCTCAGGATGAGGAGAGAGGATTGATGTGTGGCGTCTGAATCGCTTCGCTTGCGCTCGCAATGACGGGAAGTTTTTGCGATGCCGTCAGCTCTTGCCGAGAAACATCGCATAGGCCGGATTGTCGGTTTCGTCCCAATGGGCGTAACCGAGGTCTTCGAGGAAAGCATCGAAGGCGCCGCGTTCGGCGCGCGGCACCTGAATGCCTGCGAGCACACGGCCATAATCCGAGCCGTGGTTACGATAATGGAATAGCGAGATGTTCCAGTCGGACCGCATGCCTTCCAGAAATTTCAGCAACGCGCCCGGACGCTCGGGAAACTCGAAGCGATAAAGCATCTCGCCCGTCAGGCCCTCAACGCGGCCCCCCACCATGTAACGCACGTGAAGTTTGGCCAACTCGTTGTCGGTCATGTCCACCACGGCATGACCGCTGTCGCGGAGCAGCGCGATGATCTCGTGCTTTTCCACCTCGCCGCCCTTGAGGCCGATGCCGACGAAAATCTGCGCGCTGGCGCCGGGCGCGATACGATAATTGAACTCGGTGATGGCCCGGTCGCCCAGCATTCCGATGAAAGCGCGATAGGCGCCGGGCCGTTCGGGAATGGTGACGCCAAGCAGCGCTTCGGAATGTTCGCCGATTTCCGCCCGCTCGGCGACGTGACGCAAACGGTCGAAATTCATGTTGGCGCCCGAAACGATGGCGATAACGGCGCCGGGTTGATCGAGGTCCGGGACGTGCTTGCGCAACCCGGCGAGCGAGACGGCGCCCGCAGGCTCGGCTATGGCGCGGGTATGATCGAAAATGTCTTTGATGGCGGCGCAAATTTCATCGGTCGTGACGGTGATGACGTCGTCGAGCAAGTCGCGGCAGAGACGGAACGTCTCATCGCCCGCCTGCCGCACCGCGACGCCGTCGGCGAAGATGCCGACCTCGTTGAGCGGCACGGGCCGTCCAGCCGCGATGGCTGCCTTCATCGACGCCGCATCTTCGGGCTCGACGCCGATGACGCGAATATCGGGGCGCAGGAACTTGACGTAAGCGGCGACACCCGCTGCGAGCCCGCCTCCGCCGATCGGCAGATAGACCGCGGCGAGAGGTCCGGTGTGCTGGCGAAGAATTTCGACGCCGATCGTCCCCTGCCCCGCGATCACATCGGGATCGTCATAGGGATGGACGAAGACGAAATCATGTTCCTTGCAAAGCGCCAGCGCATGAAGCCGCGCATCGTCGAAAGCGTCGCCGTGAATGACGACTTCGCCGCCCAACCTGCGAACCGCATCGACCTTGATGGAGGGCGTGGTGCGCGGCATGACGATGACCGCGCGCACGTTCATGCGCCGCGCCGAATAAGCGACGCCCTGCGCGTGATTGCCTGCGGAGGCGCAGATGACGCCGCGCTGCTTTTCGGCGGCGCTGAGCGTGGCGAGCTTGTTATAGGCGCCGCGCAGCTTGAACGAGAAGACGGGTTGCAGATCCTCGCGCTTCAGCAGCACTTCCCGGCCCAGCCGTTCCGAGAGAGGCCCCATCCTGTCGAGCGGCGTCTCTATCGCGGCTTCATAAACGGAGGAGTTGAGGATGCGGCGAACATAGTCGTGCATGTTGCAATTCCTGCCGCCGAAAGGATGGGATGACGCGTCGAGCGGCAAAGATGGATGGCCCGGCCAAACCGGGCCATGACGATGAAGGTTTCGGCAACTTGCCGAACGGCCTCTCAGTCGTCGCGATAAACCTTCTCGCGCCGTTCATGCCGCTCTTGCGCCTCAATCGACAGCGTCGCAATCGGGCGCGCGTCGAGCCGCTTCAGGCTGATGGGCTCGCCAGTCTCTTCGCAATATCCGTAAGTGCCATCTTCGATCCGGCGCAAAGCGGCGTCGATCTTGGAGACGAGTTTGCGCTGACGATCGCGGGTGCGAAGTTCGAGCGAGCGTTCGGTCTCGGTGGTGGCGCGATCCGTCAGATCCGGGTGCTGGCCGGTTTCTTCCTGAAGGTGCTGAATCGTCTCACGGTTCTCGACGAGAATATCTTCCTTCCACTTCTCAAGTTTGCGTCGGAAGTACTCGCGCTGCCGTTTGTTCATGAACGGCTCGTCATCGGACGGCGTATAGCCTTTAGGCAACCGGACTACCATTCGTCTTGATCTCTCCTGAGACGCTGACTTGCGCTGGGCCCTTACGCAGGGTCGCTGCGAAAACGCGGCGGAGTAT
>DASYEM010000102.1:0-6968 GCA_036499025.1 Parvibaculum sp. | reverse complement strand
AACGTGAAACCGGGAATCATCCCTGTTGTGAGATTCCCGGACGGTTCCACGCACAATGACTCGACCCCCATGCTCTTCGAACTGGAGCGTCGCCACCCCGGCCAGCGCTCTATCCTGCCCGACGACGAGGCTCACGCCTTCCTTGCCTTCTTGCTGGAAGACATGGCCGATGAATGGGGCACCAAGATGATGTTTCACTATCGCTGGTTTCTGGAGCGCGACCAGAAGCAGATGTCGACCTGGCTCTCCTTCGACCGGCTGACGGGACGGGGTGTCGAGGCTATTGAAAGACACGCCGCCAATTTCGCCGCTCGCCAGATCGGCCGCATGGCGCTGGTCGGTTGCACGGGGGCAAACCAGCCGCTGATAGAGGAAACGGCGCATCAGGCGCTCGCGCTTCTCGAAGCCCATGTGACGGAGGAGCCCTATCTCTTCGGCTCGCGCCCTTCGCTTGCCGACTTCGGTTGGATGGGGCAGTTCTCACAGCTCGCCGTCGATCCGACGCCCGCCGACCTCTTGCGTGAAACCGCGCCTTTCACTTTCCGCTGGCTGGCGCAGCTCGACGATGCCTCGGGCGTCGAGGGCGAATGGCGCGATCCCGATGCTCCTTTGTATCCGGCTGTCGAAGGCTTCCTGAAGATGGCGGGCGAGGTCTACTTTCCCTTCCTCTTGGCCAATGAAGAAGCGCTGTCGCGCGGCAAGGAAACCTTTTCTTTCTCCGCTCTCGGTCATGCCTACGAACAGGGCACGTTCAAATATCAGGTCAAATGTCTTGCCGAGCTGCGTTCGCGTTTTGCGAAACTGAGCGCCGGCGCGCGCGACCGTCTGCGCCCCAGCTTGCGTGAAGCGGGCTGCCTCGATGTTCTTTCCGTCAACTGATCACGCTTCATCGATCTCATGCGCCCTTGTGCGCAGCGCACAATATCGGCACTGTGATGTTGTCGGGGTGTGGATTAATCGGCGGCGACATATATCGAGGTCAAAATGACGGAAAGACGGAAAAAAGCTGGGCGCCCGGTAACGGCGCGCGCGGCGAAGACGACGCGGCGCACGGCGGCGCGCCCTGCGGCAGCCAAAAAGAAAACGGCGACAAAGATAAAGGCGAAAGCCAAGGCAACGGTGCGCAAGGCTGCACCGCGCAAGGCCGCGCCAAAGCTTTCCAAGGAACAGGCCAAGGTCAAGAAGACGCTTGAAAAGCAGGTCAAGGGCGTCTCGCGCGAGATCGACAAGGCCGAGCGCGAAGCCAAGAAGGCTCTGCGCACAGCCGAGAAGCGTTATCGCGGCGTTCTCGGTCAACTCAAGGCCGATCGTTCCAAGCTCCAGAAGCGCCTGAAATCGCTTGCGGCGCAGGGCGAAAGCGCCTTCGACGAGATCAAGATCGGCGTCGAGGGAGCTTACAAGGAGCTTTCCGATGCCGTCGTGAAAGCCTATGGCCACTTCAAGTAAGTTTGCCGTCGGCCGGATTGATGGAACGCGGGGCCCGCAAGGCTCCGCGTTTTCATTTTCCGCCGCCTGTTGCAAGCCGCGCCCGGAGCGGGCTTACTCCCCCACAACGATATTCAATAAATGGGGAGACAGAGAATGAACCGCGTCCTCGCGCATACCGGCGCCAAATATCCGATCGTTCAGGCGCCGATGGGCTGGATCGCCCGCGCGCCGCTTGCTTCCGCCGTCTCGAAGGCCGGCGGCCTCGGCATCATCGAAACCTCGTCGGGTGAAACCGAAGCCTGCAAGGTCGAGATTCAGAAGATGCTGGAGCTCGGGCTACCCTTCGGCGTCAATCTGCCGATCATGTTCCTGCGCGATGACGCCATGCTGAAATTCGTTTGCTCGTCGGGTATCAAATTCGTCACCACCTCGGCGGGCAGCCCGGCGAAATTCGTCGGCCCGCTCAAAGACGCAGGCATCACCGTCTATCACGCGGTCCCGACCGTTGACGCTGCCGTCAAATGCGCCGAAGCCGGTGTCGATGGCCTCGTCGTTGAAGGCGGCGAGGGCGGTGGCTTCAAGAACCCGGAAGAGGTTTCGACACTCGTTCTGTTGCAGGCGATCCGCGCCAAAGTCGATATTCCGCTGATCGCGGCGGGTGGCATTTGCGACGGCAAGGGCATGGCGGCGGCCTTCGCGCTCGGCGCGGAAGGCATCCAGATGGGCACGCGCTTTGTGAGCTCGCTCGAAAGCCCGGTCCATCAGAACTACAAGCTGAAGATCGTCGATTCGAAAGAAACGGGCACCTATGTGCTGAATAAGAAAGCGACCCCCTGCATCCGCGCGCTGAAGTCCAACAAGATGGACGCGGTCTATGAAGAGGGCCGCATGCCCGCTGACATTTTCAAAGATATTCGCGGCGTCTATTTCGGCGGCGACATGGAAGCCGCGCCCGCGCTGGCCGGCCAGACGGCGGGTCTGATCCATGAAATCAAATCGGCGAAAGAGATCGTCGATGAAACCGTGAGTGAATTTTTTGCGATCACCAATCGCCTCGGCGCCCTCAGCGCATCGCACGCTTTCGGCTGATGTTTTGAACTAATGCAGTTGCGGCATGGCGAGCGGAAACGCCGCCTCGCCCATCCGGGTCGTGCCGAGATGCAGCCCCGCCGCGCCGAGCGCCAGAGCAAGGCGTTGCGCAGGCGCCCAGATCGAGGTGGCGTGCGAGGCCGAGCGCCATTCGGGATCGCAAACGGCAAGCGGCGTCCCGTCGCGCGATTGCAGCGCCGCGATGAAACCGAGAAGCCGCGCCTCATCGCCGGTCAGCACTCGCCATTTCGGACAAGGCACTGAAAGGGGGCGCTGCGTCGCGCGCATCAGCGCACCGGTGAGCTCGGCCACAAGCGCCGCGCCCTCCGGCATATCGACCGAGGCGCAGGCGCGCTGCAAGACCAGCGACTGCTGCTTGCCGTCGCCGATATGGGTCCACTGAACCCGCATCGCCCAGGTGACGAATTGCTCGGCAAAGCCAAGCTCGCCCACAGGCTGATCGGCCCGGAACGACGCACGGGGCGTGGGGATCGAAAATTGCGCGCGGTCGGCTGGCCTCATCACTGTCCTCCATCTGCAACAGGTAGAGGAGGCTAGCGCAATTGATAATCACTCGCAAATACTATTGAAGCCGCTCGACGTCTATTTCGCGGCGAGCCCAGCCATCAAGACATCGGTCATCCGGCCCGCCATCCGGGTAGGGGCTTCCCAGCTATATTCCGGCATCGAGATGAGGCCCGCGGTTACGCCATGCAGCGCGCAGAAGATGAGTTCGACTGTCATTTTTGGATCGTCTTTGGCGATCTCTCCCGCTGCAATGGCTTCGATGGCGACTTTATGGAAAAGCCCGACCATGCGTTCGAGGCTCTGCGACGTATCGACGAAATAAAGTTCGCCCGGCTCGACGACCTTGTCCTCGATCAGAAAGATTGCGCGGAAATGATCGGGATGGGCGAGCCAGAAGCTGACAAAGGCCCGGCCCAACCGCTTCAGCGTCTCGATGGGTTTGCGTTTGCCGCGCGCGGCTTTTTCCAGCGCATCGTCCAACGCGGAAAACGCCTCCTCCCAGATATTGCGCAGCAACGCCCGCTTATGCGGGAAGAGCGTGTAAAGCGCCGCGGGCGAGCATCCGGCCTCCTTTGCCACTGCCCGCATCGATACGCCTTCATAGCCGCCCTGCGCGAAGAGCTTTTCAGCGGCCTCAAGGATCCGCCGCCGCTCTTCGCCGGTGGCTTCCGGGCTGCGCTTTGGGCGTCCGCGACGGGCGGGAGTTTGTTTCTTTGGCCGTTCGCCCATGTTCTCGCTTGATTTATGTGAACGTGTTCATAAAAATACTCCGATGCGACCTTCCCGGCAAGAAGGCTGGCCGCAACGGGAGATGTTCATGGAACACAAAGCCGAGGTCATTGTCATCGGTGCAGGCCTCGCTGGTCTGAAAGCCGCCGGCGATCTCGTCGCGCAAGGGCGTTCGGTCATTCTGCTCGAAGCCAAAGACCGCGTCGGCGGGCGGGTCATGCCGGGCGAGGTTGGCGGACGCGTCGTCGATTTCGGCGGTCAATGGGTCGGTGCGCGCCACTCGATGCTGCTCGATGAAGCAAAGCGCCACGGCATCGAAACCTACAAGCAATATGAAACCGGCAAGACGGTTCTCGAACTCTTCGGCAAGCTCACGCAATTCTCCGGCAACATTCCGAAAATTCCACTTCTGTCCTTGCTTGAATTTTTCCTGCTCCAGAAGCGTTGGGACCGCGAAATGAAGACGGTGCCGAAAGACGCGCCGTGGACAGCGCCGCGCGCCGCCGAATGGGACGCGGTGACGCTCGATAGCTGGATCGTCAAACACGTCCACACCGCCGCCGCCCGCCAGTTCGCGCGCCTCGTGCCGCGCAGCGCATGGGCGGTCGAGGCGCGTCAGGTCTCCTATCTCTGGTTTCTCGACGCGCTCCGCAGCAGCGACGGTCTTGAACATCTGATGGCGGTGAAAGACGGCATCCTCGACGCGAAGTTCAAGAACGGCATGCACGGCGTCGCCCGCGCCATGGCGGCGGAGCTCGGCGATCGCGTCGTGCTTTCGGCGCCCGTCCGCAAGATCGCGCAAGATGCATCGGGCGTCCGCGTGACGACCGACAAGGGCAAGTTCGAAGGCCGTTTCCTGATCGTCGCCGCGCCGCCCGGACCGCTGGCGCGCATCGAATTCGAGCCGCATCTTCCCGCCGCGCGCGATGGGCTGCATCAGCGCATGCCGATGGGGAACATCATCAAAATCAACATTGCCTATAAGGAAGCCTTTTGGCGCAAGCTCGGCTTCACCGGTCAGGTCGCAACCGACGACGACATGCTCGGCATCGTCATGGACGATGTGCAGGAGACAGGTCCCGCCATCCTGATCTGCTTCATCGAAGGCCGCCGCGCGCTTGAGATGAGCGGCGTGAGCAAGGAAGAGCGCCGCGAGAAAACCATCGCTTCGTTGGTGCGCTTCTTCGGGCCGGAAGCGGCAACCCCCATCGACTACAACGATAATGACTGGTCGGTCGAACCTTTCACCCATGGCTATGTCGGTGTGATGCCGCCCGGTGTGATGACGCGCTACGGCCACGCATTGCGTGAGCCCGTTGGCCGTATCCATTGGGCGGGCACCGAAACCTCGACCGAATGGGCGGGCTATATCGAAGGTGCGGTGCGTTCCGGCGCGCGCGCGGCGAGCGAAGTTCTACAGCGGCATAATAGTTGAACGTTTGGAGACGTGATGACGGCGAAAGTGGACGTGATTGTTGTCGGTGCGGGCCTCGCGGGTCTGAAGGCTGCGACGGAACTCGAAGCGAAAGGGCTTTCCGTCACGGTCGTCGAAGCGCGTGACCGCGTCGGCGGACGGACCAAGGCGGGCGAGATCGCAGGCGAAGTCATCGACCGTGGCGGCCAATGGGTCGGCCCCGGCCAGAACTTGCTGCTGGCCGAAGCCGCACGCCTCGGCATCGAGACCTATGCGCAATACGATCAGGGCAAACAGGTGCTGCATTACGGCGGCTCTCACCGCACTTACACCGGCGACATTCCGAAGCTCCCGCTTCTCGCCTTGCTCGAACTCGACCGCATCGTCAAACGCTGGGACCGCGAAGCGGCGAGCCTGCCGCAAGACGCGCCCTGGTCGGCGCTGAAGGCACTCGACTGGGATGCGCAGACGCTGGAAAGCTGGATCCTCCGCAACATCCGCACCAAAGGCGCGCGCACCTTCGCCCGCATCGTTGCCCGCGCCGTCTTCTGCGCCGAACCGCAGCAATTATCCTATCTCTTCTTCCTCGAATATCTGCGCTCCGGCCACGGTGTCGAGCATCTGATCGGCGTCAAGGGCGGCGCGCAGGAAGCGAAGTTCAAAGGCGGCGCGCACAGCATCTCGCGCCGTCTCGCTGAAAGTCTGAAATCGCCGGTCATCCTCGAAGCGCCCGCCCGCGCCATTCATCAGACCGACGTGAGTGTCAGCATCCGCACCGACAAGGGAAGCTTCGAAGCCGCCCACGCCGTCATCGCCGTGCCGCCCGCGCTCGCCGCCCGCATTCACTACGATGCGCCGCTGCCCGCCAAACGCGACGGACTTTTCCAGCGCATGCCGATGGGTTCCGTCATCAAGGTCCATGTCGCTTACAAGGAGCCTTTCTGGCGCAAGGTGGGTTTCTCCGGTCAGGCGGTAAGCGACGCCCATGCCTTCAACGTCGTCTTCGACCAGACGCCCGACGACGAGCGTGTCGGCATCCTTGTCGGCTTTATAGATGGCGCACACGCCATCGAGATGAGCGCGCAAGGCGACAATGCCCGCCGTCAGAGCGTCATCGCCGCACTCGTCGATTATTTCGGCCCGAAAGCCGCCGAACCCATCGACTACAACGATCAAGACTGGACGACGGAGGAATGGAGCCGCGGCTGTTATGTCGGCCACATGGCGCCGGGTGTGATGACGCTTTTTGGCGATCAGATCAGGGAACCCGCGGGGCGCTTGCACTGGGCAGGCACCGAAACGGCAACCGACTGGACGGGCTATATGGACGGCGCGCTCCAGTCCGGCATCCGCGCCGCCGGCGAAATCATCGCTCGCCGTTAGGAGAACTGTGGCATCCGCGCATCGTCATCATGTGACATTTCGGCAGGTTTCCTAGGTTTTTATTGACATGCTGGACCCCTGCCGCTACACAGCGCACAGAACGCAATCGCACGTGCCTCTGGCCCTCTGGTTACGTAACGACGTACGCGTCTCTTTTGGAATATTTGGCGATAGCCATACGCGGCAAAATCGCTGGTTCTGGGGAGAATGCATATGCCGGATTATAGTCTGAGGGGCTAACGCCCCGGATGAAGCCGAGCCGCCCGCTCTTTGAAGAGCAGGCACCGCCGGGCGAGATCGCCCCGCACTCGGCACCAAATTTCCACCAAGCGAATGCGGGTCTCCGCGACAGCTTTTGTTATGGCCCCGACGTGTCCGCATCCGCGCGACCGTTCGG
>DASYEM010000101.1:0-13869 GCA_036499025.1 Parvibaculum sp. | reverse complement strand
GACGACGGAATAGGGCGGCACCTTGCCGATATGCACTTCGCCGGTCGCCCGATCGATGATCTTGGTCGAGGCGCTGATGAAAACGCCCATCGACAACACCGCGCCTTCGCCGACGATGACGCCTTCGACGACTTCAGACCGCGCACCGATAAAGCAATTGTCCTCGATGACGACCGGATTGGCCTGCAGCGGCTCGAGCACGCCGCCAATGCCGACGCCGCCCGACAGATGGCAGTTCTTCCCGATCTGAGCGCAGGAACCGACTGTCACCCAGGTGTCGACCATCGTGCCTTCATCGACGCGAGCGCCGAGATTGACGAAAGAAGGCATCAGCACGACGTTCGGCGCGATATAGGCCGAGCGGCGGACGATCGCGCCCGGCACGGCGCGGAAGGCGGCCTTGCGGAATTCGGCCTCGCCCCAGCCCTGAAATTTTGACGGCACCTTGTCCCACCAGCTCGTATTCGCGCCGGGCCCACCATCGATGAGGCCCATGTCGTTGAGGCGGAAGGAGAGTAGCACGGCCTTTTTCAGCCATTGATGCACTTCCCATGTGCCGTTGAACCTCTCGGCGACCCGCAACTCGCCGCGGTCCAGCGCCAGCAGCGCCGTTTCCACCGCCTCGCGCACTTCGCCTTTGGTGCCCGTATTGATCGTGTCGCGCGCATCGAAGGCGCTCTCGATAACGGACTTCAGTTGGGCGGTGCTCATGGAGGTTCCCCGGAATGGATTTGAGTTGGCGGCAAGATAGCGCCGACCTCTACCCTGTCAACCGATCTGCGGGCTAGTCGACGGACCTTGCTTGCTGCGGATTGTGGATACGGTAGAGCACATGCGGAGAAAGTGGATTATCTGGCGGCACGGTGGGGTCGAGAAAATCGTCGGCGGGATTTCGTGACATGCCGAGCGCTTTCATAAGTTCCCGCGATGGATGGTTGATCGCCGAGGTATAGCCGACGATCTGGTCGAGACCGATAGACCAGCCATGGGCGAGGCACGCGCGGCTCACCTCACTGGCATAGCCTTGACGCCAGAATTGACGCTCCAGAATCCATCCGATCTCGACAGCGGGGCCTCCGGGCAGATCGCTTGTCCATGACAGACCTGCGCCTCCAATGAAAACCCCATCGCTGCGCCGCTCAACGGCAAGAAATGCAAATCCGTGATCGTTGAGATGCCGGGTGCATTGTTCGACGACTTTGTCGGATTGAGCTTGCGTGAGAACGGCTGGATAATAATAGCGCCGCACTTCGGGGTCCGCGTTCAGCCGTGCGAAGGCCGGAATATCCTCTCTCCGCCAGGGTCGAATGGTCAGGCGACGCGTCGTTAGCTGCACTCTCGTCCTCAATCATTTGAGGTTCGTCTGCGATAACTCAATGAAACGCTACCTCATTGCGAGCCCTGAAACGGCGCGGCAATCTAGAAAGCTTCAGAGCGAGACTGGATTGCTTCGCTTGCGCTCGCAATGACAAAACTTGGAAAGGCGATAGGAGGACTGGGGACCTTAAGCCGCGACCGAAACCGTCTCGGCCGTCACCCGCGTCACTTCCTCGCGCACGGGCTTGGGCTCGCCGAAGAGATAGCCCTGGCCGAACTCGACATTCATGTCGAGGACGTCGACGACTTCGCGCTCGGTCTCGATCTTGTCGACGATGAGCTGAATGCCATTGCGCTTCAGGATTTCCTTGATGTCGCCGGCATGAATATCGGCTTCGCCTTCCTGACCGCCGGTGAGAAGCGCGGCCGGAATTTTCACGAAGCGGAAGTTGCGGTCGTGAAGCATGTTCGAATTGATCTTGATGTTCGTCACCTGATCCATCGAGAAGCGGAAGCCGATGGCGGCGAGCGCGGCAAGGCTTTCCTGTTCGATGGGCCCCATGCCGTTGACCGTCATCTGGCTGAACTCGAAGATGAGGTGCTGGGCGAGATCTTGATTATGCTGCATATATTCGACGAATTGCGGGAAGAAATCCGAATCGAGCAGCGAATAGGCCGAGATATTGCAGAAGACGCCCGCATTCTTGTTGCGGCTGGCGAGCTTGCGTACGACCTGGATGCAGCGGAAGAGAAGAATATTGTCGACCGTCGGCATCATGCCGGCAGGCTCCGCAACGCGCATGTAATCGCGCGGCATGATGAGCGCGCCGCTTTCGGAACGCAGCCGCGACAAGCCTTCATAATAGCGCGTCTTGCGTTGCGGCAGCGCAACGATGGGCTGCAGATAGAGATCGACGCGGTTGGCCTCCAGCGAACGGCGGATGGTTTCCAGCAGCTGCGTATCGGTCATCGTCGAAACATCGGGCTCGGGCTCGACGGCGACGGGCGCAAATTCCTCGGCGAGCTTGGCCTGAATGCGCGGGGCCCCGACAGGGATCGGCATGGGCGGCGCATCGCGCGTTTCGGCAAGACGTTTGACTAGCGATTCAACGACGCGAATTTCAGAGAAGATGCGTTCCATGCGCGCATTCGTTTCGCGCTCGAAGCGTTCTTCAAGTTCGACAATGCGTTCGCCCGCATGATCGAGTTCGCGCGATAGGCCCGCAGCCAGTCCCGTCAACTCGGCCAGTTCGCGTCGCACTTCGCGCCGTTCGATGCCGCGCGCCAGCGCCGCATGCGCTTCGGCCCCGAGCAGGCAAGCGATAAGGCCGGCCAGCATCGAAAGCTTCGGGTCGAGAAAACCCAATGCGGAAAGCACATAGGCAAAGCCGATGGCGGGTAGGGCATAGAGGGCAACGGCAAGGGCGTTCTTCAACGGCGACATATCGCTCTCTCCGGCGGGCGGGGTACGCGCAATATGTGAGCCCCCACGCCCGGTATTGGTTCTGCCGAGAGCTTGGGGCCAAGGTTTTGAGAAAAAGTTAACCATGGGCTGGATAGGCGGCTCACACGGTCCGTTTTTTGCCGTTTCGCCTTCAAGCCGGCATTTTTGCCAGCCGCCCGAGCTTTGTCCAATGCCTCCGGTAAAGAAGCGAGGGCCCTTGCCCCGGCCGGGGCGCTACCCGCCGCACCTCGGCAAGCCAGCCGCGCTCGGCCTCCGCCGCTTCTTTCCATATGTCGCGCGCGAGCCGCCCGGCTTCCTCCGCCGATCCGCCGAGCTTCAGCAACGCCTCGACGCGGGCGACGAACCCCGCTTCCAGCCTGTCCCGTTTGGCGGCATATGCCTTTATGCGCGGGGCGTAGTCGTCAAGCACCGCCCGGTGCAGCCGTTCATGCCCCCACCAGAGCGTCGCGGGATCGAAGGTCCCGTCCGGCTTCGGCCCGAAATCGGGAAGCGCTGCACCTTCAAAGCCCGGCCCGAAGAAAACCGGCTTGAAGATCGACGTGTCGGGTGAAGACGTGCCGGTCAGCCAGTGAACGGCACGGCCCGCGCCAAGCTCGGCGACCCATGAGCCAGTCGTCTGGCCGAAGCGGCGGATCGGTCCCCATGAGGCATGCGCGCACACCGAGCCGCCCATGATCCCGTCTGGCCGCCAGTTCGGTTCCCGTGCTGCCCGCGCCCCATGATCGCGCAGGATCGTCATCATGCCCTGCGCGTCGTGGCGGCTGCGCTCATCGAGAAGCTCGCTCGTTCGGCACCAGCGCGCCGTACCGGTGGCGAAGGCCGAGCGCTTGCGGTTCGCATAGGCGTCGGAAAAATGAAACGGCTCGCCGTCCTTGACGAACCCGCGCGCGACGGCTTGAGCGACAAGCCCCTGGCTGGCGCGTTCAAACCTGTCGCCGATCGTATAGGTGTTCGAAATCGACCTCGTGGTCTCGACGCGCTCGGCCACCCATTCGCGCCCGACCGTTTCCAGCACGAAAACCTCGCCGCCTGCATCCGCGATCAGAAACGAGTTGTGATATTCAAAACGCCCGAGATGCGCGCAATTGCCGCCCTGACCATGCTTGGCGAGAAGCACCGTAATGACCTCGAGCGCTTCCGCCGCCGTCCTCGCGCGCTCAAGGCCGAGACGCAACAAATCCATGCCCAGCAGCGCTTCTTCCTTCTGCGGCGCGATCTTGGCGAACACCGCTTCATTGCCGATGACGAGCCCATGCTCATTCGCGCCCATCTCCGCGCCCCACATCCAGAAGGGCCGCGACAGCAAAACGGCGTGGGTCTCGGCGACCTGTGGGATCGAGATATAGGTGCAGCGGAGCTGCGCGCCAGCCTCATGCCGCCCGCGCGGAACGGCTTGCAGATATTGCGCCTCGTTCGCCTCGCGGTCCGAATTCTTGGCAAAGAGAAGCGCGCCGGATTTCGTCTCGCCGGGCCGCGCCACCATCGTATCGCACATGCTCGTCTCTCCTTGTCGGCGCATCTTACCGGCGAAAGCCTTCGTGCTAAAGTCGTCCGACCCCTATTGAGGAGCATCGATCATGAGCGCGCATCTCTTCGAATTCCAGACGATCACCGGCGAAGCCCTTCCCATGTCCCGCTTCGAGGGTCGCGTCGTCCTCGTCGTCAACACGGCGAGCCGTTGCGGATTGACGCCGCAATATCGTGAACTGCAAGGCTTGTGGGAACGCTACAAGGCGCGCGGTTTTGTGGTGCTTGGCGTGCCTTCCAACGACTTTGGCGCGCAGGAGCCCGGCAGCGAAGCCGAAATCCTCTCCTTCTGCGAAGTGAATTACGACATCGACTTTCCGCTGACCGCCAAACAGGCCGTCATCGGCGCCGATGCGCATCCTTTTTATAAGTGGATCGTCGAAATCGCCGGCGAAGATGCAGCCCCGCGCTGGAACTTCCACAAATATCTGATCGGCCCGGACGGCGCGCTGGTCAACGTCTATGGCAGCCGTGTCACGCCGCTCGATGAGACACTCGTGAAGGAGATCGAGGGACTGCTTGGCGCATAAAAATCGCCCCGGAAACAAGTTCCGGGGCGACATTTGCTTTCCATCGCCGAAGATCAGTTCGTCAGCGGCGTCAATTTGATCTCGACGCGACGGTTCTGCGCCCGGCCATCCGCCGTATTGTTCGACGCGATGGGCTGGCTCGGTCCCTTGCCGCTCACGAGAAAGCGCCGCGAATCCGTGCCTTGGCTGACGAGATAATTGGCGACGCTTTCAGCGCGCGCCTGCGAGAGGCGCTGATTGAGTTCCGCGCCGCCCGTCGAATCCGTATGCCCGGTCACGTCGATCAGCGTCTTGTCGTATTTCTTCAGCACGACGGCGACCGAGTTCAGCACCTGATAGAATTTCGAATTGATGTCGGACGAATTCGTCGCGAAGGTGACGTTGCCCGGCATGTTGAGAATGATGTTGTCGCCGACGCGCGTCACGCTGACGCCGGTCGAACGCAGCTGCTTGGTCAGCTCGGCTTCCTGCTGGTCCATGTAGTAGCCGATGCCGCCGCCCGCCAGCGCGCCGATACCGCCCGCGATCAGCGCCCGGTTGCGCCGGTCGCCGCCATTGCCGCCGCCGATCAGCGCCCCGCCGAGCGCGCCCGCCAGCGCGCCGATGCCCGCGCCGTAAGTCGCCTTGCTCGTCTTTTGTTCGCCCGTATAGGCGTCTTGCGTGGTGCAGGCGGCGAGCGCGAAGGAGCTGCACATCGCGAGCACAAGTGTCCGTTTCAGCATATGGTTTGTCCCAATCATTGCGGGCGCGTTTGGGCTCGGCGAGCCTGTCTGTGGAAACGCCGCCCGATGGTGTAGAAAGACGTCAGACTTTGTGTACCCCGGCGCAAAACTAGCAAAGCTCAGGGTCTGCGAGAACAGAATTCAGCTATCCATTGCAAATTTGAAAAACGAAATCGAAAAAAGGGAGAAGCTCCATGTCGTTGTTCGATCTGAAAGGCAAGGTCGCCGTCGTCACCGGCTCGACCAAGGGCATCGGCGAAGCCATCGTGCATCGTCTTGCCGAGCAGGGCGCCAAAGTCGTGGTTTCAAGCCGCAAGGCCGACGCCTGCGACAAAGTCGCCGCCGAGATCAATGCGAAGTACAAGGATCAGGCGATTGCCGTCCCTTGCAACATCGCCGACAAGGCCGATTTGCAGCGCCTCGTCGACACGACGAACAAGACCTGGGGGCGCATTGATACGCTTGTCTGCAACGCCGCGGTCAACCCCTTCTTCGGTTCGTCGAAAGACATTCCCGACGAGGCCTTCGACAAGATCATGTCGTCCAACGTCAAGTCGAACCATTGGCTCTGCAACATGGTTCTGCCGCAAATGGTCGAGCGCAAGGATGGTTCCATCGTCATCATCTCGTCCATCGGCGGCCTCAAGGGCTCGGCTGTTCTCGGCGCCTATTGCCTGTCCAAGGCGGCCGACTTCCAGCTCGCGCGCAATCTCGCCGTCGAATATGGCCCCCACAATGTGCGCGTGAACTGCATCGCGCCGGGACTCATCAAGACGAAATTCGCGCAAGCCCTCTGGGACAATCCCGACATCCTCGAGCGCTCGACTTCCAATGCGCCGCTGAAGCGTATCGGCATGCCTGATGAAATCGCCGGTGCGGCGGTTTTCCTTGCAAGCTCCGCCGGCGCTTTCATGACGGGTCAGCAGCTTGTCATTGACGGCGGCGTCACGATTTCCTGACGATGAAAAGCTCGCTCACCATCCGCCCCATCGAAGCGCGCGACCGCAAGGCGTGGGATGAAATGTGGGCGGGCTATCTCGTCTTTTATAAATCCGAACTCGCGCCCGAAGTTTCCGACGACACATTCGCACGGCTTCTTTCCGGCGACCTGATCGGCCTGATTGCCGCCGATGAGAGCGGCGGCGCTGTCGGTTTCGCCCATGCGCTTCTCCATGCGGGCACATGGAGCCCGAAGCCGCTCTGTTATCTTGAAGATCTTTTCGTGAGGAAAGAGGCGCGTGGCACCGGCACTGGCCGCGCTCTCATCGAAGCGCTTGCCGCGCGTGGTCGCCGCGAAGGCTGGCTTCGCCTCTATTGGCAAACAGCCCGCGACAATGAAACGGCGCGGAAGCTCTATGACAATGTCGCCAGCCGCACCGATTGGCTCCGCTACGACCTTGATCTTTAAGCCGGGACCGCAGACGATCCGCGCGGGTTCAAGCCGGCTTCGGAGGTTTTCGTGAAAAGTGTTGTCGTGACGGGCGTGTCGACCGGTATCGGTTGGGGTGCGACGAAAGTCCTGACCGGTGCGGGCTTTCATGTCTTCGGCAGCGTCCGCAAGCAGGCGGATGCCGAGCGCCTGAAACAGGAATTCGGCGACAGCTTCACGCCTCTCTTCTTCGACGTGACCGATGAAGCCGCCGTGAAGAAGGCCGCGGCCGACGTGCGCGCCGCGCTGGGAGGCGAAACTCTTTTCGGCCTCGTCAACAATGCAGGCATCGCCGTCTCCGGCCCACTGCTTGAACTCTCCATCGAGGAGTTTCGCCGGCAGATCGAAATCAATCTCACGGGTCAGTTGATCGTCATTCAGGCTTTCACGCCGCTTCTTGGCGTCGACAAATCGTTGAAGGGCGTGCCGGGCCGCATCGTCAATATCACCTCGACAGCGGGCAAGCAGGGCGCGCCTTTCCTCGGGCCATACGCCGCCTCGAAACATGCGATGGAAGGTTTATCTGAAAGCCTGCGCCGCGAACTGCTTCTCTTCGGCATCGATGTCATCATGATCGGACCGG
The DNA here is from genome assembly GCA_036499025.1 of Parvibaculum sp. GTDB lineage: Bacteria > Pseudomonadota > Alphaproteobacteria > Parvibaculales > Parvibaculaceae > Parvibaculum. The sequence continues at coordinate 6,296 of DASYEM010000101.1, read as the reverse complement.
GCAAGGTCGCGACGCCCATCTGGGACAAGGCGGAACAGATCGATACCGCGCCATATAAGCAGAGCCCCTTCCTGCCGATGATGGAACGCTTCCAGAATTACATGGTGACGGCGGGCCGGGCCGAAGGCTTCTCGCCGGAGCGCCTGGGCCGCGACGTACTGAAAGCGCTGACCGTGAAGTCGCCGAAAACGCGTTACGCCGTCGTGCCTGGAAAATTCATGGCTTGGACGATCCCCGGTCTGCTGCCCAAGCGCGTCGTCGATCGCAAGATCGGACGTGGCCTGGGCCTGTTGAAATAACATCGATGCCTTGATCGCGGCGGGCGCTATGACCATTTGACCCGTTTGGGTCACTGAGGGGAATTCCACACATGAAAAGCGTCGTCATCACGGGCGTATCGACCGGCATAGGCTGGGGCGCGACGAAAGTCCTGACCAAACACGGCTTTCGCGTTTTCGGCAGCGTCCGCAAGGCGGCGGATGGCGACCGGCTGAAAAAGGAATTCGGCGAACGCTTCGTGCCGCTCCTCTTCGACGTCACCGATGAAGCCGCCGTCAAGCGCGCGGCGGGTGAAGTTCGCGCCGCCCTGAATGGCGAGAAGCTCTTCGGCCTCGTCAACAATGCAGGCATCGCCGTTTCGGGTCCGCTTCTCGAACTCAATATCGACGAATTCCGCACCCAGATGGAGGTCAACGTCACCGGCCCCCTGATCGTGACGCAGGCCTTTGCGCCGCTGCTCGGTGCCGATCCGTCGCTGAAGGGAACGCCCGGCCGCATCGTCAATATCAGCTCAGTTGGCGGCAAGCAGGCGGCGCCCTTCGTCGGCCCCTATTCGGCTTCCAAATTCGCGCTGGAAGGTATGTCGGAAAGCCTGCGCCGTGAGCTGCTTCTCTTTGGCATCGACGTCATCGTCATCGGCCCCGGCGCGGTCAAAACCCAGATCTGGGCCAAGGCCGAAGAAGTAGATATCACCCCTTATTCCAACAGCCCCTATTACCCCTCGCTGGTGAAGTTCCGCGACTACTTTCTTGCCAGCGGCAAGACGGGTCTGACGCCCGAGCGGCTTGGCCGCGCCATCGAAAAGGCGCTGACGGCGAAAAATCCGAAAGTCCGCTACGCGGTCGTCCCCGGACGGTTGACGAACTGGACAATCCCCCAGCTCCTGCCCAAGCGTTTCCTTGATCGCACCATCGGCAAGGCGGTCGGTCTTCTCAAAGCCTGATCTCTGGAGCGCAGTTCCGCCTCGCGGAATTGCGCTCCAAATCCCTCGACGCAAGCTGCGATCCGGGCGAGCCTCGCCGGATCGAAACGCCGTCAAATTTCCGGGGGAAGATCATGGCCGATTTGCTGGCCCTGTCCGCGCGCTATATCGACAACGATCTCTATGAGGGCGCAGGCCTCGTCAACCGTCCGACGATGGAGCTTTCAGAGCTCGGCAACGGCATCGCGCTGATCGAAGCCTTCTCCCATGTCGTCACTTTCAAGACCGGCGACGGTCTCGTGCTTTTCGACACCAGCCTCGAGGCATTTGGCGGCGGCGTTCTGGCCTCCATGCGCAAATGGACCGATGAGCCGGTCTCGAACATTTGCTATACCCACGGCCATGCCGATCATGTTGGCGGCACGGGTGCTTTCGTCTGCGAGGCTTGCGACAAGGGCCGTCGCCGCCCTCGGATCATCGGCCATGAAAATGTGAGCCCGCGCTTCCGCCGCTACGAAAAAACCAACGGCTATAATTTCACGATCAACGCCCGCCAGTTCGCGCCCGCGACCGAGCTGCGCATGGGGCAGGGGGCGCCGGAAGGTCCGCGCCGCTTCGGCCCCGATCCCTGGATCGAGCCCGACACGACCTTCCGCGACCAGCTCGACATCAAGGTCGGCGACACGCATTTCCATTTGCATCACGCCATCGGAGAAACCGACGACCATCTCTGGGCCTGGGTGCCTGAGCATAAGGCCATCTGCTCGGGCGATTTCGTCACATGGGTTTTCCCCAACGCGGGCAATCCGCAAAAGGTTCAGCGTTATCCGCTCGAATGGGCGAATGCGCTGCGCGAAATGATCGCCAGGGAGCCTGAACTTCTGCTTCCCGCGCATGGCCTTCCCATCGGCGGCAAGGTGCGCATTGCGTCGGTCCTCGACAATATCGCCACCGCGCTTGAAACGCTGGTCGAGCAATCGCTGGCGATGATGAACGCCGGCGCGCGTCTGGACGAGATCGTGCATTCGGTAAAGCTGCCTGCCTCGTTGATGGACAAGCCGTATCTCCGTCCCGTTTACGACGAGCCGGAATTCATCATCCACAATATCTGGCGGCTCTATGGCGGCTGGTATGACGGCAATCCGGCAAATCTGAAGCCCGCCTCCGACAAGGCGCTTGCGTCTGAAATGGCGGCTCTGGTGGGCGGTCCGCTTGTGCTGGCCCAGCGCGCCGGCGCGCTTGTCGAGGCGGGCGAATTGCGGCTCGCTTGTCATCTGGCCGAAATGGCCTCGCTTGCGGCGCCGGACGACGTCGCCGTCCACGCCATCCGCGCCGAGGTCTATCAAGCGCGGCGCAAGGACGAGTTGTCATTGATGTCGAAGGGCATTTTCGGCTTTGCCGAACGCCAGTCGCAGAAATTCGTCGCCGAGCATAATCAGAAGCAGGCCTGATCCCATATTCCGAGCAAAAAAGAACCCTCTCTGACTGAAGTCAGAGAGGGTCGATGAATTGTGCCGGGCGCATGAGGGAGGTAAAAGCGCAGCCCGACTGCCATCGGAGGGAACACCTCGCAAGTAGGCGTTCAAATCCCCTGTACAAGGCCCCGAAGCATGAATAGGCCCCCCTCTTTCGAGCAAGCGCCTGAGTTATGTTGAGTTCTTCCTCAGGCCGCCTTATCGAGAACGCGGCGGAACCGTCCGAAGATTTCCTCGATTTTCGCCTTGTCGATAATGAGTGGCGGCGAAAAGGCGATGGTGTCGCCCGAAACGCGAACCATCATGTTTTCTTCATGGAAAGCCGCGCGCATCGCATCGAAGCCGCGCTTGCCCGGCAGGCCGTCGATGGGCACAAGGTCGATGGCGCCGGCAAGCCCGATGCAGCGGATATCGGCAATCAGTTTGTGACCCTTGAGGCTCATCAGCGCCTCGGCGAAAACCGGTTCCAACGCCTGAGCGCGTTCAAACAGGTTTTCCTTGCGATAGAGATCGAGCGTCGCGATGCCCGCCGCCGTTGCGAGCGGATGGCCTGAGTAAGTGTAGCCGTGGAAGAGATCGATCAGATGATCGGGGCCGGTCTGGAAGATGTCGTAGATATGCTTGCGCACGACAGCGCCGCCGAGCGGCACCGTGCCCGACGTGATGCCTTTGGCGAAGGTGAGGATATCCGGCGTCACGCCGAAACGCTCTGCCGCCGTCGCATAGCCGAGACGCCCAAAGCCGGTGATGACCTCGTCGAAAATCAGCAGGATGCCGTGTTTGGTGCAAAGTTCGCGCAGGCGTTGCAGATAACCGACCGGCGGCGGCAGAACGCCTGTTGAACCCGACATCGGTTCGACGATGACGGCGGCAATCGTCGATGCATCATGCAGCTCGACGAGGCGTTGCAATTCGTCGGCCAGATGCGCCCCCCATTGCGGCTGGCCGATGGTGAAAGCCTGTTCGGCGCGATTATAGGTATGCGGCAGATGATCGACGCCCGCGAGCATCGGTCCGAAGAATTTGCGGTTCGCCACCATGCCGCCGACCGAGATGCCACCGAAACCCACGCCGTGATAGGCGCGTTCGCGGCCGATGAGGCGCGTGCGGCTCGCCTCGCCATTGGCGCGGTGATAGGCGATGGCGATTTTCAGCGCCGTGTCGTCGGCTTCCGAGCCTGAATTGCAAAAGAGCACATGGTCGAGATCGCCAGGCATCAGACTGGCGACACGGCTCGCCAGTTCGAAGGCCTTGGGGTGGCCGAACTGGAAGCTCGGCGCGAAATCGAGTTCGCCCGCCTGGGTCTGGATCGCCTTCACGATGTCGTCGCGGCAATGACCGGCATTGCAGCACCAGAGCCCCGCCGTCGCATCGAGCACTTCCGTGCCGTCGGGCTTGTAGTAATAGATGTCCTTGGCGCGGGTAAGCATGCGCGGCTCGCGCTTGAACTGCCGGTTGGGCGTGAAGGGAAGCCAGTTCGATTCAAGATCGTTGGGGGTCGCGATGCCCGCGGCGGTATCGGCGCTCATTACTTATCTCCACCTATTGAATCCTGCGATAAAACTGCCGGACGTGAAGGAAAGCAAGGGTTTGGGTCGCGTGACTTTTTACAACCGTTTAGTATCTTAAACGCCATGGCAAAAGACGGCAAAAGAGTCTTTCGGCGCGCGCATGGCGGCCCTCCGGCGGCGGCGGATCTGGACGCCGCCACGCCGGATATCGGCACGCGGTTGCGCGAATTGCGCACCATGCATGGGCTGTCGCAGCGCGAACTCGCCAAGCGCACGGGCGTCACCAACGGCACGATTTCGCTGATCGAACAAAACCGCATCAGCCCGTCTTTGGGTTCCTTGAAGAAAGTGCTCGACGGCTTCCCGATTTCGATTGCGGATTTTCTGACGCTGGACCTGAAGCCGCGCAGCAAGGTTTTCTATCAGGCCAAGGAATTGCGCGAGATCGGCTCGGGCCCCATCTCCTTTCGCCTTCTCGGCCGCGACATGCGCGACCGCGCCATCCAGATGATGCATGAGCACTATCAACCGGGCGCCGATACCGGCGAGGACATGCTGTCTCATACGGGCGAGGAATGCGGCATCGTCGTTTCCGGCCTCATCGAATTGACGGTGGGCGGCGAAACCAAGAGGCTCACCGCCGGAGACGCCTATTATTTCGACTCGCGTTTGCCGCATCGTTGGCGCAATACGGGCACCATCGATTGCGTCATCGTTTCGGCTTGCACACCACCCAGCTTCTAGAGTTCACGAATGAAATCGCTTAGCGACCTTTTGAAAGAACCCGGCCTCGTCCTCGCCCCCGGCGCTTACGACGCGCTGTCGGCAAAGATCGCCGCGCAATCGGGCGCGCAGGCCGTCTACATGACGGGCTTCGGTCTTGCGGGCAGCCATCTCGGCCTCCCCGATATCGGTCTGATGAGCGCCTCGGAAATGACCGACCGCGTGCGCGCCATGAGCGCGGCGACGAGCGGGACGCCGCTGATCGCGGACGGCGACAACGGCCATGGCGGGCCGCTCAACGCCGCACGCCTGACGGTGATGTATGAGCAGGCGGGTGCGCAATGCATTCAGATCGAGGATCAGGTCTTCCCCAAACGCTGCGGCCATATGGAAGGCAAGGAAGTCGTCTCCATGACGGATGCGGCGCAGAAGATCAAGGCGGCGGCGGATGCGCGCGCGTCCAAAGACTTCAAGATCATGGCCCGCACTGACGCGCGGGCAACGCATGACCTCGACGAGGCGTTGCGGCGCGGCGAAGCTTTCCTGAACGCGGGCGCCGACATTCTCTTCATCGAAGCGCCGCGCGACATGAAGGAACTCGAACGCGTCACGCAAACCTTCAAGGGCGTGCCGCTGCTCGCCAACATGGTCGAGGACGGCAAGACGCCTTACCTCTCGACGAAGGTTCTGGAAGAACTGGGTTTCAAGATCGCGATCTTTCCCGTGACGGCGCTGCTCGCGGTGACGAAGAGATTGCAGGACGTCTACGCGACCTTGCTGAAAGGCGAGGGCGTGCCCGCTGACGACACCCGCGTCACCTTTCAGCGCTACAATGAAATCGTCGGCCTGCCCGAGCTTCTCGCCGGCGCGGCGAAGATCGCTGGCGACAAGTAATGCCGAGCTGGTCGAACATATTGAAGCGCATTGCGGCAGGCGAAATGGAAAAAGCCCCGCCGCATGTCGAGGCGTTGAAACTCTATGCGGGCAAACTCACGGTGCTGGAGCCCGGCCGCATTCGTTACGACTGGCCGGTCGATCCGGCTTTTCTCAATCCGGTCGCGGTCTTCGGCGGCTATCTCGCGACGCTCGCCGACCAGACTTGTTCTTTCGCGCTGATGACCTTGTTGAAGGACGATCAGAATTTCACCACGTCGGATTTGCAGATGCACTTCTTCCGGCCCGTGACGAGTGGGCTTCTTGCCTGCGAAGGTCATGTGGTGAACGTCTCGAAGACGCAGGCCTATGTCGAAGCGACATTCACGAATGGCGACGGGAAGCTGGCGCTGAAAGCGCGGGCGGTGGAACGGATCATCGCGGCGTAGAGTTCAGGGCCGCGCCTTTTCCCCCTCTCCCCTTGAGGGAGAGGGAGGGGCCCGCGCCGAAGGC
>DASYEM010000100.1:0-17516 GCA_036499025.1 Parvibaculum sp. | reverse complement strand
CGACGATCACCAGCATCGACGGCCAGGAAACGAATAGAAGTTGGAAATAATGGCGTGTGACGCCGGAGAAAACTTCTCCCACGGACGCAAAGACCGGCAGCTTCTTCATGACTCCCCCCAGAGCAGAATGACGAGTTCAGCCTAGCGGGGGATAAGTTTTATGCCAACCGGTGAATTACAGCGTATCTGGACGGTCGAGGTTAGCGGCCACCGTACCGGGTGGGCCGATGAGTTCGCGGAAGGCGATGGAGAGGATCGCGACGTTGACGATGGCGAAGAAGATCGACAGCAGCGACGAGAGAAAGAGCGGAATGAAGAGAGGCAGGTTCGCCACGACGAAGACATACATGATGAGCCAATAGGCTGCGAGCAGCGGCAAGCTCGACAGCACGCAGAGCGCGACGAGACGCCAGAAGTTGCCGCGCGTGCGTTCGAGAATGAAGCGCGCGTTGATCGGCTCGTCGATGGCGACGGCCGGCAACAGCAGCAAAAGCCGGATCAGAAAATAAATGCCGACGAAAGCAAGCAGGATGCCGGCGAAGCCGACCAAGGAAGCCGATGGTCCCATGTCCTGAAGTCCCGCCGTCATCGTGGCGATGAAGAAGCCGGGCAGCATCAGCAGAACCAGAAAGAACGAGACCATCAGAAAGCGCGCTTCGCGTTGACCGAAGTTGATCTGATAAGTACCCACAGGCGTTTCACCGAGAAGAATGAAACGATGCCAGGCGACGGCGATGATCGGCCAGAGAAAGAGCGTGGCCATTTCGATCAACAGACGAATGACGTCGTGTCCCTCATCCGCGAGCATGGCCCCCGTGACGTTCAGGGCGAGATAAAGCAGACCGGGGAGCCAAATCAACCTGAGCATTTCACCCAGATGATTCCACGCGCCGCTATATGATTCCCGAACGGCGGCCAAGACGTCGATTTTCTTTGGATTGAACTCGTCGTGAAGATCGCTCATCGGATTACGAAAATCGCTCATCGAACAGTCCCCTCCCCTGTTGTCGCCAGCTTGGCATCGAGCGTCAGTATCTTATTCTGGTAATCCAGATTGGCCGGCTCAAGCGTCAGCGCCTGCATGTAATCCTTGCGGGCGAGCTTTGGCTGATTTCCCGCTTCATAGACCGCACCGCGCGAGTAGAAGGACGCGGGCCTCGTCGGATCGAGTTTGATCGCCTGATTGGCATCGACCATCGCCGACTTCAGTTCGCCAAGTTCGCGACGCGCATTGGCGCGGTTGGCGTAGATCATCGCATCCTTGGGCGCGTGCTTCAGCGCCGTCGTGTAATCGACGATGGCGAGCTTGTAGTTACCCTCATTGCGAAATGCGACGCCGCGATTGATGAGCGCGCCGACAAGATCGGGCTCCTCCAGCTCACCGGAGTTGATCGCCTTGGTGCAATAATCGATGGCGGCCTTCATGTTGCCGCCGCGAAACTGATCGTAGCAATTGTTGTTGGCTTCAACCCCTTTGCCGGGAGCGGCGAACGCGAGCGCGGGCCAAAGACCGAAAACGGTAAAGGCAATCAGCACCGAACGTTTCTTCATCTTGGCTCCCATAAGCGAACAGGGCGCCAGCCTAGCCGGGTTCGCGGCGGGAGGGAACGGGAGGCTGAAACGGAAGACATAGCCTACGTGCACCGAGTAACTACTCGCCCCCGCCCGATGTCTGCGCCAGATATTCGCCAAGGCGGTCGAGACGCTTTTCCCAGACCATGCGCTGAGCGTTCAGCCACTCTTCCGCCGTCCTCAGCGCTTGCGGCTCGATGCGGCAGGTACGGACGCGGCCCGTCTTTTCCGTGCGGACGAGACCGCTCGCTTCAAGCACCTGCAGATGCTGCATCACCGCCGAGAGCGACATGTCGAGAGGCTTTGCCAATTCGCTGACGGAGGCAGGCCCGCGCATCAGACGCTCGACCATCACCCTCCGGGCGGGCTCGGCCAGCGCCTGATAAAGAGAATCGAGCGGGCTTTTTTGGTTAAGCATATCCTTAACTATCACGCGCTCGCGGGCGCCACAAGGCCACTGGATCGCCTCGCGCCGCCCGCGAGCGTGGTATTCTCAGACAATGGATCGGATGGCGCAGCATTATTTCATCTTTGAGACCGCGGGCGGCTTCTGTGGCATCGCATGGAGCAATGTCGGCATCACGCGTTTTCAGTTGCCGACAAAAGCCGCGGAAGCAACCGAGCGTTTTTTGCTGCGCCGTAGTCCCGGCGCTGAGCCGGGCACGCCGACGCCGGATGTGAACAAAGCTATCGCCACCGCGAAACGTTATTTCGACGGCGAAGAGATCGACTTCTCGGGGATCCTGCTCGACCTCGGAGATCAGGACGCCTTCTTCAAAAAGATTTATGCCGAAGCCCGGCAGATCGGATGGGGCCACACGACGACCTATGGCGCGCTGGCGAAGAAGCTTGGCGCCGGACCGGAAGCCGCGCGCGATGTCGGCCAGGCGATGGCCAAAAATCCGGTGGCGCTGATTATTCCGTGCCACAGGGTGCTGGCAGTCGGCGGCAAGGTCGGGGGCTTCTCGGCGCCGGGCGGCTCAACATCCAAGTTGCGGATGCTCGAGCTGGAGGGTGTTCGCCTCGAACCACCCACCAAACCGGCGCAGAGATCTTTTAGCTTCTGAGGCCAGCGAACGCAGGGCGGCCAGTTAAAAAATTTGGCCACGAGATCTGGATCGCGGAAGGTGGCGAGCGCGACGTGCGGCCTTGATAAAGAACGTCTGACGTATTGAACACTACCGATCAATAGCCTTTCGGCTATTGATCGTGGGGAAAGTCAGATCGTGAGCTATTTTATTGAGACTATGCTCTCGGGCGGCAGAGCGTAGGTCGCCAATAAATAGTCTGCCGATTATCGATGGATCAGGACTAGCCTTTCAGATATCCGGCCACAAGACGCGTGCCCTCGTCGATGAGCGCTTCCATCTTCTCGTTCGAAAGCATCCTGGAATGGTGCAGCACCGCGTTATGCGTGAAGGCCTCGATAGAGGTCACGCATATGAAGGACGCGAGTTCGAGGTCATCGACACGGAGTTCGTCGCGGTGGTTCTCAAGAAAATCCCTGAACAGGACAAAATTCTCGCGATTGAAGGAAGCCAGATTTTCGAGTTTTCCTACACGGGGAATTTGCTCTGCTAGCACGTGATGCAGTCTGGGATCGACACGGTGCGCCTTGACAGCGACGGCGACGAGCTGACGAACCGCCTCATCTATCGGCATAGCGGAGACTTTTGCCAACTCACCCCGCACCGTTTCCGTTATCTCCTGCTGGTGACGATCCACCACAGCGGCAACCAGCGCCTCCTTGCTCGGGAAATATTGGTAGAGCGAACCGACGCTCACCCCCGCCACTTCCGCGATGCGGTTGGTGCTGGCTTTGTCGAAACCTTCTTTGACGAGAATGCGGGCTGTCGCTTCAACCAATGCGTCAACCGTCGCGCGCGACCGCTCCTGAGAGGCGGTTTTCCTGGCTTTCAAGAGCGGTTTGCGCGCCATTTTTTACATCGCCAATGCGAGTACAAAATACGAATTATCGCTCATATTATAGTCAGGACGAAAATATCAGGCAATGCCAAGGAGGTCCCGACATGCACGACACATTGCAGAACTTGTTCCGATACAAAGCCTGGGCGAACGACGAACTTCTGATCGCGTTGGCTGATCTCGGGGACTCTCCCATCATCGGATTGGCCATCAAGGCCCTCAGCCACTCGCACGTCGTCGATCAGATATTCGCCGCACATATGACGCATCGGCCTCACGCGTACACGTCCGCCAACCTGAGCGATTTGCCAACGCTGCAGGAATTATCGGCGGATATCAGGAGAAGAGACCGCGAATATATCGACTATGTGTCGGCACTCTCTCCCGTCCAGTTGGCGGAGCGGATCGACTTCACCTTCACGGACGGCGCAGCGGGCGCCATGACCCGCGAGGAAATGCTGATGCATGTGATCACTCACGGTATCGGTCATCGCGGACAGGTTAGCGCCATCATGCTGCTCCATTCCGTTCAGCCGGCGAAAGACGGCTTCACGACCTATCTGCACGAAACGGAAGCGGCTGCGAGAGGCCGGACGGCGGCCTGAACGCGCGGCCTCCCGATTTTCCTGATCGGGAGGCCGGTTCGCCATGAATCGATCTATTCCGACTTTTGTGCGAGCAGCGAATGGGCCGGCAGAAACCACATAAAATCGGTGCCCAAGTCGCGCACCGTCATGCCCACCCCGTGCAACACCTCCGTGTAGTGCGAGGTGTACAAGAGATCAAAGAGCGCGATGCGGCCGCCGGGCCTCAACACGCGGACAAGTTCGCGTAGCGCCTGATCGCGTCCCGCCGCGGAGGGAATGTTGTGGATCACCGTCATCGAGATGACGGCGTCGAAGGAGGCGTCCGGGTATGGCAGCTTTGTGATGTCGCCGGTATCGACCTCGATACGATCGGCTACGCCTTCCGCCGCCGCATTGGCGCGGGTCGCATCCGGGTTGTTGTTCGACAAATCCTTGGCGGCCCAGAGATCGATGCCGATGGCCTTGCCGGTGGTGAGCCGTTTCGCGCAAGCGATGACTGCCAGCCCCAGACCGCAACCCGCATCAAGCACACGCTCATGCCCCTTAAGATCGAGTGCCGCCACCAGACGATCGCGCACCCGCTTTTTGAGCACAAGGCTCGACCGTAGCAAGACCACCGCGCCAAGAAGAAGAATGACGGCGAAAACGGCGGCGCCGACGCTCACGACAAAGGGGATTGGATTCGGCTGGGGCCACGCAAATCCGGCAATCGCGAGCAGCGCGAGAACGGGGCCAGGATCAGGTGCAAACGGACGATACCCGGAGCATCAATGCCGTAATTTGCGCGTTGATTCAAATATGAGCTATCGCTCATGTCGTATACTCGCATTCCCACGTGGCGTGTATGATCGGTCGGCTGCAAACAAATCCCGGACAACAGATTTGTCGAAGAGAACTGCTCGCTTTTTGGCTGGCGGATCATTCAAGCATCGTCAACACTTCACCATATGACGCAGCACCAAGTATGCTCATGGCGTTCGAGACTCATCATCGCTTCCTGATGGACCGATGCCCGCCGATTTCGTGGGAGATAGAAAAATGAGCAGCCTGATCCTCGCCACCTTCGACTGGGTTCCCGATTTGCCGCGCGGCTTTGTGCGTGACTTGCGCGTGCGCTGGGCGCTTGAGGAAGCGCGCCTGCCCTATCGCGTCGTCGGCGTACCATTCAGCGATCGCAAGGAGACGCATTTCGCGCATCAGCCTTTTGGGCAGGTGCCCTGGCTGACGGATGGCGATATTTCGATTTTCGAGACCGGCGCGATCTTGCTGCATCTGGGCGAGAAGAGCGATGCGCTGATGCCCGCCGATCCGCGCGGGCGCAACGATACGAAAGAATGGTTGTTCGCAGCGCTCAATTCGGTCGAGATGGCGAGCCTGCCCTGGGCGCTGTTTCAGTTTTCCGGCGAGGCCAAGGATTCATCAGCATACAAACTGTTCGATAATTTTCTCAACTTGCGACACAAGTACATGGAAACCGTGCTGGCCCAGCGCGAATGGCTGGCCGGTGGCTTTACGATTGCCGACATCGCGATGGCGGACGTACTGCGCCTCAGCGACCGTTTCGATGGGTTGGCGGATTATCCCGCCTGCCGCCGTTATGTCGCCCGCGCAACAGCGCGCCCCGCATTTATCAAGGCGTATGAAGACCAGATGGCGCATTTTGCCGAGGGTGATGATGCACGGTGACTTCGACCGCCTCAAGCGTCTAAGCTGACACGATCTCAACCAACACGAAGGGCGCCCCATGCCCCGCTTTCTTGCCGTCTACACGATGAAGCCCGAAGACTTCGCACGCTTTCGCAGCACGCCTAAATCCGAGCAGGACGCGGTTGATGCCGTTGGCATAAAGCAGTGGATGGACTGGGAAGAGAGAAACGCGACATTCTTCGCTGATCGCGGCGGCATGGTCGGTAAGACAACGCGCGTTACCAAGGACGGCATTGCCAACGTCATGAACCCGCTCTGCGGCTATATTGTCATCGAGGCCGATAGCATCGAAGCCGCCGCCCGCCTGTTCGAGAACCACCCGCATTTCACGGTCTTTCCGGGAGACGGCGTGGACATCATGCCCATCGTCACCGACACCGAGCCGAGTTGAGTGCGGACGACGACCTGCCGAGCCTCAGTCGTGCGAGATGGACAATCCAGCGAGAAGCGGAGCGTGGGCGGCGAGCCTGCGGGACAAGAACTCGGTGAAGAGCCGGACGCGCTTCGTCTTGCGTGTCTCGCCCTGTGTGAGAAGCCAGAGCGTCCCATGCATCGGGAGGTCCGTGCCCGGCACCCTCACCAGTAGTGGATCAGCATCTCCGACGAAGCACGGCAGTATCGTCATCCCCAGCCCCTGCTGTACTGCAACGATCTGCGCCCCGGCGTCCGGAGTCCTGAACGGAACCCCCGTGGGGCAAACCTCACCCTCGCGCGCCCAGTCCGGGATTCCATGATTGTTTATGGCGATCCACCGGACGGGATCGGGCGCGCCCGCACGCCACGCGGCTAGTCGATCGCGAGACATGTAGACGCTGCTGAACAGCTCCGGCCCCTTCAGGCCGTGGAGATTGAGTGGCAGGGTATTACGGTCGGAGACGATGCGGATCGCGACATCGGCATCCCGGTTGGTCAGATTTGCCAGATCGCCGGACGACAAGATTTCCATCTCGATGTCGGGATTCAGACGCGCGAAATCGGCGAGGTCCGGCATGAGCAGATGTGTCGCGAGGAACGGCGGCAGCGTCACCCGCAAGAGTCCGTGTACACCCTGATCGCGCCCGAAGACGCGCGTTTCCAACCGGTTGGATGACGCCTCCATCTGCTCGGCGAACTCGAGGATCTCCTCGCCCGCAGCCATCAGGATGTAGCCAGAGGGCAGCCTCTCGAACATCTGTGCGCCCAGCCGCTCCTCCAGTTGGGCAATGCGTCGCAACACGGTCGAATGGTTCACTCCGAGGCGCTCGGCGGCGGCGCGCACCGAGCCTCCGCGCGCCACGGCAAGAAAGTAGCGAATGTCATCCCAGTCGATCATGGTGCAATCCCGCACCGCGCGGTGCGCCTTCCAAAGCCTGCCTCTATCTTCAATAGCGGGCAATACGGGCGGGGATAGTAGCCCCCGGATCGATTTCGCACCACCGATATGCGCGCTTCCACACTCGCCAACCGACGGCGGCGGACCCACTTCGAGGTTCTCGGGACAGGTGCTGTCCCGACACCACGAAAGGGAAAAGTCATGGGAAAGCTGGACGGTAAGGTTGCAGTCATCACGGGCGGATCGAGCGGCATGGCGTTGGCGAGCGCCAAGCGGTTCGTTGAAGAAGGCGCCTATGTCTTCATCACGGGCCGGAAGCAGGAGGCGCTGGACGAAGCTGTCAAGTTGATCGGCCGGAACGTGACCGGCGTGCGTGGCGATGCATCCAATCTCGACGACCTCGACCGCCTGTTCGACACCGTCAAGCGGGAAAAGGGCAAGATCGACATCCTGTATGCGAGCGCCGGCACGGGCGAAGCCGTGCCGCTGGGCGAAATTACCGAGCAGCATTTTGATGCGACCTTCGGACTGAATACGCGCGGTACGCTGTTTACGGTGCAGAAGGCGCTGCCGCTGTTCAACGATGGCGGATCGATCTTCATGACCGGATCAGTTGCTTCGCTGAAAGGCTTTCCCGGTTACAGCGTGTATGCGGCGAGCAAGGCGGCGTTGCATGCATTCGCACGCGGATGGCTCAACGAGTTGAAGGGCAGAAATATCCGGGTGAACGTGCTGCATCCGGGACCGATCGCCACACCGATGCAGGACCAGGTTCTCACCGAGGAGGCGAAGCAGATGTTCGAATCGCTGATCCCGCGGGGAACGATGGGGCGTCCTGAGGAAATCGCGGCTGCCGCACTGTTTCTCGCTTCGGACGATTCAAGCTTCGTGAATGGGCTGGAACTGTCGGTCGATGGTGGCTTCTCGGCCATCTGACGGAATGAATATCAACAAGGATCGGAGAAGCATTATGAGCTACGCAATTATAGGGTTTGGCAAGGTAGGCCAGGCGCTCGCCCACGCCTTCGCCCGCAAAAACATCAACGTGGCGGTCGCGAGCCGCCGTTCGCCCGAGGCGTTGGCGCCACTCGCTCGGGCCATCGGCTCCACGGTCGTCGCCAAGTCGCTTTGGGATGCACTCGACGCCGACACGATCATCCTGGCGATCCCGTTCGGGGAGCATTGCGAGATTGCGAAAGCCCTGCCGAGCTGGAAAGGCAAGACGATCATCGACGCGACGAACACGTATGGCGTTCCCCCTGAAGAGCTGGACGGCCTTCCGTCCTCGGCTTTCGTCGCGAAGGCGTTCACCGGCGGCAAGCTCGTGAAAGGGTTCAATCATCTGATTGCGGCCACGCTTGCTGCCGATCCGATCGTCGAGGGCGGGCATCGGGTCGTCTTTCTGTCGAGCGACGACGAGGATGCGATCACTCCCGTGGCGGACTTGGCCAAACAACTCGGGTTCGCACCCGTCAACTTGGGAAAGCTCAACGAAGGTGGCGCACTGGTGCAAGCACGCGACCGCGTTTGGGGTCCGCTCATCTTCCAGGATTTGTTCAAGAAGGAGCAATGATCGGCGCACGATCACCTAGTCCGGCCGAAGCGACGCGATCCGAATACATCGGCCATTCGTCAAATCATTGCGCGTAATCATTGGAGATCAATGGCATGAAGATCGAACTGAAGGGCCGCAAGGCGATCATTACCGGATCTACTGCCGGCATTGGCCGGGCAACGGCCGAGGGACTGGCCCGCGCCGGCGCTTCGGTCGTCGTCAACGGCCGCAGGCGAGAGCGCGTTGACGAAACAGTGCGGCAGATGAGCCAGTCCTTCCCGCAGAGCGAGATCTCGGGCGTCGTGGCCGATCTCTCGACCGCCGAGGGCGCCAACGCATTTTTCGCGCAGGCGCCGGATGCCGATATCCTCGTGAATAATGTCGGCACGGCTTTCATCCGCGACTACAAAAGTGTCGAGGATATCGCAAATATCCCCGACGAGGACTGGCTTGGCTTGTTCCAATTGAATGTGATGAGCGGCGTGCGCCTGACGCGCCACTACCTACCGCGCATGGTGGCAAAAGGTTGGGGCCGCGTCGTGTTCGTGAGCAGCGAGTCCGCAGTCAACATTCCCAAGGAGATGCTTGACTATGGCATGACCAAGACCGCGCAACTCGCGGTCTCGCGTGGTCTTGCCGAGGCGGTCGCGGGCACGGGCGTCACCGTCAACGCCGTCCTACCCGGCCCCACCCGGTCGGAGATCCTCGGCGACTTCATGGCGAAGCAGGCTGAGGCGAATGGAATCACGCAGGAGGAAGCCGAGCAAGGCTTCCTGAAGACGATGCGTCCGACGAGCCTCATCCAGCGCTTCGCGACCACCGACGAGGTGGCGAACATGATCGTCTATGTCTGCTCGGAGCAGGCTTCCGCAACCAGCGGGGCGGCGCTCCGCGTGGATGGCGGCGTCGTCCGCTTCATCGCTTAGCCGATGTCGAGAATTGGTCGCGCGCTAACTTCTTCTTCGAGCTGCGCACGACCACATATTTGAAGGTGCGGGATTCGCGTCATCCAACTCGCACTTTCGAATAAGTCCGAAAGGTTGGAGATCATTCCCACTCGATTGTTCCCGGCGGCTTTGACGTCACGTCGTAGACGATGCGGTTGATGCCTTTGACTTCGTTGATGATGCGGGTCGAGACGCGACCCAAGAAATCATGTGTGAACGGATAATAGTCTGCCGTCATGCCATCGGTCGAAGTGACGGCCCGGAGTGCGCAGACGTAGTCGTAGGTGCGGCCGTCGCCCATGACGCCGACGCTGCGGACGGGGAGCAACACGGCAAAGGCTTGCCAGATCACGTCATAGAGACCATCTTTGCGGATCTCGTCGAGATAGACCGTGTCGGCTTTGCGCAGGATGTCGAGCTTTTCGCGCGTGATCTCGCCGGGGATACGGATGGCAAGGCCCGGTCCGGGGAACGGATGACGGCCGACGAAATCTTCCGGCAGCCCAAGTTCGCGGCCAAGGATGCGGACCTCGTCCTTGAAGAGCTCGCGCAAGGGCTCCACGAGCTTCATGTTCATGCGCGCCGGAAGTCCGCCGACATTGTGATGGCTTTTGATCGTGACCGAGGGGCCGCCTGTGAAGGAGACGCTTTCGATGACGTCAGGATAGAGCGTGCCTTGCGCCAGGAAATCCGCGCCACCGATTTTTTTGGCTTCGGCGTCGAAGACGTCGATGAAAGTCGCGCCGATGATCTTGCGCTTCTGCTCGGGGTCGGTGACGCCATCGAGCTTGCCGAGGAACAGGTCGCTCGCATCATTGTGGATGAGTGGAATGTTGTAGTGATGGCGGAAGAGATTGACGACCTGTTCGGCCTCGCCTGCGCGCATCATGCCGGTATCAACGAAGACGCATTGAAGCTGGTCGCCGATGGCTTCGTGCAGCAGCACGGCAACGACGGAGCTGTCGACGCCGCCTGAGAGACCGCAAATGACCTTGCTCTTGCCGACCTGTTTGCGGATGCGGGCGATTTCGACGTCTTTAAAGGCCGCCATGGTCCAATCGCCTTTGCAGCCGACGATCTTGTGCGTGAAGTTGCGGAGAATGTCGCGCCCGCGCGGCGTGTGCGCGACCTCAGGATGGAACTGCACGCCATAGAATTTGCGCTTTTCGTCTGCAATGGCGGCGAAAGGCGCATTGCCGCTGACGCCAATGACCTTGAAGCCTTCGGGGATTGCGACGACGCGGTCACCGTGGCTCATCCAGACAGGCTCTTCATCGCCTTTTTGAATAACACCGTCGAAGAGCGGGGAGTTTTCGACGACCTTGATGGCGGCGCGGCCGAATTCGCGTTCGTCGTCGGAGCCTTCGACGCGGCCACCGAGTTGGGCGCACATGGTCTGTTCGCCGTAGCAGATGCCAAGAACCGGAAGGCCCGAGGCGAAAACCCAGTCGGGCGCGCGAGGCGCATCCGGGCCGATGACGCTGGCCGGGCTGCCGGAAAGAATGACGCCTTTGGGTTTGAAGACATCAAGCTGATCGTCAGCCTTGTTGAACGGAACGATCTCGCAATAGACGCCGCTTTCGCGGACGCGCCGCGCTATGAGCTGCGTTACCTGACTGCCGAAATCTATGATGAGGATATTGTCGGTCATGGTCTGTCTACGGATGAGGTGCGGATGCGGCGGGAGTGCCGAATCCAAGCTTGCTTTCGAGTTCACGGGTCTGCGCGCAGGCCGGGCAGACAGTCTTCAACTTGCGTAGCTTATCCTGCGCAGCAGTGGTTTTTCCCTCGGCAATGTCGAGGCCTGCTGCGCCGGATAGCGCCGTCCGCTCAACCGGATCGACACCGAGCGCGAGATCGTAATATTTGCGGGCTTTGTTCGCCTGTCCTTCTCGCTTGTAGAGATCGCCGAGCGCGCTGAGCGCGGCGGCATTGGCGGGATCGGCGACGATGGATTGCTCCAGAAAACGCTGGGCGCGCCTGGCGTCGCTCGCGGCAATGCCCCTGCTCAACAGGGATTGCGATGTCTGACGCATGGCGGGACTGGCGGCGAATGCGGAAACGGGCAGCGCGCAGAGAAGCATGATGCTGAGCAGAGCGATCCGGGTGAGGCTTCTCATTCCTGTTCCGTCAGCCCTTTCGCTCGAGAATAGCGACGAAAAAACCGTCTGTGCCCGTGCTGGCCGGCGTCAGACGGAGCGCTCCGCCCTTGCCGACCGGCGGCGCTTCAACGCCGTCCGGCCAATGCGCATTCCATGCGGCGAGCGAAAAATCGGGACGGGCTTTCAGGAAGGCATCGATCTGCGCCTCGTTTTCGGATGGCAATAGCGAGCAAGTGACATAGACGAGGCGTCCGCCGGGCTTCACGGCGAGGCTGCCGCGCAGCAGAACCTCGGCCTGCGTGAGGCGGTAGCTCTCCAGCAATTCAGGCGTCAGACGCCAACGGGCGTCGGGATTACGTCGCCATGCGCCTGTGCCGCTGCAAGGTGCGTCGATCAGCACGCAATCCATGCGAGCTTCAAGATCGGCGAGATCGGTGTCGGGCCCGCCGGGCAGCACATCGGGCTTGATGAAGCGCGTCTGGATATTGCGGGCGCCCGCACGCTGGGCGCGCGGCATCAGCTTGCCGAGACGGCGGCGGTCGGTGTCGCAGGCATGGATCTGACCGCGGTTGCCCATGGAGGCCGCAAGCGCCAGAGCCTTGCCGCCACCGCCCGCGCAAAGATCGACGATCTGTTCGCCGGGCTTGGCTGCCGCGAGCAGGCAGGCAAGCTGCGAGCCCTCGTCCTGCAATTCGATAAGGCCGTCGCGGAAGGATGCGAGACCCTGGATGTTTGCACGGGCTTTCAGACGCAGGCCGAGCGGCGCAAGGGGCGTCGGCTCGACGTCGATATTTTCCTCCGCGAGCACGGCAAGCGCTGCCTCGCGGTCGCCCTTCAGCGCATTGACGCGAAGATCGGTTGGCGCACGCTCCATCAGCGCCGCCATTTCGGCTTCGAGGCGCGAGCCGAAAGCCTGCACGAATTCGGCATGCAGCCATTCAGGATAATTGAGGCGCACGTGGGCGGGCGCGTCGGCACCGGGCAGTGCCGCGCCCAACAGCGCCGCCGCCTCTGGCGGCTCGAGCGGCGCGGGCGCATGGCGCGCGCCGTCGGCCAAAGCCATGGCGGCGGCCGGGCCGGCAGCGTCGATCATCGAGACGGCGCCAAGAGCCAGCAAGCGCGGCTCATCGCTGCCGAGCGCGGTGGCGAGTTCGGATTTGTGGCGGAGAACGGTGAAGACAAGCTCACCCACGGCAGCGCGGTCTTTCGAGCCAGCAAAGCGACTACCGCGCGCCCAACCGTCGAAGACACGATCCGCCGGGTGGCGGGTGCTGCCGATGGTGGAGAGAATGTCGATCGCCGCCTGAAGGCGGGCGCCGGGGGTCATGTTGCCGCCTGACTGGAGTAGTGGAGTTAAGAACCGATGCCTGGATAGTTCGGGGCTTCGCGCGTGATCGTCACGTCATGGACGTGGCTTTCGCGCAAACTGGCCGACGAGATGCGCACGAACTCGGCGCGCTGCTGAAATTCTTTGACCGTAGCCGACCCTGTGTAACCCATGGCGGCGCGCAGACCGCCGACGAGTTGATGGATCACCTGTCCCACCGGACCCTTGAAAGGCACTTGCCCTTCAATGCCTTCGGGCACGAGCTTCAGCGAATCCTTCACGTCCTGCTGGAAGTAACGGTCGGCGGACCCGAGCGCCATCGCACCGACAGAGCCCATGCCGCGATAGGCCTTGTAGCTACGGCCCTGAAACAGGAAGACTTCGCCGGGGCTCTCTTCCGTGCCCGCGAGCAGCGAGCCGATCATGGCGCATTCAGCGCCCGCCGCGATGGCTTTGGCGAGGTCGCCGGAATATTTGATGCCGCCATCGGCGATGACCGGCACATCGGATTTGCGGGCCACTTCAACGGCGTCGAGAATCGCTGTGAGTTGCGGGACGCCGATGCCCGCGACGATGCGCGTGGTGCAGATGGAGCCGGGGCCGATGCCCACCTTGATCGCGTCCGCGCCCGCATCGATCAGCGCCTGCGCGCCCGCCCCGGTCGCGACATTGCCGGCGATGACCTGCGTGGCGTTAGAGAGCTTCTTGATGCGCTGGACGGCCTCGGCAACGCGCGAGGAATGGCCATGCGCGGTATCGACGATGATGACATCGCAGCCGGCTGCGAGCAGCGCCTCGGAGCGGGCGAAACCATCATCACCCACCGTCGTCGCGGCGGCGACGCGCAGGCGGCCCTGATCGTCCTTGCAGGCGTTCGGATGAAGCTGCGCCTTCTCGATGTCCTTGACCGTGATGAGGCCGATGCAGCGATAGGCGTCGTCAACGACCAGAAGTTTTTCGATGCGGTGCTTGTGCAGCAGGCGCTTGGCCTCTTCCTGACTGACGCCGTCGGCGACCGTGACGAGGTTTTCCTTCGTCATCAGGTTGCGCACGGGCTCCTGCATATTGGTTGCAAAGCGCACATCGCGGTTCGTCAGTATGCCTGCCAGCTTGCCGTTCTTTTCGACGACTGGAATGCCGGTGATGCCGTGGCTATCCATCAGCGCGAAGGCGTCGGCGAGCGTGGCGTCTGGTCCGATTGTGACCGGGTTCACGACCATGCCGCTTTCGAACTTCTTCACCATCCGCACTTCGGCGGCTTGTTGTTCCGGGGTCATGTTGCGATGGAGAACGCCGATGCCGCCCGCCTGCGCCATCGCGATGGCGAGACGGCCTTCGGTGACGGTGTCCATGGCGGCAGAGATCAGGGGAATGCCGAGCGTGACGGAGCGTGTGAGCCGCGTTCGCGTGTCAGCCTGGCTGGGCAAGATGGATGATGCGGCGGGCAGCAGGAGAACGTCATCGAACGTCAGTGCTTCGCGGATCATGTAGCCAACCTCCTCGCGCCTGCATCGCAGCGCGTAATCACGTGTTGGCGGTGGCTTCTAACATCCTTATCCGCGAAAGCAAAGGAAGATATTGCAACTGCTCATGCGCGGATTGAACAGGATTTTTGAAGTTCGTCAGGAGTCTTCGCTTTGCCTTCGAAACCCTTGAGCCAGCACATACATTTCAGCCGAATCGGCGCGGCTCGCTTTCGGCTTCACATGACGAACGGTGCGGAAGTGCTGCTTCAGCATAGCCAGAAGCTCGTTCTCCGTGCCGCCGCGCAAGACCTTGGCGCAATAAGTGCCACCTTCGCTCAGCACGTCGATGGCGAAATCCGCGGCGACTTCGCAGAGCGCCATGATCTTCAGATGATCGGTCTGGCGATGACCCGTGGCATGAGCCGCCATGTCGGAGAGGACGATGTCGGCCTCGCCGCCGAGAACTCTTTTCACTTCGGCGTCTGCGCCCTCGTCCAGAAAGTCGAGTTTCATCACCGTCGCGCCGGGGAGCTCATCCATGTTGCCCATATCGACGCCAATGACGCGGCCCTGCTTGGCGCCCCTGCCCTCCAGCGCATGAGTGCGCACGACCGCGACCTGACACCAGCCGCCGGGAGCGGCGCCGAGATCGACAACGCGGGCGCCGGGCTTCATGAAATGAAACTTGTCGTCGATTTCCAGAATCTTGTAGGCGGCGCGCGAGCGATAGCCATCTTTCTTCGCGGCGGCGACATAAGGATCGTTCAACTGGCGCTCGAGCCAGCGGGCGGAAGAAAGCGTGCGCTTCTTTGCCGTCTTCACGCGCACCCACAGTTTGCGCTCGCCCGCCTGGGGTCCGGTGGTTTTTTTCTTGTCCGTCATTCGACTATTCCTTGCGGCGC
The DNA here is from genome assembly GCA_036499025.1 of Parvibaculum sp. Taxonomy (GTDB): domain Bacteria; phylum Pseudomonadota; class Alphaproteobacteria; order Parvibaculales; family Parvibaculaceae; genus Parvibaculum. Next base: position 2,113 of record DASYEM010000100.1, on the reverse strand, counting down.
GGAGCCGGATCTGGAGCTTCGGCGCCTGCGACGGCGGCGGCGATTGCGGCTGCTGTCGGCTTCCATCAGCGAAAGCAGAATGCCCTCGCGCAAGCCGCGATCGGCAACGCGCAGGCGCTCGGCAGGCCAGGCGCGCGCAATCGCCTCGAATATAGCGCAACCGGCGAGAACAAGGTCGGCGCGCTCCCGACCGACGCAAGGATGCGCGGCGCGGTCATTGTAGGTCATAGCGAGCAGCGCGCGGGTGACGCGCTCAACATCGACCGGCGTGATCCATGTGCCATCGACACGGTTGCGGTCATAGCGCGGCAGGCCGAGATGCACACCGGCAATCGTCGTCACCGTGCCCGATGTGCCAAGAAGGTGGAAACCGCCATCGACGCCCGCCTCAGCCTCGCGGAGGCGAGCGATGAAGGGCGCTATGCGCTCGCTGACCTCTCCTACCATGCTCTCATAGATGGAGCCCGAGACATCGACGCCGCCATGGCGCTCGGCCAGGGTGACGACACCGCAGGACAACGAAATCCAGTCTTCAATGCGCAGCTTGGGGCGCGCCCCTTCGCCACTCGCTTCGGCCATGCTGACCCAGATCAGCTCCGTCGAGCCGCCGCCAATATCGAAGACCAACGCCGAGGCGCAGCTGTGATCGAGCAGCGGCGCGCAGCCAGCAACAGCGAGGCGCGCCTCATCCTCGTTCGAGACGATTTCCAGCGCGAGGCCGGTTTCGGCTTTCACGCGGGCGATGAAGTCGGCGCCGTTGGCGGCGATGCGGCAAGCCTCCGTCGCGATCAAGCGGGAGCGGGTGACCCCGCGCCGGGTCATTTTATCGGCACAGATTCTCAGGGCCTCGACGGCGCGGTCCATTGCGTCCTCACCCAGCGCACCGCGGGCCGAAAGCCCCTCGCCGAGGCGGACGATGCGGGAATAGGCGTCCACGACCTTGAAGCCTTCGCGGGTGCGCCGGGCGATCAGGAGGCGGCAATTATTGGTGCCGAGGTCGAGCGCTCCATAGACAGGCCCCTGCTGGGCGTCACGTTGCTGTGCAACGCCCTCGGCCGTCTGGATGTCGGGATTGCGGGGAAGTCTGGCCTTGCCCTGCTGACCTTTGCCGCGCGCGCGCCGACGGCGACGCCCGGCGCGGGGCGTCGGCTCTCTAGAGCCGGTTTCGGCTGTCGGCGGGCTATGCGCCAACCGACCGGCATCGGACACGGGAGGCTCCGACGGCCCTCCCGCACCCCTGTCACCTTCTGGGTGCACGGTCGACCAAGACCCGGGAAGCAGCGTGACACCCTTAAGGGCAGCGCCTCCGACCGGGCTCCATATCTTTTCAGTTGAGGGGAGCTTAACAGGTTGAGATCTAGGGTAAAGCCACGGGCCGATCTGGTGCGTGACCGTGTGCGACATATGGTTGACGGCGGCGCGCTGGCTGACTAGGTTCCGCCCGTCCAAGCAACTGCTTCGATTAGGGGATTTCCCCGACGAAGTGGCACGCGGCGAAACGCTTGGGGGATCGTCTAACGGTAGGACTGCAGACTCTGACTCTGCCTATCTAGGTTCGAATCCTAGTCCCCCAGCCAGCGCGCCTCTAAAACCCTGATACTGCTGAATTTCTTCGTCGTTCGCCTCTCTCACGAGGCGGCTTCCATGCGTCTGTCACACAGACTGTCACACAAAGGGACACACATTGCGCCCCGGCGCGGCGTCTTCTATTACCGGCGGCGTCTTCCAATGCCCCACTTTGGCGACGTTACGCTGTCGCTCCGCACTCGCGACTACAAAGAAGCAGTGCGCCTCTCCCTTGCCCTTGATGCAGCCTTCGAGGCCCTTTGTATGAGTACCGCGGTCAGCCGCCCCGACCTTCCCGACATCCTCCGCGCCTACCTCAAAGAGCAACTTGAGGCCGACCGCGCGGCTCACCTGACGGCCAAGCCGGGGCACCCCGTCTATGCTCGCAGCGGTACCTTCGATCCGCTCAATGTTACGGCGCAAGATGCTGACCTCGACCTTCTTACATTCCTGCAATCGGGATACGCAGACGCCATCGTCGAACGAGACATCAGCGGCGTCGAGCACATAGCCCGTGGGATCATGGCCGAACGTGGCCTTGAGGGGG
>DASYEM010000099.1:0-55018 GCA_036499025.1 Parvibaculum sp. | reverse complement strand
CGACGGCGCGCTGCAGCACCTGCACCGCGCGGGCGTAATCGCCGAGGCGATATTGCGCCCAGCCGAGGCTGTCGACGACGAAGCCATCCGTCGGGCGAAGTTCGACCGCCTTCTCGATCATGGCCAGCGCTTCCTTCAGATGCGAGCCCTGTTCGATCCAGGAATAGCCGAGATAGTTCAGCACCAGCGGATGATCGCCGGAAAGCTTCAAGGCGAGCTTCAGATCGCGTTCGGCATCCGGCCATTTGCCGAGACGCTCATTGCAAATGCCGCGCGCATAATAAAGCGACCAATGCGAGGGTGCGGGCGTGCCGGCCTTCCCGATCGCCTTTGTGTATTCGGCGGCGGCTTCGGCGTATTTCTCCTTGCCGCGATAGATGTCGCCGAGCGCCACCATCGGTTCAATGGCGTTAGGTTCTTCTTCCGACAGGTCGCGCAGCACGGCGACGGCTTCGCTCTGCTTGTCGAGGCGATCGAGATCGAGCGCCGTCTGGATGCGCGCATTCTGATAGAGCGGCGAATCCTTCGTCACATGGCTATAGGCGGCGATGGCGTCGTCCCAGCGTTTCTTCTGCTCGTAGGTGTCGGCGAGCAGGGTGTGCGCGACGTTGAAGTCGGGACGCATCCAGATCGCAAGTTGCAGATAGAGCGCGGCAAGCTCATTGCCGGAATCCTGCGCGAGCGCGCTGCCAAGACCATAGAGCGCTTCGGCGACGCCTTCAGAGGCGCTGGACACCAGCGGCGGCAGAGGCTCGCCCGTCTTCAATTCCTCTATCGTCGCCAGAATCAACGGATGATCGGGCGAGAGAGCGGCATATTGATCGATAACGTCGCGCGCTTCCTTCATGCGTTTCTGCCGCGACAGAAAGCTCGCATAGGACTGAACGATGCGGATCGACGTGCCGCCGCTCGAGTCCATTGCCGAGACGTAGGACTCTTCAGCACCCTTGGCATCGCCGAGCATGTCGAGAATCAGCGCCTGATGATAAGCGCGGAAGAGATCGAAAGCGGGCTTGCCCTCGAAGGCTTTCAGCTTTGAAAGCGCCAGCGCCTTGTCGCCGTCGCCCGCAGCCGCCCAGCTTTGCGTCAGCGAGCCGACCAGCGCGACGAAGACACCCGCTTCGGCATTGCCGATTTCCTTTTGCGCGTCCTTGTAGTCGCCGTCCCTGATGTCGTCGAGCGAGAGGACGAGGCGCGCCATGCGATGATCGGGCGAGAGCTTCACGAGCTTGCGCGCGAGATCGACCGCGCGGTCCATGTCGCCCGCATTGAGCGCCGTCATGAAGGCGCGTTCGACGACAATCGGATTTTGCGGATCGGCGGCCAGCGTCTTGTCGAAATACTTTTCGGCGTCTTTCGATTGGTGAATGGCGCTCGCATAGCGAGCGGCCAGATAATCGCCATAAGGCGCTTCTTCGTCATTCCCGCCGCCCGCAAGGTTGCTCAAGCTCGAACACCCCTGAAGCGCCAGCACCAGAACGGAAGCAGCAATTGCCCGACGAAACCGGGCAGAGTCTCTAGACGCCATCACCCTATCAGCCTCTGAACACGCATAGCCGCATTGCCTGCGGCTCGCAGGCACAACGAGGCCGGCATCCACGGGGAGGCCGGCCCTTTGAGCGAGCTTAGCCTAATAAAATGCCAAGCGATATGTGGGGTTGTGACGATTGCGCGATCACATATTCGGGTAATTCGGGCCACCAGCGCCTTCCGGCACCGTCCAGTTGATGTTCTGCGTCGGGTCCTTGATGTCACAGGTTTTGCAGTGGACGCAGTTCTGGGCGTTGATCTGGAAACGCGGATTGTTGCCTTCGGCATCGAGCACGACCTCATAGACGCCGGCCGGGCAGTAGCGCTGCGCGGGTTCGGCATAGGTCGGCAGGTTGTAGGCGATCGGAATGGCCGGGTCCTTGAGCTTCAGATGGACCGGCTGATCTTCCTCGTGATTGGTCGCCGAGATGAAGACCGAGGAGAGCTTGTCGAAGGAGATCTTGCCGTCGGGCTTGGGATAGTCGATCGGCTTGCACTCCGACGCCTTCTTCAGCGACTCATGGTCGGCCTTCTTGTGCTTCAGGGTGAAGGGCAGACCGATGCCGAGCTGGTTCATCCACATGTCGATGCCGCCGAGCGGCAGGCCGATGATGGATCCGAAACGCGTCCAGAAAGGCTTCACGTTGCGCACCCGCTTCAGGTCCTTATAGACCGGGCTCGCGAGATAGGCGTCAATATAGGTCGTCAGCTCATCGCCCGCACGGCCGCCCTTCACCGCATCGAAGGCCGCCTCGGCGCCCATCATGCCGGTGAGGATCGCGTTGTGGCTGCCCTTGATGCGCGGCACGTTCACAAACCCCGCCGAGCAGCCCACGAGCGCACCGCCGGGGAAGGTCAGTTTCGGCACCGACTGCAAGCCGCCTTCAGTGATGGCGCGCGCGCCATAGGCAATGCGCTTGCCGCCCTCGAAGGTGTCGCGCACGGACGGATGCTGCTTGTAGCGCTGGAACTCGTCGAAGGGCGAGAGATAGGGGTTCTTGTAATTCAGGTGCAGCACGAAGCCCACCGACACGAGGTTGTCGCCGAAGTGATAAAGGAACGAGCCGCCGCCGGTGTCGTCTTTCAGCGGCCAGCCGAATGTGTGCTGAACGAGACCCTTCTTGTGCTTCTTCGGGTCGATCTCCCAGACTTCTTTCAGCCCGATGCCGTATTTTTGCGGATCGCGGCCTTCGTCGAGCTTGAACTTGCGCGTCAGTTCCTTGGTCAGCGAGCCGCGCGCGCCTTCGGCAAAGAGCGTGTATTTGGCGCGCAGCTCCATGCCGCGCGTATAGCTGTCTTTATGATGGCCGTCTTTCGCCACGCCCATGTCGCCGGTGGCGACGCCGCGCACGGAGCCGTCTTCATTGTAGAGAACTTCGGCGCCGGCAAAGCCCGGATAGATTTCGACGCCGGCTTCTTCCGCCTTGGTCGCCAGCCAGCGGCAGAGATTGGCGAGGCTGCCGATGTAATTGCCGTGGTTCGACATCAGGGGCGGGAAGATGAAATTCGGGATGCGGAGCGAGCCTGCGGGCCCGAGATAGAGGAAATGGTCCGCCGTCACCTTCGTGTCGAGCGGCGCGCCCTGCTCGCGCCAGTCGGGCAGCAGCTTATTGAGCCCGATGGGGTCGATGACCGCGCCCGAGAGAATATGCGCGCCGACTTCGGAGCCTTTTTCGATCAGGCAGACGGTGATGTCGAAGTCCTGCTCGGCTGCGAGCTGGCGCAGACGGATGGCCGCCGAAAGACCCGCGGGTCCGCCGCCGACGATCAGGACGTCATATTCCATGAACTCGCGTTCGGGCGTGTCTTCGCTCATCTCGTCTTCTCCATCGTGGCTTGGCTTGTTTTTGGCCAAGTCATTGATCGGCCTATCAACCGGGCCACTTTATGGTGCCTTGCCGGAGTTTGGTCAACATCGCTCCAGCCATGCTAGATTAGGTCAAACGCTGAACGCCTGCCGGAACAAAACCGCACCGCTCCATGACACAATTTGAACAGTCGGACAAAAACCTGACGCGTGAAGGCGCAGCGGCTCTGCTTGCCTTTTACGTCGAAGCGGGCGCGAGCGATGCCTTGTGCGAGGAAGTTCAGAACCGTTATCAACTGACGGTGGAAAGCGGCGCGGTCTCCACCTCTCAACCCATGACGGCTCAGGCAAGTTCCGCCTCTTCGGACACGCCGCGCCGCGCGCCAGTCATGCGCGAAGCCGCGCCCGCGCCATTTCGCGCGCAGGCGCCCGCCACCATTCCGCTGGAAGAACATCAGGCGGCGGAGACAGCGCGAGAACTCGCCGCGCGCTGTCGGACGCTCGAGGAATTGCGCGAAGCGCTTGCCGTCTTTGAAGGCTGCGCGTTGCGCAACACGGCGAAAAACCTTGTCTTTGCCGACGGCAATCCGAAAGCGCGCGTGATGCTGGTGGGCGAAGCGCCGGGCAAGGATGAAGACCTGCAAGGCCTGCCTTTCGTCGGCGCCTCCGGCAAATTGCTCGACCGGATGCTGGCCTCCATCGGGCTCGACCGGACAAGCGTCTATATCGCCAATACGCTACCCTGGCGTCCGCCGGGCAACCGGCCGCCGACGGCCATCGAGCAGGCGATCTGCATGCCTTTCATCGAAAGGCAGATCGAATTGTCATCGGCTGAAATTCTGGTCCTTGTCGGCGGCGTTTCAGCCAAGCTGATGCTCGCCACGGATACCGGCATCATGCGGCTGCGCGGAAAGTGGAGCAGCTATCAGACACAGTCGCGCGAATTGCCCGCCCTGCCCATTCTTCATCCGGCCTATCTGCTGCGCCAGCCTGCTCAGAAGCGTCTCGCCTGGCGGGACCTCATCTCGCTGAAGGCGCGGATCGCCGAACTGCCTTCAATTTGAGCCTATCTCACGCTCTTGCCTTCGCAGGCGCAGCACGATTCAACCTTTACGTGCTTGGCACTCAGGGCTCCACCGCTAGAATGGCCGCCATGCACAGGGGGATGTCCCGAAAACTGACGGCTTTGCCGAAGCGCAAGGCCGTAACGACCTTGTCGCGTGGCGCAATTTTCGCCGCGGCGCTGGTCTTTGCCGCAACGTCGGCAAGCGCCGGGACGCTGGGCAGGCTCAATGCCGACATTCCCGTGCCGACGCCCGCCCCCCAGACCGCGCCGATCTCCTCCAGCGCCAAGATCTGGAGCCCGGAAGTTCTGAGCGGTTCGGACCGCGAACGCTATCTCAAGATTTTCGCCGCGCAGAAGCGTGCCGACTGGAAGAAAGCCGACAAGCTCATCGCCGAGCTCTCGGACAAGCGGCTGATGGGCTATGTGCTGGCCGACCGCTATCTGCAGCCGAAGTTCAAAGTGAAATATGCCGAACTCAAGGCATGGATGGCCGAATATGCGGGCCTGCCGGGCGCCGACCGCATCTACAAGCTGGCGCTGAAGAAAAAGACGCGCAAGGCGGCCGCGCCAGTGCGCCCGGCGGCGCAACGCTTCCGCCAATCCTCGCATGGCACTTACGCGGTCGATAGCGGCGACGAGCCCGTCTATTCGGCGCGCTTTGCAACGGTCGATGCCAAGGTGCGCGCGCTGGTGCGCGACGCAAAGGCGATCGATGCGCTCAACTTCCTCAACAGTTCCTCGATCCGCCAGTCACTATCCGACGTCGAATATGATAAGGCGCGCGAGCGGATCGCCACATCCTATTTCATCGAGAACGACAACGAGCGCGCCTATCAGATCGCCAACGAAATCGCGCAAGACCATCCGCGCGAAGTGCCGCTGGCCGACTGGTATGCAGGGCTTGCCGCATGGCGCATGGAACATTACGCCGATGCGGCGCTGCATTTTGAGCGTCTTGCGCGTTCCGAGACTGTCTCCGATTGGTCGAAGGCGGCGGGCGGCTTCTGGGCGGCGCGCGCCAACCTCGCCAACCGGACGCCGGAACGCGTCGCCGAAATGCTGGAACTTTCAGCCGATACGGGCGCGACCTTCTATGGCCTTCTCGCCACGCGCCAGCTTGGACGCGAGCCGCGTTTCCATTGGGTCGAACCGAAGCTCGACCGCGCGGGTTATGAAACGCTCGTCTCCGACGCCGCCGTGGCGCGCGCTGTGGCGCTTGTCCAGATTGGACGGCGCGACCTTGCAGAGGCCGAGCTTGTGCGCGCCCATGGCTGGCTCGACCCGAGCAACGATCAGGCGCTGATCGCGCTGGCCGCGAATTTCAATCTCTCCGCCGTCGAGCTGCAGGTGGCAAGCGGCGCGGATCTGCCGCCCGCCCGGGCGCATGAAGGCGAGATCGCCATCAATTCGGGCCTCTATCCGATCCCCGGCTATAAGCCGCAAAACGGCTTCCGCGTCGATCGCGCGCTCTTTTATGCGGTGATGCGGCAGGAGAGCAAATTCCGCGCCGATGCGATGTCGGGCGCAGGCGCGCGCGGGCTGATGCAGCTGATGCCGGCGACCGCGAGCCGCATCGCGCAGGACAAGACGCTGGCCAATGCCAATAAGGACAAACTGCTCGATCCGTCGTTCAACCTGACGCTGGCGCAGAATTATCTCGAAACGCTGATGGCGACCGGCGAGCCGCGCGGCAATCTGTTCATGCTGGCCTCCGCCTATAATGGCGGGCCGGGCAATCTTTCGCGCTGGCTCGACGAAATCAACTTCAAGGGCGACCCGTTCTTGTTCATCGAGAGCATTCCGGCGCCCGAAACGCGCGGCTATATCGAGCGCGTGCTGACGAATTTCTGGATCTATCGCTCCAAACTCGGCCAACCCTCCCATTCGCTCGATGCGAGCGCCTCGGGCGACTGGCCGGTCTATGAAGCGATCGAATCCGAACGCTAAACCACAAGAAACTTCGGTCACCCTGTTCCTCGTATTTGAAAGGCACCTCTCATGCCTGGCATCGACAATTCGCGTTCATTCATCCCTCTCAATATCGCCGTGATGACGGTGTCGGACACGCGCACGCGCGAGACGGACACATCCGGCGACGTGCTTGAAGCACGCATCACCGCGGCGGGCCACAAGCTTGCCGATCGCGCCATCGTCTCCGACGACATCCAGATGATCCGCAACCAGCTTCTGTCATGGATCGCAAGCGAGCATGTCGACATCGTGATCTCCACCGGCGGCACCGGCCTCACCGGACGCGATGTGACGCCCGAAGCTTTCAAGTCGGTTTATGACAAGGAAATCGAAGGGTTCTCGGCGATCTTCCATCGCATCAGTTATGAGAAGATCGGCACCTCGACCATTCAGTCACGCGCGACGGCGGGTGTGTCTCACGGCAAATATCTATTCGCCCTGCCCGGCTCGCCCGGCGCTTGCAAGGACGGCTGGGACGAAATCCTCCAGCATCAGCTCGACAACCGTTTCCGGCCCTGCAATTTCGTCGAGATCCTGCCCCGGCTTCAGGAGCATAAACAGGCGAGCTGACGCTTGATCGGCGGGCCGCATCGCGCCACTCTTGACGCAATAAGTGAAAAACAAGAGGCCAGCATGTTCAAGGAATTTCGGGAATTCGCGCTGAAGGGCAACGTGCTCGATCTCGCGGTCGGCATCATCATCGGCGCGGCGTTCACGACCATCGTCACCTCGCTCGTCAACGACATCATCATGCCGCCCATCGGCGTGCTGATGGGCGGCGTCGATTTCTCGAATTATTTCGTGGCGCTGAAGTCGGTCGATGTCGCGCCCGTCTCTCTCGAAGCTGCGAAGGCGGCGGGTGTTCCGGTTCTTGCCTACGGCAAGTTCATCAACGCGATCATCAACTTCGCCATCGTTTCCTTCGCGCTCTTCGTCGTCATTCGCCAGATGAACCATCTGAAAGCCCGTATCGCCAAAGGCGAGGAACCGGCGGCGGAAAAGCCCCGGCAGGAAGTGCTGCTGGAAGAAATCCGCGATGCGCTGCGGGCGCGCGGCTAAAGCTTCAGCGAAAACGACCATCAGGCGGTTTGCGCATCAGCGCCGGCTGACGTTCGCGCCGCCATCGCTCATAGTCGCCGCCCGTGTCGATGTCCCTTAATGTTTCGAGCGTCGCGATGCTCAAGCCCGACGCTTCGACATTGCGGCGCGTGTCTGCCAGCGCATATTCGCTCGACCAGCGCACCTCACCGAAAATCTCGACGATGCGCGGACGGCGGCGCAGACCGACGAGCCAGTAGCCGCCATCTTCCGACGAGCCGAAAACCGCATCGGCGGTTCCAAGCCGCTCGAAAGCGTCCGCGATATGGCGGCGAGAAATATCGGGAATATCGCTGCCGATGATGACGACGGGCCCCGGCGGCAAATCGCGCATAAGCCGACCCATGCGAGCCCCCAGATCGCCCTGACCTTGCGCGACGCGCGGGAGGCCCTGCGGCCAGACGCCATCATCATGCACGGCGCGGTCGGGCGAGAGCGCGAGCAATGTCTGCCAGCGCGGATCGCCGTCGATGCGGCGCAGAAGATCGAGCGTCGTTTGCCGGTAGAATTTCGCCGCCGCGACCGCACCGATGCCTTTGGCAAGCCGCGTCTTCACCGCACCGAGCAGCGGGCGCTTTGCCATCACGACGAGCTGGGGCGTCAAACTCATCCGGTCAGGCAATCGTATCCACAAGACCGCCATCGACACGCAACGCCGCGCCGGTCGTCGCCGAGGCTTGCGGCGAGCAGACATAGACGACCATGTTCGCGACCTCCTCGACGCTCGCCAGACGGCCGATAATCGAAGAAGGCCTGTTCTGGGCGATGAAGCTTTTCTCGGCTTCCGCTTCCGGCATGCCCTGCGCTTTTGCCAGTTCCTTGATGAAAACGTCCACCCCTTCGGATTTCGTCGGTCCGGGCAGCACCGAATTCACGGTGACGCCGGTGCCGCGCGCGAGTTTCGCGAGGCCGCGCGAAACGGCGAGCTGCGCGGTCTTGGTGGTGCCGTAGTGGATCATCTCGGTTGGAATGTTCAGCCCGGATTCGCTTGAGATGAAAACGATGCGGCCCCAGTTGCGCGCCTTCATTTTCGGAAAATAGTGACGCGACATGCGCACGCCGCTCACCACATTCGTCTCGAAGAAACGCATCCAGTCGTCGTCGGCTATCTTGAAGAACGACTTCGGCTCGAAGATGCCGAGGTTGTTGACGAGAATATCGGCGTCATCGACGCGGGCGATGAAGGTTTCAGCACCTGCACGCGTCGCGAGATCGGCGGCGACGCCTTCGATCTTCGCGTCGGGCAAGGCCTTCTTCAGCCGGGCGAGCGCGGCATCGACCGATTTTTCGGTGCGGCCATTGAGAACGACGGAGGCGCCCGCCGCCGCAAGGCCCGCGGCAATCGCAAAGCCGATGCCCTGCGTCGAGCCGGTGACGACGGCTTTTTTCGATGTGAGGTCGATACGCATGAAGGACTCCTGAATGCGGCACCGCAGCGCCCCGCGACTTTCGTCAGGCGTAGATGCGGGCAATGACGCGTGGGGGAACGCGGAGATAATAAAGCGCGATGCAGAGCGCGTTGCGCGCCATGCGGGCCGCATAACCGCCGTCGAGATAACGCTCGGAGCTGGTGACGGCGCGCGAGCGCAACAGCACGAGACGGCGGCGGCCGAGACGGCGGACGAGATCGACGTCTTCCATCAGCGGCAGCGCACGAAAGCCGCCGATGCGATCATAAAGCCGCTTGTTGACGATGAGACCCTGATCGCCATAGGGCAATTTCAGAAGCGCGCAGCGCAACGCCACGACGCGTTCGAGAAAACGCGCGCTGCCGGAAAAATCGTCCAGCGTGAAACGAAAAGCGGCGGCGATTTCCGGGTTGCGGAAGCGGCCCGCCGCGACATGCTCGAAAAGCTTTTCGACTTCGGTGTCCCAACCCTGCTCCAGCACCGTGTCGGCGTGGAGAAACATCAGCCACGTGCTCTTGGCCACCTTGGCCCCGGCTGCCAGCTGACTGCCCCGGCCCTTGGGGGCGCGGACGAGTTTCGCACCCGCCGCCTCGACGATTTCGACCGTTGCGTCGCTCGAACCGCCATCGACGATGATGACCTCGCGCACGAGCCCGTGCACCGCCGCCGGGATCAGGGCGGTCAATACGTGCGGCAAGGAGCCTTCCGCATTCAACGTTGGGATAATGACGCTCAGCATGAGCGGCATCATATCCGCTGCGTGTGCGAAGAAAAGAACGGGCAAGAATGTTCTTGTTATGTTCTTATTTTTCTCTATGCTTATCCTCATGACTGCGAGTCGCGACATAGCACGCCCCGGCCGCCCCACCCGCTCCCCTGCCAATTCCCCTATTGGCCCCGCGGGTGCCCGGCCTCACCGCCTGGTGGATCCCGTCCCCCTCGCACCGCAAGGGATTCCACAAGAAGGCCGCCGCGGCCGGGGCGCGCTTACAAATTCAAGCGGAAGGTTCGAGCCGCAAACCCGCGTGCTGCTGGACGATGGCTGGGGCGTCAATGACGCACCGCAGCCCTTGAAGACGACGGTGACGGACGAAACGGCCCGCACCATCATCACGCGCAATTCATCGCCGGATATCCGCTTTGATCGCTCTATCAATCCCTATCGGGGCTGCGAGCATGGCTGCGTCTATTGTTTCGCGCGGCCGACGCATGCCTATTACGGCTTGTCGCCGGGGCTCGATTTCGAGGCGAAGCTGTTTGCCAAGCCCAATGCGGCGGCGCTTCTCGAAAAGGAATTGTCGCGCAAGGGATATGAAGTCGCGCCGATTGCCATGGGGACGAATACCGACCCCTATCAGCCGATCGAGCAGCGCTACCGGATCACGCGCAGCATTCTCGAAGTGTTGTCGGCCTATAATCATCCGGTCACCATCGTGACGAAATCGGCGCGGGTGACGCGCGATCTCGACATATTGAGCGACATGGCCAGGCGCAACCTCGTCAGGGTCGCGCTGTCGGTGACGACGCTCGATGCCAAACTGGCGCGGACGATGGAGCCGCGCGCCTCGACGCCGTCGCGCAGGCTCGAAGCGATGAAGCTTCTGTCGGAATCCGGCGTGCCTGTCGGCGTCATGGTCGCGCCGATCATTCCGGCGCTCAATGACAGCGAGATCGAGAAAATCCTGACCGGCGCCGCCTATGCCGGCGCGAAGACGGCGGGCTTCGTGCTGCTGCGCCTGCCGCTCGAGATCAAGGATCTTTTCCGCGAATGGCTTGAAGAGAACGAACCGGGCCGCGCGGCGCATGTGATGTCGCTCATCCGCTCAATGCGCGGCGGCAAGGACTACGACGCCAAATGGGGCGAACGCATGAAGGGCACCGGACCTTACGCCTGGCAGATCGGCCGCCGCTTCGAAATCGCCACCAAACGCCTCGGCTTCCTGCGCGGCGGCTGGAAACTCGACTGCACGCAGTTCCGCGTGCCGGGTTCGGGGCGGCAGCTGGAGTTGCTTTGAATATCTCACCTCCCCCTCGTGGGGAGGTCGAAACGCGGAACGCGTTTCGGGTGGGGGGAGCTGTGTCAAAGCAAATAGCGCGCTATCTAAGGAAGAACCAGACCGACGCGGAGAAGAAACTCTGGCGCGAATTGCGGAATCTGAAACACGAAGGTTTTCATTTCAGACGGCAAGTGCCAATGGGACAGTATGTGGCGGATTTCATCTGCCATTCAGCGGAGCTGGTCATCGAAGTTGATGGAGGCCGGCACAATGAAAATGAAGGCCTGAAGGCCGATGCGTATCGACGGTGTGGAACAAGCGATACGTGTCATCCTCGAGCTCGACGGTGCCCCCCGCCCGATCCACTTTGCGGATCGACCTCCCCACAAGGGGGAGGTAAAAATACAAGAAGTCGGTTGAGCCCTGCCGCCTTGCGCGGCACACTCCGCCGCATGCCGCGAAAGCCCGCTCCTGAGTCGCCGAAAGAACCGAAGCGCAAACGCGCGGCGTCCTTTCAGCTTGTCTCTCAAGGCCCAACCTATGCCTTCGAGATCGAGCATGGCGCGCCGCATCGGCGCGTCTGCGGCATCGACGAAGCGGGACGCGGGCCGCTGGCCGGACCGGTCGTTGCCGCCGCCGTCGTCATCGATCCCGACAATTGCCCCGACGGGCTCGACGATTCCAAGAAGCTCGATCTCAACCGGCGGGAAGAACTCTACGGAAAGCTCAGCCTCTGCGCCGAAATCGGCGTCGGCATCGCAACTGTCGAGGAAATCGACCGGCTCAATATTCTTTGGGCCTCGATGCTCGCCATGAGCCGCGCGCTTGAAGCGCTGGCGGTCGCGCCAGCCTTCGCATTGATCGACGGCAACCGCGTGCCGAAGATCGACTGTCCGGGCCGGGCCATTATCGGCGGCGACGGGCTCGTCGTTTCGATCGCGGCCGCCTCCATCGTCGCCAAGGTGACGCGCGACCGGTTGATGTTCGAGCTCGCGGCCGAACATGCGGGCTATGGCTGGGAAACAAACCGGGGCTACGGCACGCCGGAGCACCTCAATGCACTAAACCGTCTCGGCGCGACCCCACATCATCGCCGCAGCTTCGCGCCGGTACGCAACATCTTGAGTCCGGCGATTCCCGAGGGACTCGATGTAGTGGGTGAGATTCCGTTAAGTCTTTGATTCTTGACGCAGATTCCGCGCTCCACCATGATCCCGCCCCGGTCATCGAAGTAGGGGTTGAAGTTGGGGCGCGTGACGAACGAGACGGCAAAGCTGCCGGGCGAAACGATCATTCAGGGCGACTGCATCGAGGCGATGAACGCGCTGCCGGCAAAGTCGGTCGATCTGATTTTCGCCGACCCGCCCTATAACCTTCAGCTCGGCGGCGAGTTGACCCGGCCCGACCAATCCAAGGTCGACGCGGTCACCGACGACTGGGACAAGTTCGACAGTTTCGCGACCTATGACACGTTCACGCGCGAGTGGCTGAAAGCGGCCAAGCGCCTGCTGAAGGACACGGGCGCGATCTGGGTCATCGGCTCCTATCACAACATCTTCCGCGTCGGCGCGAGCCTTCAGGATCTCGGCTTCTGGATCATGAACGACGTCGTCTGGCGCAAGTCGAACCCGATGCCGAATTTTCGCGGCACGCGCTTCACCAATGCGCACGAGACACTGATCTGGGCGACGCGCGACGCGGATCAAAAGAAATACACGTTCAACTACGACGCCATGAAGGCGCTGAACGACGATCTCCAAATGCGTTCGGACTGGGTGCTGCCGATTTGCACCGGCGGCGAGCGCCTGAAGGACGGCGACGGCGACAAGGCGCATCCGACGCAGAAGCCGGAAGCCCTGCTGCATCGCGTGTTGCTGGCGACGACCAATGCAGGCGACACGGTGCTCGATCCTTTTTTCGGCACGGGCACAACGGGCGCGGTCGCCAAGAAGCTCGGCCGCAAGTTCATCGGCATCGAGCGCGAAACGAAATATATCAAGGTCGCGAAGGCGCGCATCGCCCGCGTGCTGCCGTCATCGCCGGACGATCTGAAAGTCACGACCTCGAAGAAGGCAGAAGTACGCGTGCCCTTCGGCAGCATCGTCGAGCGCGGACTTCTCGAACCCGGCACGATCCTCTCCGACCCGATGCGCCGCCACACGGCCCGCGTCCGCGCCGACGGCTCCATCGTCTGCCGCGACGCGACCGGCTCGATCCACAAGATCGGCGCGCATGTGCAAGGCCTCGACGCCTGCAACGGCTGGACCTATTGGCACTTCAAGACCGACGGAAAGCTGAAGCCCATCGACATCCTGCGCCAGAAGGTGCGCGCGGAGATGGGCGAGGCGTAGGGCGCTTTATCCCACGTCATTGCGAGCGAAGCGAAGCAATCCAGAACCGCAAAGTTGGATCGCCCGATCCAGTCGGGCGATAACGATTTACTTTTTTCGTGGCAATGCCGCGGCCCCTGATAGATTCTGTCACCCCGGGCTCGTCCCTGGGTCCAGGGCAGCTGCTCCAAGTTTGCGGCTCTGGATCCCGGCACAAGGCCGGGATGACAGCAGAAGTTGAATTATTGACGACTGAACAAAGGCCCCTCATCCGGCATCGCATGCTCAACGACCTTGCGCATCAATGACGGCAGCGCCTCTCCTGCAACGTCTTCCTGCGCGACCCAGATGCCGTCCGCTTTCGCCGCTTCCTTCGCACTGACTTCAGCGACGAAAACGGTCAGCATCAAATGGAAATGCGTGAAAGTGTGCTCGACGAGTCCCACGCGCTTTTTCCAATTCGCTTTCAGCGGCGCGTGAGCGAGGAGCGCGTCGTCGTCTTCCGCCGCCGCGCCCCAGGGTGTCGTCGGGACTTCCATCATGCCGCCGAGCAAGCCTTTCGCAACGCGTCTGCGCAGCAGCACCGCGCCATCGGGACGCGTGACGAAGAAGCAGGCGCCGCGTCTTGTGGGTCGTTCCTTTTTCGGCGCGCGCTTTGGCAGCGTTTCCTCGATCCCGGCGGCGCGGGCTTCGCACATGGTTTCGAGCGGGCAGCGATTGCATGAGGGACGCTTCGGCGTGCAGATCGTCGCACCGAGATCCATCATCGCCTGCGCGAAGTCGCCCGCGCGCTCATCGGGCGTCAGCGTTTCGGCGCAGCTACGGATTTCGGGTTTCGACAGAGGCAGGGGCGTTTCGATCTTGAAGAGGCGCGTCACCACGCGGTCGACATTGCCGTCGATGACGGTCGCCTTTTTGCCGAAAGCAATCGCAGCAATGGCCGCCGCCGTATAAGGCCCGATGCCGGGAAGCGTGCGGAGCGCCTCCTCCGTATCGGGAAAATACCCGCCATGTTCGTTGGCGACGGTCTGCGCGCAGGCATGGAGGTTGCGCGCCCGGCTATAATAGCCGAGCCCCGCCCAGCGCTTCATTACATCGTCGATGGGCGCGGCGGCGAGCGTCTCGACCGTTGGCCAGCGCGTGAGGAAATCGCGGAAGTAAGAGCCGACGGCGGCGACGGTCGTTTGTTGCAACATGATTTCGGAAAGCCAGACCGCGTAGGGGTCCGCGAATTTTCCGGGACGCGACCGCCAGGGCAAGACGCGTGCGTGAACGTCGTACCAGGCCAAAAGCGCGGGCGCGGCTGAAATGCTTCGCGGGCTCAGGTTTCCCCGTTCCGCCGCCTTCGCCTTCACCGCCGCTTTTCTCGCCATGTCTGCTCTGTTCAGATCGAGGGCTTGCCCACGTCGTGGACGCAAGGCAGCGCTTCCAGTTGCCTCATGATGTCATCGACATCGACCGATGAGAGCCGCGTCACGACGATCGAAATATCGTCAAAAGCCTGATCTTCCGCCGGGAGCGAGACATAGCGCGTAATGCGGCGGGCGCGATAGCCGAGCGTCTCGTTCAGAACATCGACCGACATCTGGCCGCGATCGGCCTTCAATCTGATTTCATGGCTCTGGCTGCGCTTCTGGAAATGCTCCTCGAGAGGCTTTATGCCCGCCAGGATCACCAGAATGATGAAAGTGGCCGCGACCGCTTCTATGTAGAGCCCGCCGCCGACCGCGAGGCCAATGGCCGCGACGGTCCAGAGGCTCGCCGCCGTCGTCAGGCCGCGCACGACCTCGCCGCGCAGCAGGATCGAGCCCGCGCCGAGAAAGCCGATGCCGGAGACCACTTGCGCCGCAACGCGCGAGGGATCGAGGACGATGTGGTCACCGAGGCTGTCGGCGAAACCATAGGCGGAGACGATCATGAACAGGCAGGCGCCGACGCTGACCAGCATGTGTGTGCGCAGGCCTGCCGCCCAGACCAAACGTTCCCGGTCGGCGCCGATGACGCTGCCCAGCGCTGCCGCCATCAATAATCGCACCACCATTTCCCAATCTGGCAACATCATCCGTTTCCCGTTCTTGAGGGCCGAAATCTCAATCGCTAAGAGGTTTCTCGCAGATTACCCGGATTCAGGGCAGAATAGGCCATGTCCGACAAAAGCGACCATCAGCTTGCACCAAGGCGCTTCAGCCTGCCGCCCATCGGCTCGAAAGTGGCGACGCTGACGCGCGAGGTGTTCCGCAAGCGCGGCTTTGCGGAAGGCCATATTCTCGCCCATTGGCCGGAAATCGCCGGCGACATGGTGTCGGATTATTCGGCGCCGGAGCGGCTTATTTTCCCGCGCCAGATCCGCGACGGGAAAGGCCCGCAAGGCAGCGCGACGCTGGAAATTCGGGTCGATGGGCCTATCGCGCTCGAGATCAAGCATCTGGAGCCCCAAATCGTCGAGCGCATCAATTCCTATTATGGCTATCAAGCGGTCACACGGCTCAAGCTCATTCAGGGGCCCTTGCCGCCCCGGCCCCGCGCAAGGCGGCGGCCGATCCGACCGCTGGGTGCGCAGCAGCGCGCCGACCTCGTTCAGAGCCTTGAACCCATCGCCGAAGCGGGCTTAAAAAACGCGCTGGAACGGCTTGGCGAAAGAATTCTGGGGAGAACTCCCCTCAAAGGACCATAACTCGCGATGAGTCGCGATTCTCGGGTCCGTGCAAGTCAAAGGTTTGGTTGAGCAGGTCCGCCCTCGCGGCCATAATGCCTCAACATCTAGTGGGGACCGCGTAAAGTGAATCAAAATCGGGTTATCGCGATTGCGGTGGCGGCTGTTCTGGCCGTAGCTGTGCTCGGCTATGCGGGCTATCGGGCCTTCGCCTCGAAGGACCCGCTGACGACCGCGTCGGTCGATGCCGACAAGTCGGCCATCGAAAAGGAACTCGCCGTTCCGGGTCCGCTCGGCGACATGACCATGGGCGACAAGAACGCACCGGTCCGGGTCTATGAATATGCCTCGTTGACCTGCTCGCATTGCGCGGAGTTCAACAAGGACACGTTCCCGTCCTTCAAGAAGGACTACATCGACACCGGCAAGGTCTTCTACACGCTGCGCGACTTCCCCTTCGATCCCATCGCGACGGCGGCCTATATGCTCGCCCATTGCGCCGGACCGGAGCGTTATTTCGGCTTCATCGACGTGCTGTTCTCGACGCAGACACAGTGGGCTTTCGTCGAAACGCCGATGGAGGCACTGAAGGGCATCGCGCGTCAGGGCGGTTTTTCGGAAGAAAAGTTCGACGCCTGCATGAAGGACGAGAAGATTTTCGACCATGTGAAATCGGTGGCGCAGCGTGGCGCATCGGAATTCGGCGTGCGTTCGACGCCGACCTTCTTCATCAACGGCGAGAAGATCGAAGGCGCGATCCCCTATTCGGAGTTCGAGCCGCTCATCAAGAAGCATCTGCCGGGCGGCGACAAGCCGGCTGCGGATGCAACGCCCGCGCCTTCGGGCGCCGCGACACCGGCGACGCCTGAAGCACATTGATCTGACGCCTGTTGCGTCAGTCTTTTTTGAACGAGCCAAAGCAGGACCCAGTTCGTGAAGTTCAACCGTCTGCGCCTTTCGGGATTCAAATCCTTCGTCGATCCGACCGATCTCATCATCGAGCCCGGCCTCACCGGCGTTGTCGGTCCGAACGGCTGCGGCAAGTCGAACCTGCTGGAAGCGCTGCGCTGGGTGATGGGCGAAAACTCGTTCAAGAACATGCGCGGCTCAGGCATGGAAGACGTGATCTTTGCCGGCACGACCGGACGTCCGGCGCGCAACTACGCCGAAGTCACGCTCTATATCGACAATGCCGACCGCTCGGCCCCTGCCGCCTACAACGATCTCGAAGTGATCGAAGTGTCGCGCAAGATCGAACGCGACGAAGGTTCGACCTATCGCGTCAATGGGCGCGAAGTCCGCGCCCGCGACGTGCAGCTTCTCTTTGCCGATGCATCGACCGGCGCGCATTCGCCCGCGCTGGTGCGTCAGGGCCAGATCGCGCAGATCATTGCCTCCAAGCCGATCAATCGCCGCCGCATTCTTGAAGAAGCGGCGGGCATCACCGGTCTTTATACGCGCCGCCACGAAGCGGAACTGCGCCTGAAGGCGGCTGAAACCAACCTCACCCGTCTCGACGACGTGGTGGCGCAGGTCGAGAGCCAGCTTGCGAGCCTGAAGCGTCAGGCGCGTCAGGCGACGCGTTACCGCAATCTGTCCGGCCAGATCCGCGAGACCGAAGCGATCCTGCTGCATCTGAAATGGACGCAAGCCGTCGAAGGTCTGAAGCGCGAAGAAGAGCGTCTGGCCGAGACCGATGCGCGCGTTGCCGAGCTGACGCGCGAAAGCGCGGCGGCGACGATTGCCGAGGCCGATGCGGCGGAGGCTCTGCCCGCGCTGCGCGACACCGAAGCGCAAGGAGCGGCGCGTCTGCATCGCCTGACCATCGAGCGCGATCAGCTCGACGCCGAAGAAACCCGTGCACGCGAACAGGCGAGCCGCCTCACCGCGCGTCTCGACCAGATCGGTCAGGATCTGACGCGCGAAAAAAGCCTCATCGAAGATACACGCGAGGCGATGGGCAAGCTCGACGCCGAAGGCGAAGAGTTGCAGATGGCCGATGCCGGTCAGGCCGATGCGCAGGAAGAAGCCCGCGCGCTTGTCGATCAGACGCAGGCGAGCCTCAATGCCCGCGAAACCGAACTCGATCAGCTCAACCGCGAAATCGCCGAACTGACGGCGGCGCGTCAAAGTCTTGAGAAATCCATCGAAACGGCCAAGGCGCGCATCGAGCGTCTTCAGAGCCAGCTGAACGACATCGCCGGCGAACAGGCGACGCTGACAGACGCGGCCGAAAAGCAGGCGGAGATCGATCTCCAGTCGGCCGAGCTTGAAGCCGCCGCCGCACATATGTCGGAAGCGGAATTTGCGGCACTCGACGCCGAAGAAGCCCGCGCCCGCGCGCAGGAAGCCGAACGCGCCGCGCGCGAGCCGATGCAGATTGCCGAACGCAAGGCGGGCGATCTCTCGGCGCAAGCAAAAACCATTGCCGATCTTCTGGCCGTCGGCGAAAGCGATCTCTGGCCACCGATGATCGACGCGCTGAACGTCGAGCACGGCTATGAAACCGCGCTCGGTGCGGCGATGGGCGACGATCTCGCCGTGCCCGGAGACGTGGCCGCGCCCGTTCACTGGGATGCGTTGCCCGATTTCGACGTGCCGCCCGCTTTGCCGCAAGGCGCGACCCCGCTGACGCAATTCGTGCGCGGTCCGGCGGCTCTTTCGCGCCGCCTGTCGCAGATCGGCGTCGTCGATGCGCATGACGGCAAGCGCCTGCAAAATGACTTGAAGCCCGGCCAGCGTCTCGTCACGCGCGAAGGCGCGCTGTGGCGCTGGGACGGCTATACGGCCGCCGCCGATGCGCCGACCGCCGCCGCCCGCCGCCTCGAACAGCGCAATCGCCTTGCCGATCTCGAAGTCGAATTGCAGGCCGCACGCGAAGTCGCGACGGAAGCCCGCAGCATGTTCGAGGCCGCTCGCGTCGCCGCTGAAAATGCGCTGGCGCAGGAGCAGGATGCGCGCCGCAATCAGCGCGAGGCGCAGAGCGCACATAACAATATCCGCGAAACGCTGGCCGCCGCCGAACGCGCGGCATCGGCGCTCCTGCAGCGCGTCGCCGCTCTTGCCGAAGCGCAGGAGCGCCTTCAGGGCGACCACGCCGAAGCGACCCGCACGCTTGAGGAAGCCGTCGTCTCGCTCGAAGGCTTGCAGCCCGACGAAGATTTGCGCATCCGCTCCAATGAACTGCGCGAGCAAGTCGGCACGTTGCGCGTCGAACTCACCGAAGGCCGCGCGCGGCATGAAAGCATGCGCCGCGAAGCGGAAGCCCGCACGCGCCGCCTCGCCGCCATCGTCGATGAACGCCGCGCCTGGGAGCTTCGCGCCACCAATGCCGAACGCCAGATCGCCACGCTCGATGCGCGTCAGGCCGAAGGGCTTGAGGAGCTTCAGCAGCTTGAAAGCGTGCCCGCGCAGATCGAGGAACGCCGCATCGTTCTTCTCGAACACATCGCGACGGCGGAAACCGCGCGCGGCGCCGCCGCCGACGCGCTCGCCACGGCCGAAGCCCGCCTTTCCGAATGCGCGCGGCTTGCGAAAACATTCCAGGCGCATCTCGGCGAAGCGCGCGAAGAGCGCGCCCGCATCGACGGTCTCGTCGAAGGCGGGCGCGAGCGTCTGCGCGAATCCGAAGAGCGCGTGCGCGAGACGCTGCAATGCGAGCCCGCCCAGGCTCTTGCGCAGGGCAATGTCGAAGACGGCGCCACCCTGCCCAATCACGATGAAGTCGATGCGAAGCTCGATCGTTTGAAGCGCGAGCGCGAAAGCCTCGGCGGCGTCAATCTGCGGGCCGATGAAGAAGCGCAGGAGCTCGCCCAGCAGCTCGAGACAATGACCAGCGAGCGCGAAGATCTCATCAACGCCATCGCGAAATTGCGTCAAGGTATCGGCAGCCTCAACCGCGAAGGCCGCGAGCGCATGCTCGAAGCCTTCGAGAAGGTGAACACAAGCTTCCAGCGCCTGTTCACGCATCTTTTCGGCGGCGGCGAGGCGCATCTCAAATTCACAGAGTCCGACGATCCGCTCGAAGCTGGCCTCGAAATCTTCGCCCGTCCGCCGGGCAAGCGCCTCCAGATCATGTCGCTGCTCTCGGGCGGCGAGCAGGCGTTGACGGCCATGTCGCTGATCTTCGCGGTGTTCCTGACGAACCCCTCGCCCATCTGCGTGCTGGACGAAGTGGACGCGCCGCTCGACGACGCCAATGTCGAGCGGTTCTGCGATCTGATGGAAGAGATGACGCGCACCACCGATACGCGCTTCCTCATCATCACCCATCACGCGCTGACGATGGCCCGCATGAACCGTCTGTTCGGCGTCACCATGCAGGAACGCGGCGTCTCGACGCTCGTCTCCGTCGATCTCGAACGGGCCGAGCGCTTCCTCGAAGCGTCCTGACCGCTCTTCAGTTCACATAGTCGGAGAGGTTCGCCGCCGCGCGGCCTCCGGCGATCGGCAGGCATTCCTCCGGGAAGTCTTGCGTGAACACGGCGCCTTCGCGCCGCGCCTCATCGATGAAATCGCCGACATGGCGCATCGCATCCATCCAGACGTCGTGGAGAACGACGACCGACCATTCTTGCGACCGTGCCGTTTCAAGCGCGCGAGCAGCCCAAAGATCCGGGTCGATCCAGTCGCGCGGCAGATTGTTCCAGAGCACACAAGTATAGCCGCCATCACATAGATGGCGCGCCGCAGCCGGGCTCAGGAGCCTGCGATCCATCGCCTCGCCGCCCGCCGAGGGACGAAAAAGCATGGGGTCGGCGGCGGGCCGCTCCAGCAAAGGTTCGACGCGGGCGATTTCGGAGAGCGCCGCCTCGCCGTCTGCGACCCAGCCGAGCGGCGTTCCATGCGACCAGGTGTGATTGCCGACGAGATGGCCTTCCCCGCGAATCCGATGGAGCAACGCTCTCCGTGCCGGCTTCATCAGCCGCTGGCCGATAACGAAGAACGTCGCCTTCACATCCCGTTCGGCCAATGTTTCCAGAATGAAGGGCGTCACCTCCTCATGCGGGCCGTTGTCGAAAGTGAGCGTGATCTTCAAGGCGTCGCTCCTCCTTTGCCGCATCCTGCCGGAATTATCGGCCTCCCCCTCGAAAAAGCCAGATGGACCTCCTTTTTTGCTCCGTCTTATTCCATAATTCGATGATCCTGCGCTGCATCCCCGGCGCCTTTTCCGCCGAGCCATGTCCCGCGACTCAGACCCTCGCCGGGGCGGATTGCCGCAGCCGCTAAGGACGGCCAAAAGCTATTCTGGATCAATGACTTAAATAGAGTTACCCGGTTCTTGACAGGCTTATGGGTCGCAAGTAGGGTGCGCGCGGCTTGAGGCGGGGCTCTGCGAGATTTCGGGGCCTTTTTGCGCGAGGAGCGCGGGGATTTGGCAGGCTCTGACGGCGGCACATCCCCCGGCGATCCGGGTGCGGATAAGGGGCGAAAATCCGATCTTGCGGATTTCGAGGCAAGGCTGCATCAACAGCAGCAGGCCCACCAACAGCCAGTTGCGACTGCTGCCCGAGGCTCGGCCATGGGCATCGCCTTCCGGCTCTCCACCGAACTCGTGGCGGGCGTCTTCGTCGGCGGTGGAATTGGCCTTCTTCTCGACAAATGGCTCGGTACGGGACCGCTGTTCCTGCTGATCTTTTTCTTCCTCGGCATGGCAGCGGGAATTTTGAACGTGTTCAGGACGGCCAAGCAGCTCGCTGTGCAGGCCGAACAGGATGCAGGGAACGGCAATTCGGGCACGAAGTCCTAACGGACCGGCGCCCTAGAGACAGGACGACCAACGTGGCGGCAGAAGAGGCAGCATCCGGCGCGGCTCATCACGGTGGCGGTTTGGCCATCGACCCGATGCATCAGTTCCGCATCGAGACGATTTTCCCGATTCACATCGGTGGCGTCGATGCGTCGTTCACCAACTCCGCTCTCTGGATGATTATCGCGGCGGGGCTCATCACGCTCCTCACCGTCGTCGGCATGGGCAAGCGCTCGCTGGTTCCCGGCCGTCTCCAGTCGGTCGCCGAGCTTTCCTATGAATTCGTCGCCAACATGCTGCGCGACAATGTCGGCGATGCGGGCAAGCGCTTCTTCCCCCTCGTCTTCACCATCTTCATGTTCGTGCTCTTCACCAACATGCTCGGCATGGTGCCCTATTCCTTCACCGTCACCAGCCACATCATCGTCACCTTCGCGCTGGCGAGCTTCATCTTCCTCGGCGTGACGTTCGTCGGTTTCGCCGTTCATGGCTGGCACTATTTCGGCCTCATCGTGCCCAAGGGCGTGCCGGCGGTTATGCTGCCGCTGCTCGTGGTCATCGAGCTGATTTCCTATCTCACCCGCCCGATCAGCCTCTCTGTTCGTCTTTTCGCGAACATGATGGCGGGCCACACCATGCTCAAGGTTTTCGCCGGCTTCGTCATCGCGATGGGCTGGTATGGCGGCTTCTTGCCGCTGGCCTTCATGGTCGCCTTCACGGGCCTCGAAATTCTGGTCGCGTTCCTGCAAGCCTATGTGTTTGCGATCCTGACCTGCATCTATCTGAACGACGCTCTGCACATGCACTAAGGCGCTGTGCGGCGCATTCGACGGCAAGCCGGGCTTATCGCCCTACGATCAACCTGAAAGGGGCGCATAGGCGTCCCGAAGAAGACGGAGACTAAGGACCATGGAACCAGCAGCAGCCAAGCTCATCGGCGCGGGCATTGCTTGTATCGCTCTTGCCGGCGCGGGCGTCGGCATCGGCACGATTTTCGGCAACTACCTTGCCGGCGCGCTTCGTAACCCGGCCGCCGCTCCGGCCCAGTTCCCGAACCTGCTTCTCGGCTTCGCTCTCGCCGAAGCGACGGGCCTCTTCGGTCTCGTCGTCGCGCTCATCCTGCTCTTCGTGATCTGAAGAAACGGTCCGGTCTTCCCGAGCGGGGACGGGTGCATAATGCGCCCGTCCCTCAAGGGATATTTGAGAGGCGCCTCAAAAGGGTGCGAGACATATGCCGCAGCTAGCTATTGAAACCTTCGTTCCCCAGCTCGTCTGGCTCGCGATCGTTTTCCTCGTTCTCTATGTGCTGATGGCGCGTGTTGCGCTGCCGCGCATTGCGACCGTCATCGAGGGACGCCGCGATCGCATCCTGTCCGACCTCGATCAGGCCGCGCAATCCAAGGCCCAGACGGACGCCGCCATCGCGGCTTACGAAAAGGCTCTGGCCGAAGCACGGGCGAAGGCGCACAGCATCGCCCAGGCGACGCGCGACGAGCTTGCCGCCGAGACGGAACGCAAGCGTCTCGATATCGAAGCCAGGCTCAACGAAAAGATCGCCGCCGCCGAGACCGCCATCAAGGCGACCAAGCAAACGGCACTCGGAAATGTCCGCACCGTCGCCATCGACGTCGCAGGCGCCATCGTCTCGCAGCTGCTGGGCGAAGAAGCCGACAAGACCGCGACCGAGCGTGCGGTCGATGCCGCGCTGAAGGCCTGAGGAGAACGTCATGCACGAAGAACCCGTATCCATGTTCGCGACCGCCGAGTTCTGGGTCGCCATCTCCTTCTTCATCTTCGCGGCGATCATCATCTATTACAAAGTTCCCGCTCTGGTGACGGGCGCGCTCGACAAGCGTTCTGCCGACATTGCCAAGGAACTCGACGAGGCCCGCCGCCTTCGTGAAGAAGCGCAGGCCCTGCTCGCTTCCTACAAGCAGAAGCAGGCCGAAGCGATGAAGGAAGCCGAAGCCATCGTCGCGCAGGCGCGCGTCGAGGCCGAGCGCCTTGCCGAAGAAACACACAAAGCCATGGAGGCGCAGGTCGTGCGCCGCCAGCAGCTCGCCGAGGACAAGATCCATCAGGCCGAGACGCAGGCCGTCGCCGAAGTCCGGGCCGCCGCCGCCGACATCGCCATCAACGCGGCACGCGAAGTCATCGCCGCCAAGGTCGATGCGGCCAAGGACAGCCAGATCGTCGAGAAGTCGATTTCGGAGCTCGCCGCCAAGCTGCACTAAGGCTTTCCAGCCTCAAGAGATTGAAACCCCGCCTTCATCCGGCGGGGTTTTTCTTTGTCCGCCAAGTCGTCATTGCGAGGCCCGAAGGGCCGTGGCAATCCAGTCTTCCGTCGCAAGGAAGATGGATTGCCTCGGCCTGCGGCCTCGCAATGACGAGAGAAAATGCGTTAGCCTCTCTTTCGGGGAACAAAGGGGAACGCCATGCTCAGCGACTATACGCAAACGGAATTCACGCATGAGGGCAAGACCAAGCCCGTCTATGTGCGCGGGCACGGGCCGGCCGTCGTCGTCATCCATGAAATTCCGGGCATCACGCCCAACGTCACTCGCTTTGCCGACTGGGTGGTCGATGCGGGCTTTCGCGTCTACATGCCACTTCTCGTCGGCGAGGCCGGGCGCGACGTCAGCATTCCATATGTTTTGAAGTCAGTGGCGACGATCTGTATCCGGCATGAGTTTCACGTTCTCGCCAGCAACAGGTCGAGCCCGGTCACAAGCTGGCTCAGGGCGCTGGCGCGTCATGCGCATGAGGAAGCGGGGGGCAAGGGCGTCGGGGCCATCGGCATGTGTTTCTCCGGCAATTTCGCCATGTCGATGATGATGGAACCGTCGGTGATGGCGCCCGTGCTATCGCAACCTTCGCTTCCCTTCCCCATCGGCGCGGCGCGCAAGGCGGCGCTGCATGTCAGCCCCGAAGAACTCGCCAACCTGAAGGCGCGCTGCGCCAAAGGCGACAAGGTGCTGGGCCTGCGCTTCAAGGGCGACGTGACCTCGCCCGGCCAACGTTTCGAGACGTTGCGGCGTGAACTTGGCGACGGCTTTGAGGGCATAGAGATCGACGACAAATACGCCAATCCGAAATCGCCTGAGCCCAAGCCTCATTCCGTTGTCACCGAAGACCTGATCGACGAAGACGGCCAGCCGACCAAGGAAGCCGCCAAGCGCGTCATCGCGTTTTTCGTCGAGAGGCTGAAGGCGGCTTAAGGCTTCACATCAAAATACTCACTGTCACCCCGGCCTTGTGCCGGGGTCCAGGGGCCACTCGCTCAGAATTTGACGCTCCTGGATCCCGGCACAAGGCCGGGATGACGACTTTGGTGAGGTGAGAGTTTTACAGAGACCACCCTCTTCGTCATTGCGAGCGAAGCGAAGCAATCCATCTTGCCGCAAAGGATGGATTGCCCCGGCCCTTCGGGCCTCGCAATGATCGTTAGGGTGACATCACCCTCAATTCCGGCCACATCGCCTTCCAGCGGGCCGCTTTCGCCCGATAGAGTTCAGCGCTGAAATTCGCCGCGCGATTGGGACGCAGCGTCATCGTCTCGACGTCGTCGAGACCGCAGGGCGCATAGAGCCGCAAGCCTTCCATGCCGGGATGCAGCCCGACCATGCTGGCATGAGCCAGAAATCGGTCGATGCCTTCGCAGGCGCAGGTCAGCGGCGGATAAGGCGTCCCGAATTTTTCCTCATACCAGAGATGCACGCGCGCCTGATTTTTCACCTCGACCTCGACGCCAAGCGGCGCAAAGACTTCCGCGCACCGCCGGATCACGGCGTCTTCCGCCTCCCAACTCGCATCCGGGTCGAAGTAGAAGACATCGTAATCCTTGATGCCATAGCCGGACGCGCGGCCCGTCTGCGCATTCCAGACGCTCTGAAACAGACTGCCCGACACAAGCCATGCGTCGGGCAGTTTCAATTCAGGCAAGCGATCGAGAATGGTGCAGTTCGTCTCATTGGTAAGCGCCAATTCGATGAAGCGCGCCTCGTTCATTGCGGCAGCGCATCCGTGATCGCGCGGAACAAGGCGAAGGTTTCAAGCTCGCGATAGCTCGCCTCGGTCGCCCCGCCGCCATAGGAATGATTGGCGGAGGTCTTGACGATGACGAGGTCATGCGCGGGATCGACATAGATGAACTGGTTGTAGATGCCGATGGCCGAGAAGGGTCCGTTCGCCTCAGCCGGTATCCACCAGAAATAGCCATAGCCCATCCCTTCGGATGTCTCGGACTTGTTCTTGTTCCGGCCCGGCATGAGATAGGGCGCGTCGGGCGTATGCGACGCCTTCACCCAATCGGCGGGCACGAGCTGCTCGCCGTTCCACTTGCCCTCGTGCAGATAGAGAAGGCCGAACTTGGCGTAGTCGCGCGCTGTGACATTGACGCCGCCGGCGGCAAGCTCATTGCCCGCATCGTCAAGCACCCAATAGGCGTCCCGCTCCGCGCCGATCCTCGACCAGATTTTCTTCGACAGATAATCGGACGGCGTTTCGCCGGTCGCGTGTTTCAGCACGAGGCCCAGCACCTGCGCGTCCATGCTGTTATAGAGGTTATAGGTGCCGGGGGTGCGCGCCTGTTTCAGCGTCTTGGCGAAATCCACCATCGAACCGCCAAAGGCGAGCGTGCGCCCGAAGCGGGAGATGTCGGAATTCTTGTCGCTGTAATCTTCGTTCCAGCCCACGCCCGACGACATTTGCAGCGCGTTCTTGATCGTCACGCCGTCATAGCCTGTGCCTTTAAGCTCGGGCGCATAGGCCGTGATCTGATCGTCGATGCTTTTGATCTTGCCTTCATGGACCGCGATGCCGACCAGCGCGGAGATGAAGGATTTTCCGACCGACCACGAGATGGTGCGCGAGTCCTTGGTATTGCCGCGCCGATAGTCTTCGCGGACGATCTTGCCGTGCTGCACGACGACAAGGGCCATCGTGTCCGTATCGTTGAGAAGCGCCTCGGTATCAAGCGTCTTGCCGTTATAGGCATAGGTCTTGGGCAAGTCGATCTTCGTGCCTTGCGGGATCACATAGGGCTCGCCGCCGCGCGCGATCTTGCGCGTCGGAAAGATCGCATCCATGTTGCGGAAGTTTTCGACTTCGTCGGCGCCCGAAAACATCGACGCGACGAATTGCGCGCGCTTCACTTCGCGCCATTTGGCGACGCCGACAATGGCAACGCCCGCCACCAAAACAATAACGACGCCAAGCGCAACGCGCTTCACGGACCAACGCATATCGTCTCCCCCTGCTCTCTTTTGTTATTCAGCCGCCTGCTTCGGCGTTTCCTTCTGCCAGCGCAACACGGGCGTGCGCGCGGCCAGCGTTTCGTCGAGGCGGTGACGCGGTGCGAAATGCGGCGCGCCGGTGAAGAGCGACTTGTCGTTGCCCTTGGCCGCCTTGGCGAGATGTTTCAACGTGCCGATGAACTGATCGAGCGTGCGCTTCGATTCCGTTTCGGTGGGCTCGATCAGCAGGGCCCCGTGAACGACCAGCGGGAAATACATGGTCATCGGGTGATAACCCTCGTCGATCATCGCCTTGGCGAAATCGAGCGTCTCGACGCCGGTGCCTTTCAGGAAGCGATCGTCGAACAGCGCTTCATGCATGCACGGCCCTTCGAAGGGCGCGGAGAGATCGTCCTTCAGCGACGCCAGAACGTAATTCGCGTTCAGCACCGCATCTTCCGCGACCTGACGCAGACCATCCGATCCGTGGCTCATCATGTAAGCCATCGCGCGAACGAACATGCCCATCTGGCCGTGGAAGGCGACCATGCGGCCGAAAGGCTGCGTGCCATCGGCTTTTGCTTCGCCTTCTGTCTCGACCATCGCGAAACCGCCCGCCCCATGCACCACATAAGGCAGCGGCGCGAAGGGCGCGAGCGCGGCGGAGAGCACGACCGGACCCGCGCCCGGACCGCCGCCGCCATGCGGCGTCGAGAAGGTCTTGTGCAGGTTGATGTGCATCGCGTCGATGCCGAGATCGCCGGGACGGACGCGTCCGACAATGGCGTTGAAGTTCGCGCCGTCGCAATAGAAGTAAGCGCCCGCCGCATGAACCGCATCGGCGATGTCTATGATGTCGCGCTCGAACAATCCGCAGGTGTTGGGATTGGTCAGCATGATCGCCGCGACGTCCGGCCCGAGCTTCGCCTTGAAGGCGGCGAGATCGACGCGACCTTCGGCGGTCGCGGGAATTTCATCGACCTTGTAATTGAGCAGCGCCGCCGTCGCCGGATTGGTGCCATGAGCGGATTCCGGCACCAGAATGCGCGTGCGCGTTGCCGCCTCGCCGCGCGCCGCCAGCGCGGCGCGGATCGCCATCATGCCGCAGAGTTCGCCATGCGCGCCCGCCTTGGGCGACATCGCGACGGCAGGCATGCCGGTCAGTTCCTTCAGCCAATGGGCGAGCGTGTCCATCAGCTCCAGCGCGCCCTGCACCGTCTTTTGCGGCTGCAACGGATGCACGTCGCCAAAGCCCGCAAGCCGCGCCATCTTCTCGTTGAGGCGCGGATTGTGCTTCATCGTGCAGGAGCCGAGCGGATAAAGCCCCGCATCGATCGAATAATTCTTGCGCGACAGGCGCACGAAATGGCGCATCACATCGGGTTCCGAAACGCCCGGCAGGCCGATGCGGCCCTTGCGCTCCATCGCACCGAGGCGCGAGGCGAAGGCGGCGGGCTCATCGAGATCGACGCCGCAAGCACCCGGATTATCCAGTTCGAAAATCAGCGGCTCTTCGAGGCGAAGCCCGCGATTGCCCGTATAGGTCTGGATCGAGGCGGCGCTCACTTCGCCCGGCGTGGTGGAGCGGCCCTGCTTGTTCATGCCCGACATCACAGCACCTCCTTCAACGCTTTGGCATATGAGGCGCGGTCCTCATCGGTATTGATTTCAGTCGAGGCGACGATGAGAAGGTTCTCGACCGACGCATTGCCGGGGATCAGGCGGCTCACCGGCAACCCACCGATGACGCCCTTGTCCGCCAGTTCATCGACCGTGCCCGCCGCCGACTTCGGCAAGCGGATCGTGAACTCGTTGAAGAAGCTGTCGTCCAGCACCTCGACGCCTTTGACGGCGGAAAGCGCATCGGCAAGTTTCACCGCGTTGGCGTGATTGATGCGCGCCAGCCGCTTCAGCCCGTCTTCGCCCAGCAGCGACAGATGGATCGTGAAGGCAAGGCAGCAGAGGCCGGAATTGGTGCAGATATTCGATGTCGCCTTTTCGCGGCGGATATGCTGCTCGCGTGTCGAGAGCGTCAGCACGAAGCCGCGCTCGCCCACGGCGTCCACCGTTTCGCCGCAAAGGCGGCCCGGCATCTGGCGCACATATTTCGATTTGGTGGCAAAGAGACCGACATAGGGCCCGCCGAAATTCAAACCATTGCCGATGGATTGGCCTTCGCCCACCACGATGTCCGCACCCATCTCGCCGGGCGGCGTGACGAGGCCGAGCGAGACGACTTCGGTGACGACCGCGATCAGCAGCGCGCCCTTGGCATGGGCGGCGTCGGCAATGGCGCGCAGATCGACAAGCTCGCCGAAGAAACTCGGGCCCTGCACGACGACGCAGCTCGTGTCGTCGCCGATGCGCGAAATAATGTCTTCCGTCGCGCCGGGGATCGCGGGCGGCAGCGCATCGACCGCATAGCCGCCGACTTCGGAAATGTTTTCAACGACGGCGCGATATTGCGGATGCAACGTGCCGGACAGCACCGCCTTCTTCCGCTTCGTCACGCGATGCGCCATCAGCACCGCCTCGCCGCAAGCCGTCGAACCGTCATACATGGAGGCGTTGGCCACATCCATGCCGGTGAGCATCGCCACCTGCGTCTGGAACTCGAAGAGATATTGCAGCGTGCCTTGCGTGATTTCCGGCTGATAAGGCGTGTAGGAGGTGAGGAACTCCGAACGCTGGATCAGATGATCGACGGTCGAGGGCACATGATGACGATAAGCGCCCGCGCCGACGAAGAAGGGCACGGACCCCGCCGAGACGTTCTTTGCCGCCATCTTCGTCAATGCGCGCTCGACCTCAAGCTCGCCCTGACGCTTGGGCAGATCGACAAGACCTGCACGCCGCGCGCGTTCGGGCACATCGCGGAACAAATCGTCGACACTCTTGGCGCCGATGACGCCAAGCATCTCGCGGCGGTCGGCATCGGTCAGGGGCAGGTAGCGCATGATTTTGCTTTCAGAATTAAAGTCAAGCTCGGTCCGTATAGCCCTCCCCCTTTGAGGGGGAGGGTTGGGTGGGGGGTACTCCTGAACGAATAAGAGCCTTGCGAAGCGGACCCCCTCCCGGAACGCGTTCCGCGTTCCCGCCTCCCCCTCAAGGGGGGAGGAGAAGAAAGTGAGGCGCCGCGCCTACCCCCTCATGCTCAGGCCAATCCCTCAACGAATGC
The DNA here is from genome assembly GCA_036499025.1 of Parvibaculum sp. GTDB lineage: Bacteria > Pseudomonadota > Alphaproteobacteria > Parvibaculales > Parvibaculaceae > Parvibaculum. Next base: position 24,996 of record DASYEM010000099.1, on the reverse strand, counting down.
CTTGTAGGCATCCTCGTCCATCAGCTTGGCCAGTTCCGACTTGTCGGAGAGCTTCACCTTGACGAACCAGCCGCGGCCCATCGCGTCTTCATTGACGCCGCCCGGCGCACCCTCAAGGTCGCCGTTCACTTCCACGACTTCGCCGGAAACGGGGGCATAGACTTCGCTCGCCGCCTTGACGCTTTCGACAACCGCCGCTTCGTCACCGGCGGCCATCGACTTACCGACGTCCGGCAATTCGACATAGACCACGTCGCCCAATTGCTCCTGCGCGTAATCGGTGATGCCGATTGTCGCCACGTCGCCATCGATGCGCACCCATTCGTGCTGATCGGTGAAACGTATTTCGCTCATATCCGTCATTGCCTCTTTGATTGCGCCCGGCTCACTTCGTCGCGGGGCGGTGAAAGCGTTTCTCGACGAAAGGCATCGCCACGATTTTCGCGGGGCGGCCCTTGCCTCTGACCATCAACTCAACATCCGTGCCGGTTTTCGAAAAAGCCGTTTCGACATAGCCCATGGCGATCGGCCCGCCGACGGTGGGGCCGTAACTGCCGCTGGTGATTTCGCCAATTGTCTTGCCCGACGCATCCACGATCTCCGTGTGGTCGCGCGCGGGCGCTTTGCCTTCGGGCAAAATGCCAACGCGCTTGCGCGTCACGCCGTTGGCGATATGGCCCATGATGATTTTCGCGCCGGGAAAATTCGCCTCTTCGCGGCGGCGCTTGGGGATCGTCCAGCCAAGCGCGCCTTCGATCGGCGTCGTCGTCTCGTCGATGTCATGGCCGTAAAGGCAGAGCCCCGCCTCAAGCCGCAAGCTGTCGCGCGCGCCAAGGCCGATGGGTTTCACTTCCGACTCTGCAAGAAGCTTCTTGGTCAGTTCGACGGCCTTGCCCGCAGGCACCGAAATCTCGTTGCCGTCCTCGCCCGTATAGCCCGAGCGGCTGACGAAACAGGGAATGCCCGCGACGTCGATGTCGCGCGAGGTCATGAAATCCATCTCCGCGACAGCGGGCGCGAAACGCGTCAGCACCTCGACGGCCTTCGGGCCTTGCAGCGCGATCAGCGCGCGGTCTTCGAGCCGCGTCAGCGCGATACCCTTGGGCAGATGCGCTTCAATATGGGCAAAGTCCTGATGCTTGCAAGCGGCGTTGACGATCAGGAACAGCGTGCCGTCTTTTTGCGTGCGCGTGACCATCAGATCGTCGCGAATGCCGCCTTCGTCGTTCAGCAGCAGCGTGTAGCGGATCGCGCCGGGCGCAAGGCCGAGAATATCGCCGGGCACCAGCGCTTCCAGCGCGCGCGAAACCGTTTCGTGGTCGGGCCCGATGAGAAACGCCTGCCCCATATGCGAGACGTCGAAAAGCCCCGCTGCATTACGCGTCTGCAAATGCTCGGCCAGCACGCCGTCCTTATATTGCACCGGCATGTCGTAACCGGCGAAAGGCACCATCTTCGCGCCCAGCTCGATATGGAGCGCATGCAGCGGCGTGACTTCGAGCGTTTCGTTTTCGGTGTGATCTGCGGTCATCGGGTCTTTCAGGGCGCGAATCGTCAAGGGCTGCCACTCGACGAATAAATCGCCGGTAGCGCCCCCTCTGTCGCGGAACCTGAGAGATTTCGCGGGGTCGATCCGAAGACCTTGCCGCTTACGCCCGTCGGTGAGACCTGGCCTATCGCGGCCGGTCTGCTTTCCAGAGATTCATCCCCCTGCGGTCCTGGGTGCCTGAGAGTTTCCGGGGCGGTTGCTCCTTCGGCGCCGGAGCCAGCTAGTGTGCTCCGGTCTCTCCCGCAGAGTTCATGTGTATGAAATCCGTAGTGGGGCCGATCATATGGAGGCCCGATGGGGAGTCAATTGCGGCAAAGCCTCAGAAACAAACGAATCGGGCGTTTTCCACATTTGCGACGCTCACTCGCCGCATCGCTCTGCTGTCATCCCGGCCTTGTGCCGGGATCCAGGAGCGGCACGCTCGGAGCAAGCAGTTCTGGACCCCGGCACAAGGCCGGGGTGACAGATTGAATATGTGGAAATCCGTGAAGGCTAACCGGCCTACCTCAGCGGGCCGACCGGCACCTTGCGGTTGTAGTCGAGCTGGTCCGGCGTCAGCTGAAAGCCGACCAGAAACTCGTAAATGCTGCCATTCACATTGCCGCCATAAGGCACGACCGTTTCCTCGATGCTCTTCAGGAAGCGCACGTTGCGGCTTTTGTCGAAGGTGACCGGAATGTCGTAGATCTGCTTGCTGACCTTCTTGCCATCGGTACGCGTGATCGCCAGGAAACCCTTCAGCGACATGTCGCGCGAGGTCGCGGCGGGGCCCAATTCAGCGCCGCCGTTAAAGGCGAGATCGACCGAAATCGTGTGTTCGCCGGTATCGTATTCGCATTTGATCGCGGCCTTGGTGATCTCGGCGCGCACGACCACGTCGGTCAAATCCTTGCCGCGGCCGTTGAAGATCGTGACGCGATCCGCCCCGTCGAGAACGCCGATGGAGGGGCAAGGCTTCGGCGCCGCCTTCTCGATATCTTCCAGCGCCTCGTCCTCGTCGCTGCTGCCAAGGCCGAGCCAGCTACAACCGCCAAGCACCAGCGGCATCAACAAAATGCCCGTCAGAGCGAGCCCGCGAAGGGCGAAAGCGGAACGGCGCGGCGCGTCTTGTCGTTCGGTCGGAAACGGCATCGTCGGTTCACTCGCTTGGATTGTTGCTCGGGAAATGTTGCTGGAGAAAGCGTGGCTTTTCAGATAGTTAGGCGGGACCGCCCTGCCGGGCGCGGTGGCCGCACTTTATCGGAGTGTCCGCCGTGCTACAAGCAGGGCGCGACCCCATATGAGCCGTAGCATGACCCAAGCCCTCCGCCCTCTGACGCTGATCCTCGCGAGCCCGCGCGGCTTTTGCGCTGGTGTCGACCGGGCGATCCAGATCGTCGAAAATGCGCTCGATAAATTCGGGCCGCCGGTCTATGTCCGCCACGAAATTGTGCATAACCGCTTCGTCGTCGAGGCGCTGGAACGCAAGGGCGCGGTTTTCGTCGAGGAGCTGGACGAAGTGCCCGAAGGCGGCAAGGTCATCTTCTCGGCTCATGGCGTGCCGAAATCCGTGCCGGAAGCGGCGGCGGCGCGCGAGCTGATTTATTTCGACGCCACCTGCCCGCTCGTCTCCAAAGTACATATCGAGGCCGGACGGCTTCAGGAGCGCGGGCTTGAGATCATCCTGATCGGCCATGCGCGGCATCCCGAAGTCATCGGCACAATGGGACAATTGCCGGACGGCGCGGTGAAGCTCGTCGAGACGTTGGCGGACGCCGAAGCCTTCACGCCGCGCGATGCGGAGAAGCTCGCCTTCGTCACGCAGACGACGCTGTCGGTCGACGACACGGCCGAGATCGTCGCAGCGCTGAAGCGACGCTTCCCCAATATCGTCGCGCCGCATAAGGAAGACATTTGCTACGCGACGACGAACCGGCAGGAAGCCGTGAAGGTCATCGCGCCGCGCGCGGAAGCCATGCTCGTCATCGGCGCGCCCAATTCGTCGAACTCGATGCGGCTTGTCGAAGTCGCCGAGCGCGCGGGCTGCGCCTATTCGGCGCTGGTGCAGCGCGCCGCCGATATCGACTGGGCGGCGCTCGGCACGCCGCGCACCGTCGGTTTGACCGCAGGCGCCAGCGCGCCAGAAGTTCTGGTCGATGAAGTCATCGCCGCCTTCCGCGAGCGTTTCGACGTGACGCTCGAAATGGTCGAGACGGTGCGCGAGCGTGTGCAGTTCAAGCTGCCCCGCGCGCTGGCCGGCGAATAGGAACGCGGGCATGGCGGTTTACACGGAAGTCCCGGACGAGGAGCTTGAGGCCTTTCTCGAGCCCTATGGCATCGGCACGTTGCTCTCCTACAAGGGCATTGCCGAGGGCGTCGAGAATTCGAACTTCATGCTTCACACGACCACGGGCATTTATTTTCTGACGCTCTATGAAAAGCGCGTCGCGAAATCGGATTTGCCGTTTTTTCTCGGACTGATGAACCATCTGGCCGGCAAGGGCTTTGCCTGCCCCGTGCCGCTGCGCGACAAGCGCGGCGAGATGCTGGGCGAGTTGGCGGAGCGTCCGGCGGCGCTCATCAGTTTTCTCGAAGGCGTTTCGGTGCGCCGTCCACAGCCGCGCCATTGCGCCGAGCTTGGCCGCGCCATGGCCGAGTTTCATCTGAAGGGCCGCGACTTCGGCATCAAGCGCGAAAACGCGCTCAGCGTTTCCGGTTGGCGGCCTTTGCTTGAAGCTTGCGGCACGCGCGCCGATGAAGTCGTCGGCGGCCTCGCGGCCGAGCTTGAGGCCGAGCTTGGCACGCTGGAACGCAACTGGCCGCGCGACCTGCCGCAAGGCGTCATCCATGCCGACGCCTTTCCCGACAATGTGTTCTTCGTCGGCGAGAAGCTCTCCGGCGTCATCGATTTCTATTTCGCCTGCAACGATGCGCTGGCCTACGACCTTGCCATCTGCCTCAACGCCTGGTGCTTCGAGCATGACGGCTCTTTCAACATCACAAAGGCCCGCGCGCTCTTGCAAGCTTACAACGAAGTCCGCCCGCTCGACGCCGCCGAGCTTGCGGCGCTTCCGCTGCTCGCGCGCGGCAGCGCCATGCGCTTCCTGTTGACGCGACTTTACGACTGGCTCAATCGCCAGCCCGGCGCATTGGTCAGCCCGAAAAATCCGAACGAATATATCAAGCGCCTGCGCTTTCATCGCGGCGTCAGCTCGCCTGCCGAATACGGGCTCGACGTATGACGACGAGCGAGATTATCGAGATTTATACGGATGGCGCGTGCTCGGGAAATCCCGGTCCCGGCGGCTGGGGCGCGCTGATGAGCTGTAAGGGCACGGAGAAAGAAATCTTCGGCGGCGAAACGCTCACCACCAATAACCGCATGGAACTGATGGGCGCGATCATGGCGCTCGAGACGCTGAAGCGTCCGTCCCACGTGAAGCTCCACACGGATTCAAATTATCTCAAAGACGGCATCACCAAATGGATTCACAACTGGAAGCGCAACGGATGGCGCACATCGGACAAGAAGCCGGTGAAGAATGCCGAATTGTGGAAGCGACTTGAGCTCGCCATCGAGACGCATGACGTGAGTTGGCACTGGGTCAAAGGCCATGCGGGCCATGACGGCAATGAACGCGCGGATGAACTCGCGCGGCGCGGCATGGAGCCGTTTCTGAAGGTAAAGGCTGGATCGTAATTCAATATTCGGATGTCACCCCGGGCTTGTCCCGGGGTCCAGGAGCCGATTGCTCGGCATATGACGCCCCTGGATCCCGGCATAAAGCCGGGATGACACCTGAATATATGGCTTAGACGGACTATTCATCCGCCCATCAATCACAACTGCGAAATAATATTATCCGCGCCGGAGATTTTCGCTTCGCCGGGGTTCGGTTCCTTGTTCAGCGACTTCACGACGCCGTCATCGACCAGCATCGAATAGCGCAACGAGCGCGTGCCCATGCCGAAACCCGAACCGTCGAAGTCGAGGCCCAGCGCCTTGGTGAAGTCGCCATTGCCGTCGCCGAGCATCGTCACCTTGCCTTCCGTGCCCTGCGCCTTGCCCCAGGCGCCCATGACGAAAGCGTCATTGACGGAGACGCAGGCGATTTCGTCAACGCCCTTGCCCTTGATCGTGTCGGCATTCTGGATGAAGCCCGGCAGGTGCTGGTTGGAACAGGTCGGCGTGAACGCGCCGGGCAGCGCGAAGACGACGACCTTGCGGCCTTTGAAATAATCGCCGGTCTTGACCGGGGCCGGGCCCTTATCGGTCAGCTTCATCAGCGTGACGTCTGGAATTTTGTCTCCGACATTGATCGCCATTCTTGCCTCCATGATGTGTCGCCGCATTGCGAGGGGCGTTCCCGTTGAGCGGCATTAAAGCCGCAAAGCCGGGTCGCCGCCAGCCCTGCTTATTCAAGCTTGCGTGACGCTTCGATAGCCGTTTCCCGCCCCGAAAACGTCAGCACAACCGTCGCGCCCTTCAAGCTTTTGCCCGCATCCATTTCCACCGGCACCGCATAGTTCACGATGCCGCCGCTCGCCGTCGCCTCGGGCTTACCAAACCAGACGCCGCGCGGACCTTCGACGATCAGCGCCGGCGTTTCATGCGCGCCCTTGAGCGTCACGAGGAGAGACTTGCCATCCAGCCGCGCGGAAACATCGCTTTCGTTTTTCGGCGCGGCGGGCACGCGCGACAGCGCGCGGCGGATCGCTGCGCCATCGTCCCGCGCCGTCTGTGCGAGCGTCAGATGCGCCTCGCCCGGCACGCAAATGTCGGAGCAGATGCCGTAACTCATTTTCAAATCGAGCGTCACCGGCTTGCCCGCATCGGCGGCGCGCACCAGCACCGGCCAGATCACTTCGCTTCTGTAGCCGACCGTCATGTCGCCTTCGGCATCGAAGCGTTCCGGCGCGGGCCAAAGCAGTTTCACCTCCGCGACGTTCTTCGATCCCGACCAGTCAAAGCGCGGCGCGATACCCGAATCGCCGGGCGATCGCCAGTAGGTGTGCCAACCATCCTTCATCACCATGCGGATGCCGAAGAGCTTCGGTCGATCCGCGGCGAATGCAATTCCGGCGATGAGGTCCACGCGTTCGCCGGCCAGCGACGGCGGTGCGTCGCCAGCGCGCGCGTTCCCCACAAAACCAAAAAGAGTGAAGAAAGCCGCCAGAAAAAGTCCGCACAGATGGCGCGGGCATTCATCGGCATTTCGCTCACGGAACCTTGCAACCATCGCTTCGTTCACCTTTAACGCTCGCCTGAGCTTAAAGGCTTCGGCAGGCGAGAGACAGTAGGCCGGGACATTCTGCGATAAGGGGCGTGACATGTGCCCCGCAAGGTCCGACAATATCGGCGGCCCCAATGTTCGGGCCTGTGCACGGAGGCAGATAGTTTGGCATGACACACATGTCGGGAGATCTGAGCTACCGCGCCGGAGAGGAAGGTTTCCTCGAAGGCAAGATGCTGATCGCCATGCCCCAGATGGGCGACGAGCGGTTTACGCGCACGCTGATCTACATGTGCGTTCACAATCCCGAAGGCGCGATGGGCATTGTCGTCAACAAGCCCGCGCCCAATCTCACCATGCCCGATCTTCTCGATCAGCTCGCGATTCCGATGCAGGACGAAAATCCCGGCCTGCATCAGAAGATGCTCGCCTGCCCCGTTCTCGTCGGCGGCCCGGTCGAGGCGGCGCGCGGTTTCGTTTTGCATACGCAGGATTATTTCTCGGAAGATTCGACGCTGCCGGTCGATGAAGATGTCGGTCTCACCGCGAGCGTCGATATCCTGCGCGCCATCGCCGTCGGCCGCGGCCCCGCCCACGCGCTGTTGGCGCTCGGCTATGCGGGCTGGGCGCCCGGCCAGCTCGAAGCCGAAATACAGGCGAATGGCTGGCTGCATTGCGACCCCGATCAGGAATTGCTGTTCGGGCAAAATCTCGGCGCCAAATATCACAGCGCGCTGGCCAAACTCGGCATCAACCTGTCGCTGCTGTCAGGCGAAGCCGGGCACGCGTAGATTTTCTTCCGCCAAACATTCGGTGTCACCCCGGGCTTGTCCCGGGGTCCAGGAGCCGCTTGTTCGGATTTGCCGCCCCTGAATCCTGGCATAAAGCCGGGATGACAAACGAGGATCAGGCACATTCGACGGATAAACTACCGCCGCCAATGCCGCGCAATAAAGTCCAGCGCTTCCGTGGCGCGCATCGGCTGGCCGAAGAGATAGCCCTGCCCGAAATCGCAGCCCATCGCGGCAAGGTCGATCGCCTGCTGCTCGCTTTCGGTGCCTTCGGCCACGACCTCCATGCCGAGATCATGCGCGAGCGTCACCATCGAGCGGATGATGACCGGCGTTTCGTGATCTGCCGACATGCCCGCGACGAAAGAGCGATCGACCTTCAGCGTGTCGAAGGGAAAGCGTTGCAGATAGCTCAGGCTCGAATAGCCGGTGCCGAAATCGTCGAGCGACAGACCCGCGCCGAGATTCTTCAAGCGCGTCAGAACCTGCGCGGCGAATTCCGGGTTCTCCATCACCAGCGATTCCGTGACTTCGAGTTTCAGCGATCCCGGCACGATGTCGATACGATGCAGCACACGCTTCACGTCCTCGATCAGATCGTGGCGCAGAAGCTGGCGGCTCGACACATTGACGCTGGCAAAGAGCGCCTTCTCCAGCGGGAAAAGCTTCTGCCACGTCGCCAGTTCCTCGCTCGCGGCGCGCAGCGCGAAGCGGCCGATTTCGCTGATGAGGCCGATTTCCTCTGCCAGCGGCACGAAATCGTCCGGCGTCAGCAATCCGCGTTCGGGATGGTTCCAGCGCACCAGCGCCTCGAAGCCGCGCACGCTGCCATCGCCGAGCGACATGATCGGCTGGTAATACATTTCGAGTTGCTTGCGGTCGAGCGCGTGGCGCAGATCGGTTTCGACGCTCAACTGATCGTCGACTTCGCCGCGCATGCCCGGCTCGAAAATTTCGATACGCGCCTTGCCCGAACGCTTGGCGCGGTACATGGCGATTTCGGCTTCGGTCAAAAGCTCTTCGGGACGTTCATGGCTGTCTTCGCAAATCGCGACGCCCACCGATGATGTCGGAAACACTTCCCGTCCGCCGATCTCGATGGGCTGGGAGAGAAATTCCGCCAAGGCTTCGGCAAAGGCCATGGCATCGTCGCGATGCGTGCGCGTCGCCAGCAGCACGGCGAATTCGTCGCCGTCGATGCGGGCGACCGTGTCTTCCTGCGTCACGAGAGATTCAAGACGCCGCGCCACGGCGATCAGCAGCGCGTCGCCACCCGAATGGCCGAGACTGTCATTCACCGTCTTGAAGCGGTCGAGATCGACCAGCAGCAACGCCGCGCGCGGGCGATCCATGAGGCCGGTGCGGCGGATCGCGCGGTCGAGGCGGTCCATGAACAGCGCGCGGTTCGGCAGGCCGGTCAGGCTGTCATGCACCGCGTCGTGGAAGAGGCGTTCTTCGGCAAGCTTCCTCGAGGTGACGTCGCTCACCGTGCCGATGCAGCGCGTCGCATAGCCTTCAGCGCCCGCGATGCAGCTGGCGCTCAACATGATCGAACGGAAAGCCCCGTCGGAATGGCGCATGCGGAATTCGAGCGCGAAGGAGACGTTGCCGCGATCGATATAGGCGTTCAACGCATTGCGATAGGTTTCGCGGTCGCCGGGATGCATGTGCTCGCGCCACGCGACCTCCGTGCCGCCCAGCGCGCCGGGGTCAAGGCCGAGCAGCGCTTCGACGGACGGCGAAACATAAAGCGTGTCGTTCAGAATATCCCAGTCCCAGACGCCCTGCCTTGCGCCGCTGAGCGCGAAAGCGTGGCGCTGCTCGCTGCGGATGCTGCCGACATCGGCGCGGCGGCGTCCGCCCTGCGCGTGATAGGCGGCGGCAAAAGCAAAGAGCACCTGCGCGATGGTGAAGACGCCGACGACCAGCGGCGTGCCGACAAAGGTGCCGGGTATCCAGCTTGCCGCATGGAGCGTCGCGATGAGCCCTGCAAGACCGAAAAGCGCCGCGCCGGGGATCAGCAATTGCGCGGGCCGCACGCCGCGCAGCGCCGCCATGACGACAAGCGGCGCGCCGGCCAGCAGCGCGGCCGCAAGGCTCAGGCGAACGAAGAGCGCACCTGCGGGCGCGGAGAGGATGGCGAGCGGAATGGCGGCGAGAACCGCCAGCGACATGATGCGGGCGATTTTCGACGGCCATTCGAAATGCCGTTCGAGATCGAGGAAGAAGCGTTCAAGCGCGAAGACCGACGCGGCGAAAAGCGCAAGCGCGCATGTGCGCAGCACCGCCTCCCAATGCGGCGAGACGCCGAAGATCGATCCGAGATAACCGAACTCGGCCAGTTCGACCAGAAAGCCCGCGCCGAGAAGAAGCGCCGTCGAGCGGGCGGCAGGTGCGCGTGTCAGCACCGCAAGCGCGGCAAGATAGATCGCGAGCGCGGCGATGACGCCGAGCATGCCGCCTTCGATGAGCGCGAGACGACGATTGAAGGATTGCCATGACGACGGCTTCCAGAGATAGAGCGATTGCGGCGCGGGCTTTTCGGAATGCAGCGCGACGGTAACGCTGGTCAGCGGATCGACGGAAAGCGCCAGCACTGCAAAACCGGGGCGCGCATCTTCGGACACCGGCACGGGGTCTTCAGCCCCCGCCGCATAAGCGCGGTCGATGCCGGGTTCGGGCACCGGCCAGAGGAAATGCAGAAAGCCGCTGCCGCGTTCATCGGCGATCAGATAACGCGTCACCGGCGCTTGGGCACGATTGCGCAAGGCGGCGGCGAGCCAGATGCCGTCCACCTCCGTCGAGCCGTCGGACAGGGTGACGGAGCCGTCGTCTTCGGGTTCGCTCTCTTGTTCCTCGCCGGGCGCGGCCGGCGTCGCCGGAGCGGCGGCGGCGTCGCCGGGCTTTGTCGCCGCGCCGCTATCCTGATCGGTCGTGCCGGTTTCCGGCGCCTCGATGGTGAGCTTCTGGCCCTTCTCGTGATAAAATTCGGTGAAGGGCGTGAGGTCCACGACCGCGCGGTCGTCATCCATCACCACGGCGTCGAGCGCATGGCCGGGCGAAGCGAACGTCAACAAAGACGCCGCCACCGCGCTCATCAGATAGAGAGCGCGTCCCCTCATTTGGCCTCTCCGCCGCATCCGTTCCCCTTCAGATCGTCCCGACATGGCCCCCCGGCCAGATCGCGTCCCCGAGTGTCGCCTAGAATCACGAAGACAAGGTAAGCATTGCCGCCATCATGGCCGGTTAAGCGCGCAGGGCCAACCCGCCTTGGGCCTTTGGGGCCTCGCCCTTCGAGACGCGATGCGTCCCGCATCGCTCCTCAGGGTGAGGAGCGGGAGTTTTAAACCCTCATCCTGAGGAGCCGCGCAGCGGCGTCTCGAAGGACGAGGCCCGCGCCCCCCGCTACACCCCGAGCTGGCGCGCCAGATCCTCAATATCCCGCGCCACATAATCCCATTCGCCGTCCGGCTCGAAATCATATTGCTGATGCGGGCCATATTCGGTCGGACGGGCGAAGAAGGCCGTCATCAGCCCGAGCTTCTGCGCGGCTTTCAGATCGCCATTATGCGCCGCCGCCATCATCACCTCGCCGGGTTCGAGATCGAGCAGGCGGGCCGCGCCGAGATAGGTTTCCGGCGACGGCTTGTAATGACCGAAGAGATCGGAGCCCAGCACCGTATCCCAGGGCAGGTCCGCGTGTTTCGCCATATTGAGCAGCAGCGAAACGTTGCCGTTCGACAGCGGCGCGATGATGTAGCGCGACTTCAGCCGCGTCAGCCCCGCGACCGAATCCGGCCACGGCTTCAGCCTGTGCCAACCGCGCGTCATATGCGCGAGATCATCTTCCGTGAGGCCCTCGATCCCCTGCCCGGCCACCAGCTTCTCAAGCGAAGCGCGATGCAGATCGTCGAGCCGCGTCCACGGCAACTCGCCTTTATAGACGCGCTTCATCGACGGCATGTATTCGCCGCGCCAGTCATCGACAAGCTTCACCCAGTCGGCCTCGATGCCACGCGTCTTGCCGAAAGCGGTCAGTTCATCGATCAGGCTGGTGCGCCAATCGACGACGGAGCCGAAAACGTCAAAGACGATGGCGCGGGGAAGGCGCGGTTCGTTTTTATTGCGTTCCAACTCATCCTCTTTTCAGCATTTATCTTCACCTCCCCCTCGTGGGGAGGTCGGATCGCATTTGCGATCCGGGTGGGGGGCGCGGCGTCAAAGGCTCCCACGAAGCTGGATTGTGTCTCTTCCAGATTGCTTCAATTCCATCGCAGCGGAGTTTTGCGAAGAGACCCCCCACCCGATCCGCTTCGCGGACCGACCTCCCCACGAGGGGGAGGTGAAATGGAAGCGCCATGACGTTTATTTCAGTTGGCGAATCCGTCCCCTCACATCCGCGGATCGTCCCGCAGAATCGCAAATTGCACGTGATCGCGCCAGACCCCGTTGATGCGCAAAAGCCCGCGCGCATAGCCTTCCTCGCGGAAGCCGCAGCGGCGCAGCACCGCTTTCGAGCGTTCATTCTCCGGCAAGGTCGAGGCCTGCAAGCGATGCAGCTTCAATTCCTCGAAGACATAAGGGATCAGTGCGCGCACCGCTTTCGTGATGTAGCCCTGCCCCGCGAAAGGCGCGCCCGCCCAATAGCCGAGCGTGCAGAATTGCTGCACGCCGCGATGGACATTCGACAAGGTGCAGCCGCCGACCAGCGCGCCGTCCGCCTCGCGGTAAATGAAAAACGGATAGGCGTGATCCTCGCGGACCTCGCGCTGATAACGGCGGATGCGGCGGCGGAAGGAGGATTTGGTCAGCTCATCCACCGGCCAGGTGGGTTCCCAGGGCACGAGGAAGTCACGGCTCTTTTCGCGCAAGCTCGCCCATTCAGCAAAGTCGGCGAGGAGCGGCCCGCGTAAAAAGACGCCATCCCCGATCACGAGAGGCGCGACCTCCGGCTTCGATATGGATCGCAGAAAGGCCATAGCGAGCGTTTCCCCCGAAGGCGGCGCACTCGCCCCCTTCTCTACGCAAATCTTGCCGCGAGACGCTCATAGGATTCAAGCCCGCCGCCGGCCCCATTCAACGGGCCGACCGCCGCGATGGCGGGCTTTGCCGCCGTCTTGTTGAGGAAACGGCCGACAAACCGGCGCACCGCCGCTGCGTCGACCTGATCGACCTTGCCGATCACCTCGTCGATCGGCAGCACGCGGCCATGAACCGCATATTGGCGGGCGATCTGTTCGGCGCGCGACGATGAGCTTTCGAGGCCCATCAGCAGACCGGCCTTCATCTGGGCGCGGGCGCGGGCGGTTTCTTCCTCGGTCGTGTCGTCGCCCATGCGGGCGATTTCACCGGCAACGACCGGCATCAGTTCGGCGAGATCGTCGGGCGAGGTGCCGGCATAGACGCCGAGAATGCCCGTGTCGGCGAAAGACCACGAATAGGCGAAGACCGAATAGGCAAGGCCGCGCTTCTCGCGCACTTCCTGAAAGAGGCGCGAGGACATGCCGCCGCCGAGCACGCTGGCGAAAATCTGCGAGGTGTAATAATCCGGGTCGCCATAGGCCGGGCCTTCAAAGGCCAGCGCGATATGCGCCTGTTCCAGATCGCGCTCCTCGCGGCGTTCGCCGCCACGGAAGGTCGCGAGTTCAGCGCCGTTATTGATGCGGTTGGGCAGGCCTGCAAAGCGTTCGCGGCCAAGCGCCACGAGTTGCGCGTGATCGACCGCGCCCGCCGCCGCCAGCACCATGCCCGGCGCATGATAACGCTCGCTCATATAGCCCTGCAGCGCATCGCGGTCGAAGCTGTTCACCGTATCGACGGTGCCGAGAATCGTGCGGCCCATCGGCTGTCCGGGATAGGCGGCTTCGAGCAGATGATCGAAAACGAGATCGTCGGGCGTGTCGAGCGACTGGCCGATTTCCTGAATGACGACGCCGCGCTCGCGCTCAAGTTCGTCCTTGTCGAAGGCCGAATGCTGGAGAATGTCGGACAGCAGATCGACGGCGAGCGGCAGATCGTTCTTCAGCACGCGGGCGTAATAGGCGGTCGTCTCATGCGCCGTATGCGCGTTCAGATGGCCGCCGACATTTTCGATTTCCTCGGCAATGGCGCGGGCCGAACGACGGCCCGTGCCCTTGAAGGCCATGTGTTCCAGAAGATGCGAAACGCCGTGCTGGCGTGGGCTTTCATGGCGCGCGCCGGTATTGACCCAGACGCCGACGGAGATGGTTTCCAGATGCGGCATGGTGTCGGTCACAACCGTCAGACCGTTTTCGAGCCTTGTCACTTCGACCGCCATCGCACTCTCCTGTCTTGCCTCAAACTCGTTACGCCCGCACCCGCTACTCAACTCACGCCGCCAATGCTCTCGCCCGCTCCCGCACAAATGTCTCCACCGCATGAAGATCGTTCGGCAACACGTCGAGACGCTCTTCACGTTTGAACAGATCCGCCATGCGCGGCGGCAATTCGGGATGAATGCCCGTCGCCTTTTTCACCGCATCCGGGAACTTCGCCGGATGGGCGGTCGCAAGCGTCACCATCGGCGTGGCGAGATCGCCGCGCTCCGTGCGCGCCGCCGCGACGCCAACCGCCGTATGCGGATCGATCAGCTCGCCCGTTTCTTCAAGCACCCGCTTGATCGTCGCGGCGGTTTCCGCTTCATCGACACGGGCGGCGGAAAAGATCATGCGCATCGCTTCAAGCCGCAGATTGTCGATCTCGAAAGATCCCGACTGCGACAGGTTCTGCATCAGGCGGCGCACCTCGGCGCCGTCGCGGCCGTAAGCGTCATGGACGAGGCGCTCGAAATTCGACGAGACCTGAATATCCATGCTCGGGCTGATCGTCGGCTGCACCTGCCCGACTTCATAGCGGCCCGTTTGCAGCGTGCGCGCCAGAATGTCGTTGACGTTGGTGGCGACCAGCAGCCGCGCGATGGGAAGCCCCATGCGGCTTGCCGCAAAGCCTGCAAAGACGTCGCCGAAATTGCCGGTCGGCACCGAATAGGCAACCGGGCGGCCCGGCGCGCCGAGCGCGACGGCGCTCGTGAAGTAATAAACGATCTGGGCCATCACGCGGCCCCAGTTGATCGAGTTGACGCCGGCGAGCGAAACCTCGTCGCGGAAGGCGTGGTCATTGAACATCGCCTTCACCAGCGCCTGACAATCGTCGAAGGAACCTTCGATGGCGATATTGTGGACGTTGGCGTCGAGCACCGTCGTCATCTGGCGGCGCTGCACCTCGGACACACGGCCCTTGGGGTGCATGATGAAAATATCGGTCGTGTCGCGGCCCTTGAAGGCTTCGATGGCCGCCGAGCCCGTATCGCCGCTCGTCGCGCCGACAATGGTGATCCGGCGGCCGCGCTTTTCGAGCACATGGTCGAAAAGCCGCGCCAGGATCTGCATGGCGACGTCCTTGAACGCCAAAGTCGGCCCGTGGAAAAGCTCAAGCAGCCAGTCATTGTTGTCCGTCTGGACCAGCGGCACGACGGCCTTGTGGCCGAAGCTCGCATAGGCCTCGCCGATCATGCCCGAAAGCGCCCCGTCGGAGATCGAGGAGCCGATAAAGGGCCGCATGACCCTGAAAGCGACTTCCTGATAGGTGAGCCCGGCCAGCGCCCTGATCTTGCGCTCGCTCATCAGCGGCCATTCGGCGGGCACGTAGAGCCCCCCGTCCCGGGCCAGACCGGCGAGCAATACTTCCTCGAATTCAAGCTCCGGGGATTGTCCCCTTGTGCTGACGTATTTCAACATAATCTCCTGGATGACCGGTCGACAAAGCGCGCCAAGGCCGGACAGGGCCTAACCTAGCCGGGGCCGAAGCCACTGGCAAACGAGCCGGGCGAAGCGGCGGAAATGCTTGGGTTCAGGGTTACCGGTTAAGGTAACGAGCCTCGATATGGCGCTTGAAGGCCCCCGTTCCAAGGGGCGCCGAGGTCGCGGAGACGATGATTTCGTCCGGCGTCAGGCGCGACCCCCGGCCATGTACATTCTCCCTAACCCATTGAATAAGCGGAGAAAAGTCACCCTTTCCCAAAGCCCCTTCAAGGCCCGGATGGGCCGTTTTGGCGGCCGCGAAGAGCTGGGCGGCGGCCAGCGCGCCCAGCGTATAGGTCGGGAAATAACCGAAGGAGCCGGACGGCCAATGGATGTCCTGCATGCAGCCCGAAGCGTCGTCCGGCGGCGTGATCCCGAGCAAGGTTTTCATCCCCTCGTTCCACGCGGCGGGCAGATCGGCGGCGCGGAGATCGCCCGCGATCATCGCGCGTTCGAGGCGGTAACGCAGGATGACATGCAGCGGATATGTCACCTCGTCGGCCTGCACGCGGATGAAACTCGGACCGACCTTGCGGTAGTGGCGCAGCAAATTCTCCGGCGTCCACGCCTCCCCTTCGCCGTTGAAGACGGCTTTCAGGCGCGGCGCGAGGTGGGCGATGAAATCCGCCGAGCGGCCCGCCTGCATCTCGAAGAGGAGCGACTGGCTCTCATGGATCGTCATGCCGCGCGCCCGGCCGACCGGCTGGGTCCGCCATTCTTGCGGCAACCCGCGCTCATAAAGTGAATGGCCCGTCTCATGGATGACTGCCATCAGGCTTTCAGTGAAATCCGCCTCGTCGTAGCGCGTGGTGATGCGGCTGTCGTCCGGCACGCCGCCCGTGAAGGGATGATGGCTGACATCGAGACGCCCATGATCGAAGTCGAAGCCGAGCGTCGCCATGACCTCGCGGCCGAGCTTCTCCTGCAACGCGATGGGAAACGGGCCTTTGACAGAAAGCGCCTTCGGCCCGGCGGCCTGCTTTTCCATGACCTCTTGCAGCAAGCCCGGCAGAAAGCCTTCGAGTTCGGCAAAGAGCTTGTCCACGTCGGCGGCGCGGCGGTTCGGATCGTAGCCGTCGAGCAGCGCGTCATAGGCGCTGAGGCCGAAGGCGTCGGCCTTGGCCGAAGCCTGTTCGCGGATCAGGCCGATCAGCGTGTCGAGCGCGGGCGCGAGGCTCGCATAGTCGTTGGCGGCGCGGGCCTTGCGCCAGATCATTTCGGTCGTCGATTTCTGATGCGACAGCCGCGTCACGAGATCGGCGGGCGTCGCGGTGGCGTGCGCGTGAACGCGGTGCATCTCGGAGAGATTGGCGCGGTCCCATTCGTCGAGCGCGCTCGCCGTCGCATCGGCGCTCGCCAGAAGATCGGTGACGTCCGGCGCGGTCAGCGTTTCATGCGCGATCAGCGAGAGCGTCGCCTGCTGTTCGGCCCGCGCGCGGGCGCCGCCTTCCGGCATCATGGTCGCGCGGTCCCAATGCAGCACCGCCTGCGCGCCGCCCAGCGCGGAAAGCCGCGCAAAGCGGTCTTTCAGCGCGGCATAAGCCGCCGTCGAATTGCGTTCAGTCATTTTTGCGCCGTCCAATCCGTCCGTTCGACCAGTGATAGGAAAAATAAACCGCCAGCAAAACCGCCGCGAGGCCGAACCAGGTGATCGCATATTGCAGATGTTCGTTGCGGATCGTCACTTGCGTCCGCCCGCCGATCGGAAAGCCGCCGGCATTCGGCGTCGCGTCCGCCTCGACATAGAAAGGCGCGACATGGTCGAGCTTCAGCGCCTCGCCCATCGTTTTCGGATCGCGCGTGAACCAGATGTTCTTTGCGACATCGTCGGTTGCCGAGAACATGCCGCGAGCCTGCGGCGCGCGGGCGACGCCGGTGAGGCGCGTCGGGCCTTCGATCTGGCCTGCGGCGCGCGTCGAAGCCTCCTTCTTTTCGAGCGGCACGAAACCGCGATCGACCAGCACCACCCCGCCTTGCGCGAGCGCCAGCGGCGTCACGATGTCGTAGCCCGGATCGCCGTCATCGTTCTGCGTGAAGTAGTGGAGTTCCCTGTCGTTCTCGAACGCGCCTTCGAGGCGGAGGTGATGATATTCGAGCGTCTTCAGATCGAGCGACGGCCAGCCCCCTTCCGCCGGCACGGGCGCGGCGGGCTCGGCCATGCGGTGTTCGATGGTCGCGATCAGATTGAGCTTCCATTGCAGGCGTTCGAGCTGCCATGCGCCGAGCCCGGCCAGAATGGCGAGCGCGATGAGCGTCACCACTGTCGGCCAGAGCAGCGGGCGGAAAAAACGGTTGCCGGTTGTCGTCGTCATTATTCGAGCCTGCCCGGTTCTGCCTTGTGTCTGTATTGCTGGGCGATCAGCCAGCCCTTCAACGGGCGCAGCAGACCGACGGTAAGAAAAAGCGTCAGTGGAATCCACAAGACCGCATGGACCCAATAGGGCGGCTGGTATTTCACTTCCACATACAGCGCGAGGCCGACGATGATGAAGCCCGCGATCATCATGATGAAAACGGCGGGACCATCGCCTGCATCGGCGAAATCATAGTCGAGGCCGCAGACGCCGCATGTCGGCGGCACCGTCAGAAAGCCGGTGAAGAGCTTGCCTTCGCCGCAACGCGGGCAACAAACCTTGAGGCCGACTTTCAGCGAGGACTGCGGCGGGTAAATGCGGTCATCCATCGGATGCTCTTTCTTCCTCGAAGCCGACCTTCAATTACAGACAGACCGTCATTGCGAGCGAAGCGAAGCAATCCAGTCTTCACTTCCCGGCTTTCTGGATTGCCACGCCCCTTCGGGGCTCGCAATGACGAAAATGGAAAGCAGCGCGCAGCGGAATCCGTACCCCAAAAAAACAAAGGGCGGGCCGCTCGTCGCAGGCCCGCCCCCGGTAACTTAACGCGCGTCGCGGTCAGCCGTGATGGATCACGCCGCCATGCGAGCCCCAGATGTAGATCGAGGCGAAGAGGAAGAGCCAGACCACGTCGACGAAATGCCAGTACCAGGCCGCCGCTTCGAAACCGAAATGCTGCTTGGAGCTGAAGCCGCCATTGATGGCGCGAATGAGGCAGATGGCGAGGAATATCGTGCCGACGATGACGTGGAAACCGTGGAAGCCGGTCGCCATGAAGAAGGTCGAGCCATAGATGCTGCCGCCGAAAGAGAAAGTGGCATGGGCATATTCGAATGCCTGGAGGCTGGTGAAGATCAGGCCGAGGATGACCGTCACGATGAGACCCTGAACGAGGCCCTTGCGGTCGTCATGCTGGAGCGCGTGATGCGCCCAGGTGACCGTTGTGCCGGAGGTCAACAGGATCAGCGTGTTCAGCAGCGGAATGTGCCAGGGGTCGAAAACCTCGATGCCCTGCGGCGGCCAATGTCCGCCGGTGAAAGCGGCGCGCGCCGCCTGAATGGGCTCGGCGGTGAAAAGGCTCGCATCGAAGAAGGCCCAGAACCAGGCGACGAAGAACATCACTTCCGAAGCGATGAACAGGATCATGCCGTAGCGCAGGTGAAGCTGAACGACCGGCGTGTGGTCGCCCTTGTTGCCTTCGCGCAGCACGTCGCGCCACCAGCCGAACATCGTGTAAAAAACGATGAGGAAGCCCGGAGCGACCGACCAGAGCGGCGAGCCGTGGAAATAATGCACGGCGCCGACGGCAAGAACGAAACCGCCGATCGCGCCGAGAACCGGCCAGGGGCTCGGATCTACGAGATGATAGTCGTGATGTTTGGCGTGGGCGTCAGCCATGTCCCGTCTTCTCCACTAAGCCTTCGGCAAAGATACCGCCGAATGTCCTTATCCAATACGTTCGATTTGACCCAAGGCCCCGAAGGCGGGCCGATTGGCCACGTTGCCGCCAAGCTTGGCGATCGTGATCACGAAAAACAGAACCACCAGTCCGGCAAGGACCCAGGCCAGCGCCACATTGCGCTGACGGCGGCGCTTCAACTGCTCTTCCGTCCAGCGGAAAGGCTCCTGATTGCCGTTATCTGTCATAGACGTAGCCCTCACAGGTGCAGCGGGAGGGCAATCCCGAACCCTTGCTCGACGAGCAATACGCTGAACAGAAGAAAGAGATAAAGAATCGAATAGGCGAAAAGCTGCTTGGCCGTCTTGTACGTGCCCGACTTGTCGCGCCAGACGCGGAAGGCGAAGCCGAGGAAGAAGAGGCCGAGAATGGCGGTGACGCCCATATAGAGACCGCCCGCCATGCCGATGAAGCCCGGCGCCAGCGTGACCGGCACCAGCAGCATCGAATAAAGCATGATCTGGCGGCGCGTCTCGCGCTCGCCCGCGACGACGGGAAGCATCGGCACGCCGGCCTTTTCGTAATCCTGGCTGCTGAAAAGCGCCAGCGCCCAGAAATGCGGGGGCGTCCACATGAAGATGATGAGAAAGAGCGTGATCGATTCGATCGACACCGAACCCGTCACCGCCGCCCAGCCGATCATCGGCGGGAAAGCGCCGGCGGCGCCGCCGATGACGATGTTCTGCGGCGTGCGGCGCTTCAACCACATCGTATAGATGAAGACATAGAAGAAGATCGTGAAGGCGAGAAGGCTCGCCGCTTCCCAGTTGACGGCAAGGCCCATCGTCAGGACCGAACCGATGGAAAGCGTCATGCCGAAGCCGAAGGCTTCGCCCGGCGTCACGCGGCCCGCCGGAACGGGCCGGTTGGCCGTGCGCGTCATCTTCGCGTCGATATCCGCGTCGTACCACATGTTGAGCGCACCCGACGCGCCCGCGCCGATGGCGATGCAAAGCAGCGCGACGAAACCGATCACGGGATTGATCGTGCCCGGCGCCACCACGAGACCGACGAGGCCGGTGAAGATGACGAGCGACATCACCCGCGGCTTCAGCAGCTCGAAATAGTCGCGGGGAGCGGCCATGCCCGTTTCGGACAATGGCCGCGCCTGGGGACGCACCCCGAGACTGTCACTCGTGATCGAGCTGTCGGACATAAACGCTTCTGCTCTCTCTAACTTACTTTATCCGCGGCAGTTCGCTGAACTGATGGAACGGCGGCGGGGAAGACAGTGTCCATTCGAGCGTCGTCGCGCCTTCGCCCCACGGATTGTCGGCGGCCTTTTCCTTGCGCACGAAGGCGTGGATGACGCCGACGATGAAGATGAGCACGCCAAAGGCCGAGATGTAGGAGCCGATGGACGAGATTTCATTCCACAGGTGATAGGCGTCCGGGTAGTCCGCGTAACGGCGCGGCATGCCTGCGAGGCCGAGGAAATGCTGCGGGAAGAAGACGAGGTTCACGCCGATGAACATGACCCAGAAATGCAGCTTGCCGAGGAATTCGGAATACATGTAGCCGAACATCTTCGGGAACCAGTAGTACCAGCCCGCGAAGATCGCGAAGACGGCGCCGAGCGACAGCACGTAGTGGAAATGCGCCACGACATAATAGGTGTCATGCAGCGAACGGTCGACGCCGGCATTGGCCAGCACGACGCCGGTGACGCCGCCGATGGTGAAGAGGAAGATGAAGCCGATCGCCCAGAGCATCGGCGTGCGGAACTCGATCGAGCCGCCCCACATCGTTGCGATCCAGGAGAAGATCTTCACGCCCGTCGGCACGGCGATGACCATCGTCGCGGCGACGAAATAGGCTTGCGTGTTGACCGAAAGGCCGACCGTGTACATGTGATGCGCCCAGACGACGAAGCCGACGACGCCGATGGCGACCATCGCATAAGCCATGCCGAGATAGCCGAAGACCGGCTTGCGCGAGAAGGTCGAAACGATCTGGCTGACCATGCCGAAGCCGGGAAGAATGAGAATGTAAACTTCCGGGTGGCCGAAGAACCAGAACAGATGCTGGAAGAGGATCGGGTCGCCGCCGCCCTGGGGCGCGAAAAAGGTCGTGCCGAAATTGCGGTCGGTGAGCAGCATCGTGATCGCGCCGGCGAGAACCGGGAGCGAGAGAAGCAGCAGGAACACCGTCACCAGGATCGACCAGACAAACAGCGGCATCTTGTGCAGCGTCATGCCGGGCGCGCGCATGTTGAAGATCGTGGTGATGAAGTTGATGGCGCCGAGGATCGACGAGGCGCCCGCGAGATGGAGCGCGAGGATCGCGTAATCCATCGCCGGTCCGGGCGAACCGCTCGTCGAGAGCGGCGGATAGATCGTCCAGCCGCCGGACGCGCCGTGGCCGCCGGGCGCGCCGGGGACGAAGAAGGAAATGATGAGCAGGCCGATCGCGGGCGGAAGCAGCCAGAACGAAATGTTGTTCATGCGCGGGAAGGCCATGTCCGGCGCGCCGATCATCAGCGGCACGAACCAGTTGCCGAAGCCGCCGATCATGGCGGGCATGACCATGAAGAAAATCATGATGAGCGCGTGGCCGGTCACGAAGACGTTGTAGAGATCGTGATTGCCGCCGAAAATCTGGTCGCCCGGGTTTTGCAGCTCCATGCGGATCGCAACCGACAAGGCGCCGCCGAGGATACCTGCGATGATCGCGTAGATCAGGTACATCGTGCCGATGTCTTTGTGGTTGGTCGAGTAGACATACCGCCGCCAACCGGTGGGGTGGTCCTCGTGGTGGTCCGCGTGCGCCGCAGCTTGCCCTGCCATTGCTCTAAATCCTTCGCTCTTCAAACTCTAGAACGTGTTGTTCTCATGCCGTGCGCTCAGCGCACGGTCCCCGTATGCGATTGCGCGAGTTTGACGCTCTCGACCGGCGTCTCGCCCGAAGCCGTCTTGGCCTTTTCAGCCCAGGCGGCGAAATCTTCCTTCGAGACCACATGGACCTCGATGGGCATGAAGGCGTGGCCCTGGCCGCAAAGCTCGGAGCACTGGCCGTAATAGGTGCCGATCTTCTCGGCGCGGAACCAGGTTTCGTTGAGGCGGCCGGGAACGGCATCGACCTTGACGCCGAAAGCGGGCACGGCCCAGGAATGGATCACGTCGGCGCCGGTGACGATCACGCGCACCGTCGTGTTGACGGGAACGACCACGGCGTTGTCGGCGGCCAGAAGGCGCGGACGGCCGTTGAGTTCATCTTCCGGCACCATATTGGCGTCGAAGGAGAGGTTGCCGTTGTCGGGATATTCGTAACCCCAATACCACTGGTTGCCGGTCGCCTTGATGGTCATGTCCGCCGGGGGAACGACGAGTTCCTTGTAGAGAAGGCGGAAGGACGGGATGGCGATGATCACGAGGATCAGAACCGGCAGCACCGTCCACGCGACTTCGATCAGCGTGTTGTGAGAGGTCTTGGAGGGGATCGGATGCGCCTTCCGGTTGAAGCGCAGCATCACATAGATGAGAAGCCCCGACACGAAGACGACGATGATCGTGATGATGATGAGAAGAAAGTGATGGAAGCTCTCGATGTCTTCCATGACCGGCGTCACGGCTTCCTGGAAGCCCATCTGGCCAGGCACCGCCATACCGGTGGCGAACGCCGCCGAGGTGGTGAGTACTAGCCCAGCCGCGAGCGCGAAAGCCCCAAGTCCGACCAAGCGCCCGATACCGTTCAGAAACCGCATGCTAGTTCCCAGCTCCCACTGCTGCCGCAAGTTGCGTCTTGCCTACTCGTGTCTTCAAAAGCCCCGGAGGAGCTTTATCGGCTCCTCGCGAGCGGGGGCAAGCGCACCAAGCGCATCGCCACCCGAAATCCCGGCGCCAGAAAACATAAACCGATGCCCACCGCAAGGCTCTCATCGCGGCGGACATTGCGGCGGATTTCCTCAGCTTCGTCAGTCCGTCCCGACTCGCGTTCGGGAGTATAGACAGGCCCGCACCGCTCACCACAAGCCCAGCGCGGTTTTGCGACGTTTTGCCACAATAATCGCGGCCTGTCAGGTGCTTGAGGCTTCCTCCCCCGCGAAAAAGGCATAGAGTAAGAACCACTCTTAAAAAGAGGCGTGAGCGATGCGCGACGAGGCCCTGATCCACTTTCATTTCGGACGCCGGATTTCGGCCGGGCTGGTGCTCGGCGCGAATGGCGGCGCCGCGCCCGACCTCATCAGCGAGGCCGCGCCCTACTTCACGCCGCGCAATCCGGGCCGCTCGGCCGTCGGCTTCTGCGCCTGCCATCCCGACATGGTCGACGACATCGTCGCGCCGCCGCCCGGCGGCTGGGAAAGCTGGCGTTTCCAGCAATGGGACGACTGGTTCGGCCGCATCAATGGCGTCTTCCTCGTCGATCTGATGTCGCTGCGCGTGATCCAATATCCGCTCTACAGCTGCGCGCCACAGGTCGTGCGCTGCGATCTCTCCGCCCTGCCGCACCGGCTCGTTCCGGTTGAAGAGTGGCTTCAGCATTCTTAAATCAACGCCATCGTCTCTCGTCATTGCGAGGCCCGCAGGGCCGTGGCAATCCATCTTCGCCGAAACCGCCGCCTCTGGATTGCGTCGCTGCGTTCGCAATGACGGCAAAGGAATAACAAATGACCGACGCCGCCAATGATCTCTTCTTCTCCCAAACCGGCCTCGACCGTTCACGCGTCGAAGGTCTCGTCGACGAGACGCTGAAGGGCGCCGACGACGGCGAGTTGTTCCTCGAATACCGCCAGTCGGAAGCCCTCGCCTTCGATGACGGTCGCCTCAAGACCGCGACTTTCGACACGACGCAGGGCTTCGGTTTGCGTACGGTGGCGGGCGAATCAACCGGCTATGCGCATTCGTCCGAGCTTTCCGAAGAGGCGATCAAGCGCGCCGGCGCCGCCGTGCAGGCGGTCAAGCACGGCCATTCCGGCATGCTCGCGGACGGGCCCAAGCGCACCAATGTCCATCTTTACAGCGACGAGAACCCTCTCGCCGCCCAGAGCTTCGAGGAGAAGGTGAAGCTTCTCTCCGACATCGACGCCTATGCGCGCGGCCTCGATGCCCGCGTCCGTCAGGTCTCGGCCTCGCTTGCGGGCGAATGGCAGGCGGTCGAGATCATGCGGCCGGACGGCCATGTCGTGCGCGACGTGCGCCCGCTGGTGCGTCTCAACGTCTCCATCGTCGCCGGTGTCGGCGACCGTCAGGAAACCGGCAGCCAGGGCACGGGCGGCCGCACCGGCTATGACGTCTATATCGATCCGGCGAAGTGGCAGGGTCAGGTTGACGAGGCCCTGCGTCAGGCGCTCGTCAATCTCGACAGCGTGCCCGCGCCCGCGGGCGAGATGGACGTCGTGCTCGGGCCCGGCTGGCCCGGCATCCTTCTGCACGAGGCCATCGGCCACGGGCTCGAAGGCGATTTCAACCGCAAGAAGACCTCGGCCTTTTCGGGTCTGCTCGGCTCCCGCGTCGCCGCGCCCGGCGTCACGGTCGTCGATGACGGCACCATCGCCAATCGTCGCGGCTCGCTCACCGTGGACGATGAAGGCACGCCGACCTCGCGCACGGTTCTGATCGAAGACGGCATTCTCAAAGGGTATATGCAGGACAGGCTCAATTCGCGCCTGATGGGCATGGAGGCAACCGGCAATGGGCGGCGCGAATCCTACGCGCATCAACCCATGCCGCGCATGACCAATACCTACATGCTCGCGGGCAATGACGATCCCGCCGCCATCCTGCGTTCGGTGAAGAAGGGCCTTTACGCCGTCTCCTTCGGCGGCGGTCAGGTCGACATCACGTCCGGCAAGTTCGTCTTCACCTGCACCG